>NZ_JAIEZP010000001.1:3109090-3420000 GCF_019679475.1 Hyphomonas sediminis
CTCGCCCTGCTGGCGGCAACATTGCGCGAAAAGCAGGGCTGGCTCGGCTTTGAGCTGAAGTCACTCCTTGGCATCGCCCTCGCCTTCTTTGTTCTGGGCGCTGCGGAAATTGCCTATTTTTCCGGCTTTGTCTTCTGGTTCCAGGATTATCCGAGAGCCCAGGCCGAACCGGCGGTTCTTCTCATTGCTGGCGGCCTGTTCGTGTCGGCTACGGTTTGCGGCGCGCTCGCGCTTGGCAGCTTTTTCCGGACACGGGAAAGACCCGTCCAGATATGGATCGTGACCTCCCTGCCAATCTACTTCCTGTCAGGCCTGTCCTGGCCCGTGCAGGCCATGCCGTCCTGGCTCGCTTGGTTCAGCCAGCTCTTTCCGACAACGGCAGGTATTCATGTCATGGTCGGTGTCAACCAGATGGGCGCGAGCCTTAAGGACATCGCTCCGGACCTCATCAACCTTGCGGTCCTGACCCTGGCCTATGGCGGGATTGCCATCTACCGGCTTTCCCTGCGCCCTTCCGGCGAGCCGGTACCCGCCTCGACCGGCCACGGATAAGTCCCTGGCAGCTCGGGTCCGTGTTCCATGGCAGTTTTCATGTGTTGATTGCCGTTGAGAATTGACCCTGGGAGGGCAGAAATTTCCACTGAGAAGTGACCCATGTTTGAACCGGTCCCGAGCTTTGGCGAGCGGGGGACCATGGAGTGTTGGACATGGCATTATTGAGCGTTATCCGGCGGTGGTATCACCGCGACCAGATGTCGATCCGGGAGATTTCCCGGCGGACGGGCCTTTCTCGAAACACGCTGCGCAAGTATCTGCGATCCGAGGTGGTCGAGCCGCGTTTCAGGACGCCGGACAGGCCGAGCAAGCTGGATCCTTATGCGGACCGGCTGTCGGCATGGCTGCGGCGGGAGATGACGCGGCCGCGCAAACAGAAGCGCACGATCAAGCAGCTGTATGCCGATCTGGTGAGCCTTGGCTATGATGGTTCGTATGGCCGGGTTGCGGCGTTTGCACGGGCCTGGCGAGACGAGTACCGCGTCCAGCAGCAGACAAGCGGACGAGGGACTTTTGTGCCGCTTTCATTCGCGCCGGGCGAGGCATTCCAGTTCGACTGGAGCGAGGACTGGGCGGTCATTGACGGTGTTCGCACGAAGCTTCAGGTCGCGCACTTCAAGCTCAGCTACAGCCGCGCCTTCTTCGTGCGCGCCTATATCCTTCAGACGCATGAGATGCTGTTCGACGCGCACAACCATGCGTTCCGTATGCTTGGCGGCGTGCCGCGGCGCGGGATCTACGACAACATGCGCACGGCGACCCGAAGGATCTCCGGCTTCAGCGTCTCGTCCCGGCGGATGCGCGGCGGCCTGCGTTCGGGGCGCCGCGCATCCGCCTCATGATAGGTCGACGGGGCAATCGGCAGAACCCTGCAGATCGGCTCGATCCCGTAAGCCTCTTTATGATCATCGATGAACGCGATCATGTCTTCGGTCGGCGGTCGAGCTCCGCCTGCGCGAAATATGCGGATGCCTTCCGGAGGATCTCGTTCGCCTGGCGAAGCTCCTTCACTTCGCGCTCAAGCATCTTGATCCGCTCGCGCTCTTCAGTGCTTGGCCCGGACCGCTTGCCGGCGTCCCGCTCGGCCTGCGCGACCCAGCCGTGCAGTGTCTGCGGCACGCACCCGATCTTGCCGGCGATCGAAACGATCGCTGCCCACTGCGACGGATAATCCCCGCCATGCTCCATCACCATCCGAACCGCTCGCTCACGCACCTCTGGCGAGTAATGAGATCTCTGCTTCTTGTCTGTCATAGGGCCACTCTCTCAAAGAAAATGGCCTCCGGCAAACCCGGCGCGGTTCAGTTGGCTACATATCTTATGAATTAAATCCGAAATTATCTGCCGGAGAGAGCTTTCACTATAGTGATCAGCAAATCATCCTTCTTCCTTTGAACTGCAGGAAGATCTGCGTACGGCACGATTAGTGGATGAGTCCGTAAATTTACATCTTTAACCGGCCCGAAACGCCAACCATCGCGGATTTTTGCGGTCATCCATTGCTGATGTTGTTCGGCGGGCCCATCCTCCGGATGCGACAGCGCATGCTCTACGCTTTCCCTTGTAGAAGCTTTCATCCAGGCCGGCGCACGAGACCAGGTTGGGGGGGCTTGCTCCCCGTTCGCCGCGGCCCAAGCTCGGAGGGCCTCATGTACAACCCGACAAATCTGATCGCGAAGTTCATCTGATCGGTCTTCCAAAACTGCCTCTCAAGAAAACAATAAATGACTACGCTATTTGTCTGCCACTAGTATGCATTTGTGCCTGGCGCTCAACGCTTTGCGCTGGCGCGTGTCGTCAGAAGCTTCTCAAGGATCCTGATGGATGCTCGATCGTATTCTTGGCTCTCCACGTCCAATAGATCATATGGGACCAAGTCAGGATGCATTTTGAGATCATCCAATTTCTTCCCCCCGTCCTTCCTTGGTGTACCAGAGTACCTCCACCCGGACCATCGGCGCTCAGCATTCCAACGATCGTGCTCCAATCTAGCGAGCGCCTCGATACGCCCAAGCATACCGCTTTCATGCTGCAGGTATGGAATACTCGCCTTACCCAGCCAATGGGTGGCATCAATACCGACACTAAATAGTTTTGCGGAAATATGTGAAACAACAGCCCTATTGGACCGCTGAATGTCTGGCGTTTGGGAATCCCAGTTTTGCGCCGTATCAAGACCGTGCGCTTCCTTTCTATGCTCAGAAAGGGCAGTGCGATAAAATCGATGCAGAGTAGATGCGGCATCATCAAAAGCATCATCCGTCCAGCCACTAAGCTCGACGGTTTGATCCGTCGAACCGAAGACCGTTGTATTCTCTGAACTTGCTAAGATCCCCGATTCCCTAAGCTTCAAAAATACTGGTACATCTGGTTGACCAGATAAACGCAACCATTGGCGCAATGCGCCTTCTGCAGCCAATGTGTCGCCATCATTCCCCAGACAGATATACGCGTGGGTTATCTTATCATGCTCAGGGTCCAGAAGTTTCGGCGGGTTCAGGCCGTTTCCAAATCCACCCAATACACCTTCAAATACAACTGTCTCATCGAGTTCCGGCACCCGTTGCCGCAGAGCGGCCTCTCGCTCTGCCATCAAAGGATCGATCACCGTCAATCTAGGCCTATCCAGACCGAGTGTCAGACAATTGACCGCTAAGTCCCGCGCGAGAGCCTCGCCAGTTTCTCCAAAGCCAACAATAACGGCATGAACCCGTTTTTGATTTTCTGCTCTTGCGCGAAGGAATGGCGGATTATGAAGGTGAAGATGACGAGCAGACAGAGAAGACGCCGCGAGGATACGGAGAGGATACGCGCAACCTTTGTTTCCATTCGCGAGAAGGTCCGAGTAATCGTCAGCAAGTCTTCCTCCGCTTACGATGGCGGTGACGCGAGGATGTTTTGACAGCTTTGTTGCGGCGACAGCCAAAACGAGCGTTTCTGAATCGGTCTCCGCTGAAACCAGTATGTATTTCGCCCGGGAAGCATAAGTTGCAAGCATCAGCTCCTTACGACTACGATCATCCCAGGGCAGACGAAAAAGAGCCCCCTCTTTGTTAGTAGCGTTAGCTCCCAAATGAAGGAGTTTGGAGCCGTCTCTCCTCGCCCCTTCTATCGCAGAAAATGCATAAGGACTTGCTCCAACGATCACTCCTCGAAGATCTTTTATCTTGGCGGCGGTCCTGCGTATGCGGGTTTTGCCCAGAACGTCAAACAAAGCAGCGCTGGCGACTATCAACAAGGATGCCGGCCCGAGAAATCGAGCGACTTCCAGCGTCCATGTAAATTGTCCCGCAGGAAGGTCTCTGTAGGTGTCGTTGAAACCGAAAACCGACAGTGCTCGATACAGTATATCCAGGTGAGTGAGCTCAAGACTGCTGCGCCACCACCCCACTCCCCCAAAGCCGATAGCCGTCAGCCCTAAGAATATCGCCCACTTGTACCGGGAGGGCATTGATATGAACAATTTTGTGAATGACATACCAGCTCTACCCCAAGCGCCCGGCGCCAAGGTGTGAGGCGTCAGATCGCAGCCAGTTTAATTACGGCGTAATCTCATTATTTGCGGACATGCACGCATCAGGCAACCGAAAGTTTGCGCCTTTCAATAGGAAAATGTTTGGTGTGCTTTCAGTATAAGTAGCTGGACAGTCGGTACGAGGTTAGCGACAAAGTACAAAGTGAGTGGAAGCGCAGTCGCGCCTTTCAGCCTTCAGGCTGGATAGTAATCGATGCCAAGGAGGACAAATGGCAGATGTGTTTGTCTCCTATCGGCGAAGCGACCGACGCACCGCAAACAAGATGGAAAGATTGCTCGTAAGCGCACGAGTGAGCGTCTGGTTCGACAAAGAGCTTAAGGGCGGTGACACATTTGTCGATCGGATCAACGAAGAGCTTGAACTTGCGAACATAGTCGTCGCCATTTGGTCCGCGGATGCATCCGAGTCGAAATTTGTCCGCGGGGAAATGCTTCGAGCATTCAATTTGGACAAACTTTTAGTGGTTCGAATTGATGATACTCCCCTTCCGGCTCCGTATGACAGCCTGCAGACACTAGATTGGCGCAAAGTAGCTGATCGCCAGTCATTTGCTTCCACTGTTCGGAATCGAATGAACCGGTCCTCTTCCAAAGAAAGTACTCGGAAGTATCAGCCGCCTCATGATCGCGTCTGGAACCAAATCGAAAAATCCATCGATTGCGGCGATTATCGAGACTATGTTCATCACTTCCGCGAAACAGAGCAGGGTTTTGAAGCAAGCCGGCGCATACGGCAGTTGGAAAAGTGGGCACAACTCGAAGACGAAATGGCCCTCAAAGAATTTGCGATTGTGGCATTTCCCGCTCTTTCGCTGGAAATTCGGCGCCGACTGGGTTTGGTTGAGGATGACTTGGCTGCCGAAGCCGCATTGGACGTCACAGACGTTCATATGGATGAGAAGTTCGACGGAGCGATAGCGACCTACCTCTCACTCGACATTAGAGCGGCAGCCGAGCCCCTTTTCTCTTCCGCGCGCATGGAGTCAACATTCGACAGAATTGCCCTAACTTCGGCATATGATGAGGCGTCCGTGGCGGACGGCCTGACGCCGGCAATGAGTAGTTGGTACGCAACCTATGTTGCTCCCCTTCGGCAGCCAGCGATTTTGCAGGCTGAGCAAGTATCGACCGAGCCGACATCAGCCAATCAACTTTCTGGATTGTTACTACCCAGGAAACTCGATCAGTTAAAATACCATCTCATGGCGCGGCGGAAGGAAATTATCTCCAGGTTCCGGAATGAGAACGAAGCACTAATTCGTGAGCGCGAAGAAGCGCAAATAGAATATGAACGTATGCGAGCTGAAGAATTTGGGCGCGACGCTAAGGTACCTAACCGCTATTTTGTATGGGGCGTTTTGCTTCCACTTATCATGCTGCCGCAAGCTCTTTTGAACTTCGAAATCTTCCGCCAGGTACCATTCATCGGCTCCAATTTGCAAGCACTCGGCGTGACAATCCTCGTCGGCGTCGGATTAAGCGTAGCAGCCAACTTAGTTGGTCGATTTGTTCGTCAGTTCAATTTTTATACGCGCACCGATAACAACTATGTCGGCTGGCCACTTTGGGTTTTAGGAACTTTGTTGTTGGCACTGACGCTCAGCATCGTCGGTTATGCCCGCTATTATTATTCAATATCTACTGTCGAACAGTCGGTAATCCAAGGATGGACGCTATCCAATTTAATCCTGCAGGTCGCGAGTTTTTTGATGGGGAATATCGTCGTGTTCTTCCTCGGTGTAGGGATTAACTTTATGCTTTATGATAAGAACCCAGAGTTCGCAGACGCAGCTCGAAAATTGAGAATGCGGGCGAAACAGTTCGAAAAAGCAAGGCATAGCGCGATCATTATTCCGCTCACTGAAGCTGATAAAGCCCATGATGATAGAGAAAAAGCGGCGATCAATGCCGAACTGCAGATGCGCATGCATCCAGATTATAAGCGGATAAGCGCTTTGATTGCAGCTATTGAAGCCAAAGACCGCGTAATCCAAACAGTTCTGGTGGAATACAAATCGCGATTGTCGAAGCTCGTTCAACAATCGCAATCAAAAGTACGATATGAAAAGTATGATCTGAGGCGCAATCCGTCGGGTGAGCCGATCCAAGTGTCATCGGCCGACTTTATGGAAATGACGCCAAGGCTGTCTTGGTATCCATAGAATTATCCTTGGTTTAACTTTCGATAGTGGTGTCAGGCAACTCATCGCACGTCTTTCTCTTGGTAGACCGGGGATATCCCCTTACAGCACCGAGGGTACTGTTTCTCTAGCACGACTTCGTTTGCGCTCTTCGCGAACGAGAAGTTATTAGGCAATGCATCGTCGAAAACGGCCGTTTGAAAACGATGCACCTTCGGCTACTTTGTGCGGACGACATTCAAGAATTCACCTGTGGGGAGACATGCTTCACACCATCCGTCCATTGGTCGAAGGCCGACCGGGCCCGCTGCGATCTCTGCCGCTGGACACTGGATGCATAGCTCTCTGGAAAGGGAGAGGGCCTATCTACGCCTTTGAGGGACCGCGCGGAACGATTGCTGAAATACCAGGACCAGGAAGCTATATATACGCTTTGGGTCGCGGCGCAGATCAGACTATCCTTGTGCCAACAATACGGGGGCTCGTCTACAGATATGGCATGGACGGCCGCCTCGCCGAAATGGTGACTTTGGATAACTCAACTCACTTGCTGGCAGTGACGCAGTTGCCCGACGGGCGGTATTTGGCTTGCATCGGCGATCGTCTTTTCGAGTCGGGTGTAACGCCGTACTTCGCGCTCTTCGACCGTTCCGGAAATTTCGAAGAGCTAATAGTGCAAAGCCAGATCTCCGAACCACAGCTTGAAGTTCTGCCTTGGGGCGATGTTCTTTCTACGGACGAGATCCAGTTTCAGCTGATCACGATCGGGGAAAGGTTCTCTGTGATAGATTTGGGATCTAATGTCGTTTGGCGTATTCCAGATGGGTCTGACCCTCATCAGTCAACTTACTTCGCGATGGCCCCAGGCTCTGATATTGTCGGTTATTCAAAAGCAGGGAAAGAGTTGGCCAGACGAACAGTGGCGGTCGAGAGTTGTCGGCCGCCATTCATTGCTCATGATAACTGTCTTGCCATCCTGGTCACTGCGCTGGATTTTCACACATTCGACCTCGACACACTTTCCGAAAGAGGTGTTCAGCGACTAGCTCTAGATGCTTCCGAGCCCCTGAGCGCAGATGTTGAACATTATGCTACCGCCAGATGCCTTATGACTATCCCGAGCTGTTCCAGCTGGGGACGGATCAATATCTGTGTATCATGGGCACCCAGCCAGTAGCATTGATCCTCAATGCAGCGTTCGAGCAGGTAGGTATGATAACGTTGTTCGATAGGGGAAAGCTCGAGCGGATTTGTCAGTTGGATAATCAGAACTTTATTGCGATCGATCGTTCGGGCAACGCGGCGCTCCTCGAGTTCTGTTGAGCCTGAACTCCCTTTACGTCCCACATCACTGCAAGCTGGATGATCCCGGGCGAGGACTTGAAGTGCCGGAACACATTGTTCCATTTTTTTGAGGTCAACCACCGTGCCCAGCGGCCTCAAGGCTTCTACACCGACATCACGGCTGTAGCTCCTAATGTCATGCAGCGGATCTACGAGATGAGCTCGAACGCTGGACTTCCGTGGCGCTGGGGCTGGCAGGCGTCATCGCCACGAGGCCAGCAATTCAATCGCGGCATGCCAGGCATCGCGCGCCTGCGCAACGCCGTAGAAAGGGCCGACCAGGATTGCCGCGACCATCAGTGCGGCGATGAGGGTAAGGTACAGGATCACTGAACGAAGGCGCGACGCGCTCTGCTTCCTGCGAGGCGGCTTCGACGCGTGGGTTCCGGTGAACTCCGCCGCGGATTTCTTCCCGGATGGATGCGTATCCGGTCGTGCCGGAGCAGGTGCCAGAGGATCGGTCGATTGAACGATAACCTGAGACGGCGTTGGCGAAGCCTGAGGCGGCGAAACGCGGGCGCGCTGCACAGAAGACGTTTGTTGGCCCACTTCCCCGATTTCCCCTTTGATCGCCAGCCAATGTAGCCGGCCGAGGCTGTCACCCGCCACGATGCAGCCACCCGGCAAAGCAGCGAGGCAAAGGACTTGGCCATCCAATTCCAGCCTTGCGGTTTCCACGCCGCTGGCCGGATCCCATAGGCGGATGGTGCGATCAGATGAACAGCTGGCGAGGCGCCCGTCCGGTAGTACCGCCAGTGCCAAGACCTCGCTGTTGTGGCCCTCCAGGCTTGCGGCTTCGGCGCCGGTGGTCGGGTCCCACAAGCGGATGGTAGCGTCCCTCCCGCCGCTGACCAAGTGCCCGTCCGGAAGCGCCACCAGCGCCCTGATCCCGTCGCCATGGCCCTCCAGCCTTGCGACTTCGGCGCCAGTGGCCGGGTCCCACAGACGGATGGTGCGGTCATCCGAGCCGCTGGCCAGGCGACCGTCCGGCAGCACCGCCAGCGCCGTGACCCAGCCCTCGTGGCCCTCCAGTCTGGCAGTTTCGGCGCCGCTGGAAGGGTCCCAAAGGCAGATGGTGCGGTCATGTGAGCCGCTGGCGAGGTGCCCGTCCGGCAGCACCGCCAGCGCATTAACCACGCCGCGATGACCCCACAGCCTTGCGATTTCCGCACCGCTGGCCGGGTCCCACAGGCGGATGGTGCCATCAGATGAACAGCTGGCGAGGTGCCCTTCTGGCAGCACCGCCAGCGCCCTCACCCCGTCCGGCCGCACCCCCAGCGCATCAACCTCGCTTTTGTGACCCTCCAGCCTTGCCGTTTCGGCGCCGGTGGCCGGATCCCTCAGGCGGATGGTAGCGCCCGTCCCGTCGCTGGCCAAGCGCCCGTCCGGAAGCGCCGCCAGCGCACGGGCCGCGTTGCCATCGCCTTGCAGCGCTGAGGTTACTGCGGCAGTCGTCCAGTCCCACAGGCGGATGGTACGATCAAATGAACCGCTGGCCAGGCGACCGTCCGGCAGCACCGCCAGCGCCGTGACCCAGCCCTCGTGGCCCTCTAGTCTGGCAGTTTCGGCGCCCCTGGAAGGGTCCCACATGCAGATGGTGCGGTCATGTGAGCCGCTGGCGAGGCGCCGGTCCGGTAGCACTAAAAGCGCCATGATCCCGCCGTCATGGCCCTCCAGCCTTGCGATTTCCGCACCGCTGGCCGGGTCCCACAGGCGGATGGTGCCATCAGATGAACCGCTGGCTAGGTGCCCTTCTGGCAGCACTGCCAGCGCAGCGACCCCGTCGTCATGGCCCTCCAGCCTTGCGGTTTCCACGCCGGTGGCCAGATCCCATAGGCGGATGGTGCGGTCACTCGAGCCGCTGGCCAGGCGCCCGTCCGGCAGTACCGCCAGTGCCAAGACCTCGCTTTTGTGCCCCTCCAGCCTTGCGGTTTCGGCGCCGGTGGTCGGGTCCCACAGGCGGATGGTAGCGTCCCTCCCGCCGCTGGCGAGGCGCCCGTCCGGCAGCAACGTCAGCGCCATGACCCAGCCACCGTGGCCCTCCAGTCTAGCAGTTTCGGTGCAGCTGGCCGGGTCCCACAGGCGGATGGTACGATCAGATGAAGAGCTGGCGAGGCGCCCATCCGGCAGCACCGCCAGCGCCGTGACCCAGCCACCATGCCCTTCGAGCCCGGCGACGTCCGCGCCGTCGGCCGGGTCCCACAGGCGGATGGTGCCATCAGAACAACCGCTGGCGAGGCTCCCGTCTGGCAGCACTGCCAGCGCAGCGAACCCGCCGTCATCGCCTCTTACCCTTGCGATTTCCGCGCCCGGGGGCGTCAGGGCGGGACGGGTTTCGAACAGGGCGCCGGCGGGCGCGCGGGCCTCCAGAGCGGCGATGAAGGGGGCATAGTCTGCATTGTCCGTGCTCATCAAACGGCCATGGAGCTGTGGCATCAGCTGCCGCGGATCGCGCGCGCAAATGGGGCCCGCGAGCCGCAGTGCGGCGCCGATATGTCGGTGCAAGGGCAACTCCGGATTGGCGAAACTCTGATAGTCGCTGACCAGCTCGTCCACGCCGCGCAAGTCGATGAACTTTCCCTCAATCCAAACAGGATCGGTCAGCAGCGCGTCGAGCCGCTCGCGCATCCCTGCTTGAAACAGCTGGAACGGCAATTCAGCGAAGCTGCGGCGCGTCCATGGCCGGTCGGCATCGACGTGATCGGGAGACGGATCGAAATGTGCTGCCAGCGCCCTGTGTAGCGCGGCTTTCTCCGGCGCGTAGAACCGGTCCCGCACCACCTCTATCACTTGGCGATGGAAGAAGCTGATCAGCGGCTCGCCTTCCTCGCCTTTTTCCACGAGCAGGGCGGCAAGGCTGCGCTTCAACCGCACCCACACCGAGTCCGGCAGCCGGTCCGTCACCGCGCCAAACTGCTCGGACGAGACGCCCGCCATCACCTCTGCATCGCGCGAAAGCACCGCTATCACTTCGCTTTCCGACAATCCCTCGCGCCCCGCCGCGATCAGCCCCAGCGCGCGGCGCACCAGCAGCGGCTCATGGTGATGCACGGTTGAAAGCTCATCAAGGAATTGGCCGATCAGCGCGGTCAAATCCTCCGCCAGACCCCACGTATGCGGATCATCCGTGGATCGCCAGCGGCGCGCGATGGCGAAGGCAATGCGCAAAAAAAGCGGCGAGGCAGCGGCGGCCTCAAACCGCTTTAGGATGAAGGCTTCTTGTTCGCGCGAAAGGCCGCGCTGCACCTCCCGCTGGAGGCCAGCGAGGACGTCAGCGCCGTCTTCCTTGCTCAACGGCTCTATGGCGAGGAAGGCGTCCGCGGGCAGGCTGCGGCGCAGGCCCTGGACGATGCTGCGCTCGGCCGCGTAGGCTGCGTCATCCAGCACCGAGACGATGAGTTTCACCTGCGGCTGCAGCTGTTGCGGCAGCCACATAGGCCGATAGGGCGGGCGCAGCTGGTCGAGCGCGTCGATGAAGATTGCGACCGGCTGGTCGAGGGCGGCGAGGATGTCGCGCACCTGATTGACGAAGCCGTTGCCGTCCTCCTCCCACTGTGCGGGCAGAGACGCGACCCCAAGCGCGGCGAGGTCCTCGACAACCGAAACCAGGAGATTGCGCTGATTGGCGGAGGAAGCGCTCGCGCCAACAAACCGCTGCACAACCGCGCCCTGCACCTCCGCTGCCGCCTTCGCTATTAGCGCTGTCTTGCCAGACCCGGAGATACCGGTAAGTACCAAAGGATGGCGGGCATCGCTGACGACATGGGCGGCGATTGTCGCAAGATTGCGCTCGCGACCGCAAAAAACGCGCAGGCGCTCCGCGGCAAAAGAGGCGTGAATCGCGCGCTCGGTCTGCAGCGCGAAGTCACGCATCTGAGCGCGAGATTTGAATTGCGCGATTTGCGCGTCTATCGCCGCAATCAGCTTGCGGGTGATCTCTACGACGAAGTGGTCGGCATACCCTGCGCTTTCGGCTGGAAGCTCGGCGCGCAGCACGTTTTCTCCAGGAAGCGCCTTCTGTAGCAAGTCCGTCAGCGCCCGGACCGGTGGCTCGGCGATGCCGCGTGTGCGCACCCAAGCGATCGAGTTCGCAGCCGTCGCGCCATCACTGCCAGCAACCTGTTCTAGACCTTTGCGAATTTCCTGTTCGGTCAGGGACAGCAAGTACTTGTCAAGTTCGGAGGCGCATAGCTGGCCTTGTGCGTACAAATACCGCGCGGCCGCCTGAACGCCATCCCGCAGATTCGCCTCCACTGAAGTCCAAGCTTCGGGGTCCCTTAATTCTGAAAGGTCATCTTCCCGAGAGAGCAACGTGTAAGCGGCGATTAGGTCGCCACCAGCCGTGGTCAATCCGCCCGGAACCAAATGGTTCTCATCCAGCGCGTAAACCCTTTCGAGATCGGCCACAGTATTATTTCTATTTCGAGCGATCAGCCAATCGCGAACCGCCCGGTACTCGTCGCGCGCTATTGCAAACGGCAGCGGCGTCCATCCATAGCGGTCGCCGATCAGTATCAGGATATTGGGCGCGGGATAGCCCTGCGCCTCAATTACCTCACCCAGACAAATCTCCGCTGTGCGCTGGTTGAGCTGCGCGTCGTCATTGACGCCCCAGCGCATGTCAACTGTGCGTAAACCGAAGCCTTCCTTGGCGCAGTGTGCTTCAAGTACCGGGAATACCCGCTCCTGAAGGAGGCGGCGCTCCTCGCCGAAGTCCTGAAAGGTTGATGAGACAAATAATCGAAACGCCTTGGCGAACATGGATGCCTATCCCCTATTATACTTCGAACCTAACAAGCGTGGGCAGGGAACGATGAGTCAAGCGGGTCGAATTAGTCTTACAAGGGCCACCTTACAGTGGACTCGCTCCCGCACCTTTGGACTAATTTCTGTGGTTTGGCCACGTCGGCCCCAACGATTGCTTCTACGCCCGTAGCATAAGACGGAGTCAGAGTGACGAACCGCTACTCGCCGGCAATGAAGCTCCGGCGCGACACCGTCTCCGAAGAGACGATGACAAGCGCGATAGCTAAGTATCCACCCGAAGCACGACCATGAGCTCTCGCAACAACTGTTCGGCACGGTCCGATCGCACCGGATGTAAAAGCACCGACCTGCCCGACAGCTCTAGAACAATTTCAAGTACATCTTCCGAATGCCGCATAAGTCCAATGAGGTGCTCCCCGCTCGGACCATACTTGCCGGAGAACCAGTTTTTGACGGTGCGCTCGTTCGCCCCTGTCCAGGCCACGGCCGTCTTGATCCGCGCGCGATTTGCGCCAAGCGATCGATTTAAGGCGCCGGCAATTTCGGCTGCATAGCGATGTTTGCTCCCTGCCCCGTCTCCTGGGGGAAAGAACTTGCCCTCTTTCGGAAACGACATTCCTGCCTCCTTCGGTTATGAAGTTGATCCGAACTCGTTCCCTTCTTTTAGCTTGAAGGGCCTATCTGCTGATAATGAGGATTTGTTGAGGTGTCTGGAAGGAGACAGCCGACAACGCGCCCGCACGCGCCAGATGATCAGGCAACGCGCGATCCCGTGGTTGCTTATGTCCGTATGTCGACCGACCACCAGAAGTACTCGACCGAAAATCAGCTTGATGTCCTCCGCCGCTACGCTGAGGACCGGGGCTATGAAATCATCCGTGTCTATGAGGATTCCGGCCGGTCGGGTTTGAGGCTGGATGGACGTGAAGCCTTACAGTCATTGATCGCCACCGTTTCATCCGGCCAAGCCGACTTTCAGGCGATCCTTGTATATGATGTCAGCCGCTGGGGCCGGTTTCAAAATGCCGATGAAGGCGCTTATCATGAGTATGTCTGCTCCCGCGCCGGAATAAGGGTTCACTATTGCGGCGAGCAGTTCGAGAATGACGGAAGCATCGGCTCGAACCTTCTCAAGACTGTCAAGCGCGTCATGGCCGGCGAATACAGCCGGGAGCTTTCGGTCAAAGTTTTTGCTGGTCAGTGCCGGCTTGTGGAGCTCGGCTATCGCCAAGGCGGCAATCCCGGTTACGGGCTGCGCCGCCTGCTCATCGATGAGCAGGGATCGCCGAAAGGAGAACTCTCCAAGGGGGAACGAAAGAGCCTACAGACTGATCGGGTGGTTCTCATCCCTGGACCAGAGGAGGAATGCGAGATTGTCCGAGAAATCTACGCGTTGTTCGTCCTCAGAGGCCTTTCCGAAACGCAAATCGCTGCTCTGCTCAATGCTCGTGGTGTCCTGACAGACTTTGGCCGCCCATGGACCCGCGCCGCCGTTCATCAGATTCTGATCAATGAAAAATACATCGGTCACAACGTCTACAACCGGGTTTCCTTCAAGCTGAAACAGCGCCGCATCAAAAACCCGCGCGAGATGTGGATCCGCGCCAACGACGCCTTCCCGGCAATCGTCGAGGAAGCCCTTTTCCTCCGGGCCCGGCAGATCGTTGATGCGCGCAGCCAACACCTCTCTGATGAAGACCTCCTAACAAAGCTGCGAGGCCTTCTGCAGCAGAAGGGCGTGCTCTCAGGCTTCATTATAGATGAGTGCGAGACCATGCCGTCCTCAGGCGCCTACAGGCACCGTTTCGGCAGCCTCCTGCGGGCTTACCAGCTGATTGGTTATGATCCGGAGCGGGACTACCGCTACATCGAAATCAACCGGCGCCTGCGCGCCGCCCATCCTCAGTTTGTAGCGGACGTCATCTCAGGCATACAAACGGCCGGCGGAAAGGCTGAGGTCGATGCTGCCACGCAGCTGATCTGCGTGAACGACGAGTTTGCCCTCTCCGTTGTCCTTGCCCGATGTAGCGCAACTGTAGCCGGCTCTCTGCGCTGGCACGTGCGTCTTGATGCTGGCCTAGTTCCAGACGTCACGATTGCCGTGCGGATGGATGAGTTCAACCGCCGCCCGCAAGACTATTTTCTCCTACCGAGCTTGGACATCACTTCTGAAAAGCTTCGCTTGAGCGAGCAAAATGGCCTCGGCCTCGATGCCTATCGGTTCGACACGCTCGACTACCTCTTTCTCATGTCCCGAAGGGCTCAGCTTGTGGAGGCGTTATGATCGACGACGAGTATAATGAGAGCGCACCAAGTCAGGTAACGGTGATCCCAATCGACCGAATTCGGATCCTCAATCCCCGTGTCCGCAACCGACGTAATTTCGCAGACATGGTCGAGAGCATTGCCAAGGTGGGTTTAAAACGCCCCATCACCGTCGCAGTCCGCAAGAATACCGATCCCGCCGAATACGATCTGGTCTGCGGCCAAGGCAGATTGGAAGCCTTTGTGGAGCTCGGGCAGTCCGAGATTCCCGCCGTCATCATACAGGCGGAAGAAAGCGACTGCCTGGTCATGAGCCTGGTTGAGAATTGCGCGCGCCGGCAGCACCGAGCCATCGATCTAATGCAAGAGATCGGCTCCCTTAGGAACCGCGGCTACACCGACCGCCAGATCGCGGGCAAGATTGGTGTCTCCACTGAATATGTCAGCATGATTGCGGGGCTTCTGGAACGCGGAGAGGAGCGTCTCGTCGCAGCCGTAGAGACAGGGCTCATCCCGCTCAATCTCGCCATCGATATCTCCAGGACCGATGATGAGGGCGCGCAACGCGCGCTGACTGAAGTCTATATGGAAAAGAAGCTGCGAGGGAAAAAGCTCTCCGCGGTCTTGAAGCTTCTTCAACAGCGCCAACGGCGTGGACCACATATCAGGTCCTCTCCCGCCGGCCGAACCGGAGCGAAGCGTCCTCTGACCAGTGACGCATTGGTCCGGGCATATCGACAGGAGGCGGATCGGCAAAAGCTCATTATCAAGAAAGCGGAGGTCACTCAGGGCAAGCTGCTATTCGTGATCGAAGCCTTTCGGGCCCTCAAAAAAGATGAAGCGTTCTTGAACCTGCTGCGCGCCGAAGGTCTCGGCTCACTGCCGCAATATATTGAGGACAGCCTCGTGGTTGGAGGAACGTCATGACCGACCCATTCGACCCTAAAGCCAAGGTCTTCGCCGCGTTCGAGCAAGACTGCATCACCCTCCCAATTGTCTCCATTCTCCCGCTGCGTACTTTGCAAGCGACCCTCAAACTCAGCCAGAAATACCGCCAGATCCTGGCCTCCATAAATGAGGTCGGACTGGTGGAGCCACCGGTTGTGGCGCGCGACCCTAAACAGCGGGACACCTATCTGCTGGTGGATGGCCATGTTCGGCTCGAAGCTTTGAAGGATCTTGGCATCAAAGAGGTCGAATGTCTGGTTGCCACCGATGATGAAGCGTTCACCTACAATAAACGGATCAGTCGGCTTTCCCCGGTCCAGGAACACCGCATGATCCGGAAAGCGATCGATCGCGGCGTCCCAGAAGAAAAGATCGCCAAGGCGCTCGACCTCCAGCCTATGAGTGTCCGGCGCAAGGTTCGCATGCTGGACGGCATCTGTGACGAGGCAGTCGCCATCCTTAAAGATAAGCCCTGCCCCATGGCGCTCTTCGAAATCCTACGGAAAATGAAATCGCTCCGGCAGATCGAAGCGGCCGAACTACTCGTCAATGCGAACAACTATACCGTCGCCTATGCCTCTGCGATTCTAGCCGGCACCCCGCAGTCTCAGCTCGTCGACGGCGCCAAACCCAAACGGGTCATGAGCGTCACCCCGGAAACCATGGCGCGTATGGAGCGGGAGTTGGCGAGGCTACAAGAGTCTATCACTTCCATTCAGGAGTCGTATGGCAAAGACCACCTGCAGCTCACCGTCATCAAGGGCTACATCTCGAAGCTCCTCGGCAACCCCAGGATCGTACGTTATCTGATGCAGTATCGGCCAGAGTTTTTGAGTGAGTTTCAAGCGATCGCTGAAATGGCTTCGACGATGCCGGCTGAGCCGGTTTGATGTCGTCATTGAAAGGTCAAGCTCGGGATAATGATTTCCCACGTTTCTCTCTTCAACTGATGCTGCCAGTCTGGTGAGACATCACCCGTCGTCCGCGAAATGCAGGCATGAATCTCTCCACGCTCAAATCTTGATCCATGCGGCGGGGCAAAAGCGTTCGAGAGCCGTGCCAGCCGAACGCCAGTATCGCTCTCGATCCACCATCTTTGATCTGACCAGATAAGTGTGACAGAGTCACCAATATTCGCCGCTGCAATCGCGCTCAATACAGGATCGCCTGGCTTCAACCGGCCCGCATAGGATAGATCGACATCCCGCATACTGACGGATTGATAGATGCGATGGCAGCGTGCCAGATCGGTTGGATCTGAGAAAACATCTCGTTCTACAATATCTCCGCGCTCGCCGTTCTTTGCGAAGACATTGGATCCACCGGTCCAGATCAATGAAAGGCTCTGCTTGGCCCTCGTCATCGCGACATAATAGAGGCGCCGCGGCGCATCTGCGTCTTCGTTTTTGGAGGCTTGATCCCATCCTCCGTCTAAAACCACGACGTGATCAAACTCCAATCCTTTCGCGCCATGGGCTGACAGTAACATCAGACCACGGGGGGCCTGGCGTGCCCCCTTTAGCCATTCTGCCAGCCATTCGAGCACCTCATCGATCGGGATCGATCGAGCTCCAATATCGACTTCAAGGTCTTTGATGGCTTCTTGGAGCAGGCACCACCAATTGTTGGATGGATGGGACGCAATGAATGTGGATAGCTCGTCGCTGCTCACCATTTTTCCCAAACGCCCCCGGACGAACTCGACCAGCGCCTGGGTTTCGCGCAAACGCCAGAGTGGAAGAGAGTCTTCATTGCCCATATCGATGGGGATACCCAGGTCCTCGCAATAGCTGCGCACCGGCTGAAGATACTTCCATTGCCGCGCGATGATCGCCGCTCGTTTCCAGTCCCAGTCGGGCACAAGTTGCGATAGACGTTTCAATTCATTTACGGCAGCGACCGCCTGGTCCTTATGACCACCCTTCACCTTCAGTTGCTGTACACGCCCCTGAGCCACTGGGTCGAGAGACTGGAGCGCGCCGCCCTTCGGCGCAGTCCGCCGCCCCTGGTCAATCTCAATTGGGTGAGCGGTCTTCATACGCTCCTTCGCCGGCGCGATCACAGAGTTCGCCGCTTCAATGATATGCCGCGTCGAACGGTAGTTCTGGACCAAAAATGCCGGCTTTGCCGAATAATCCGCCTCGAACTTTCGAATGTATTCGACGCTGGCGCCGCCAAACGCATAAATGTTCTGATCATCATCGCCGACAGCGAAAAGACTGAGGCGTTGATCTGGATCATCCAGGCTCCGACCGGCGATGGCAGCGACCAACCCGTATTCTTTAGGGCCAATGTCCTGATACTCATCAACGAGGATCCACCGGTAACCCTGGACCAGGGTGTCTCGCTGGGCCTCGGCCTCGACGGTAGTTAGGCCGTCTCCATTCAACAATTGTGTGGCCGCCTCGATCGCACGATCAAAATCTGCTGTTGTCTGCATGTCCGAGCGCCCGATGAAGCTCATCCCCACCAAGCGCATCGCAAAAGCATGACAGGTTGAGATGTTAACGCCCGTAGCATCTTCACCAATCAACGCCCGTAGGCGTACACGGATTTCTTGAGCGGCATGGCGATTATAAGCGAGAACCAGAATCCCCTTGGGGTCTTCCCGCCGAACCCGTATCAAGAAGGCAATTCGGTGCACCAGCACCTTTGTCTTTCCAGCCCCAGGCCCCGCCAGAACGAGCACATTGGTTTGATCCCGCTCATCAGAAACAATGTCCATTTGAACACGGTTACCGAGACTTCCCACAATCTTTTGCCAAGACGCCGGCATCGTTTGGCGCCGAAGATCAGCGCTCCTGTTTGGTAGCCAACGCCGTAAGAACACGTCACGCTCCAAGGAAAAATAGTCCTGAGATAGTGAGAGCGCCCTATTCATTGAGAGCAGGCCCTGCTCAGCAAATGCCGCCATTACATGCGTTTGTATCGTTTGCTCCGCATAGTGATCGGCAAGCGGATCAAAATGACGCTTTGTGAAAGCTTGGGTGCCAGGGCTAAGTTGAAGCGTCATGGCAGGCCGGAATATCGTAAGCCCCCGCCCCAGAGTGATGATCTCCTGCTCATGCAACCAAAGCAATGCCCGGTCGAGAAGCTTGGACAAATTACTGACAGAGCTTGCAAGCAAAACATCTGAAGACAGCGCTGCGCTGAGTTTGCCAACAGTAGTGGCCACCTGAATGTCCTTTCCGCGCGTGCGCGGGGGGACTGCTCCGATAAGGGCGCTTAGGATGAGTTCAGCGCCGCGCCGACGTAAATCAGCAATTTCTCGAATGGCCCTCCAAGACCTTTGAAGCTCCAAAGTGATGGTCGAGCGATTGGGCTTTCGGAGCCTCAGGCTCCCCTGCCCCCCACTGTCATCTCGCCCGTCTTCAGCAATGCTCTTAAGCATCCGCTGCAACACATCGGGTCGAACGAAAGCATATCCCTGATCTCTCAGACGCTGACAGACCCCAGAAATATGAAGGGTGAGCTTTGTTCCATCTGTATCATCAGCGCCTACCTCCTCCATTTCTTGAATGAAGTCTTTTTCGAGCTGCAACGCCTGCTGAAACTTCTGTATTGAAGTTTCTGCGACGCCAACGGTCACATAAGCTGTCAAAGCTGTATCGTTGGTGGCGATCCCTAAGGTTTCTAGATCGATGAGCGCTTTTCTCAGTTCGCTCGCCGGCAATCCTGAAACGGACGAAAGCTCATCCGTTGAAACACCGGCATCAGGCTCAGCATCAACGAGGTGACCCACAATACTGAGAAGCTGTGCCCGGCGGCGCTCTGTTAGTTTGGCGTCGGCAATGATCGCTCTTGCTTCATCGACACTTCGTATTTTCAGTGAGGAGGGGTAGACGTGCGTTCGGTTGTGCTCGCGCGTGAGCAATCCAGCTTCTTCGAGCCACGCGATAGCGGTTTTGACGCGCGTATCGTCGGTCGCGCTGTCACGCATAAACTCTCGGTCTCCCTCTTCTTTGATGATCTCGCCGGGGGTCGCGACAACCTCACCCTCATTTTGAAAGCGTTGATCGAGACGCCGAATAGCTTTGAGGAGCGCTGCGATTTCATGCTTCTCTAAGCGAGAACGCGCCGAGAGACTAAACTGGCGTTCGACATCCTCCTCTGCATACAGAAGGACGCAAGTAGCCGGTAGCCGGTCGCGCCCTGCCCTGCCGGCCTCCTGCATGTAGTTTTCAAGGGATCCGGGAACGTCACTATGAATGACCAATCGGATGTCTGGCTTGTCTATGCCCATTCCAAACGCATTGGTCGCGGCAATGATCCTTAAAGACCCGCTCCGGAAGCGTTCCTGAATGTCGCGCTTCGTCTCAGGGGTGAGCCCCGCGTGGAAGCACTCAGCCTCAAGAGACTGAGCTTTCAGGAAATCGGCCATACGCTCCGTGCCGGTCCGCGTGGAACAATACACAATGGCGCCCGATCGCCCCTCCTGCGGCAGATCCGATTTCAGGGTTTGAAGAACGTCTGCATACTTTGTGGCCTTGGTCGTCCTCTCAACCCGAAAGCTGAGATTGGTGCGGACTGACCCGCCATCTAAAACTGCGAGATCAACATCGATCTTCGTTTTGAAATGAGATCGAATGTCCTGAACGACCTCTGGTTTGGCCGTGGCGGTTAAAGAGATTACCGGTGCGGGCGGTTCGTCGCCAGAAAACTCCCCGATGAAGCGGGAAACATATCTGTAGTCGGGCCGGAAATCATGGCCCCACTTGGAAATACAATGCGCCTCATCGATCACCCAATAGCCAATCTCTCGCTGTCGGAGCACAGATCGCACCGAAGGTGTGCGCAGCTGCTCTGGCGCGATCAAGAGGATGGCGGCGTCCCCCAGCCTTACCGCCTCCAGCGCCGCCTGGCGCTCGGGGAGCGACAACATGCCATTGATTGTGAAACAGCCGCTAACGCCGGCTTCGGCAAGCCCCCGGACCTGGTCAGCCATCAAGGCCACCAGCGGCGAAATCACAACGGTGAGGGCACCGGTCTTCTCATACTTGGAGAGCGCGGGCACCTGATAGCAGACAGATTTACCTGTCCCCGTCGGCAAAATACCCAGAACGCTCTGGCCTTGCATCGCTTCGGCAACGATCCGCTCCTGAAGCGGAACGCCTTCCGCATCTTTAGGCTCTGGGCGGAAGGCATCGAACCCAAACCAGTTCTTCAACGCGCGCTTCGGATCGTTCTTTTCTGCGCACCAGGAGCAGGATGAGGACCCGCAGCGCGTATCTCGCAGGTCGCGGACGATCCGCGCCGCCTCTGGGAACTGGATCCTAACCCAAGGCGGCATAACCGACTCGCCGCCAGCCACACTGATCCAAGAGAGGGCATAGGCCGTTGGCCAGCCCCGTGATGGTTCCGAGAGTCGATCGTTCAGTTGCTCGACCTTCAGACTGCAAGCCGCACCCACCAACAGCTTACGAACGGCATCGCGCGCTCTAGGCTGGTCAGGGCGGGCTGCCTTACGGATATGGGTGAAGACGGCGTCGAACCCCGCTTGCGCCTCGCCCAAAGTCGAGAGGAAATGATAGGCGATCAGGACGTCGGGATGGGATTGATCCATAGCCGACAGCGCGGTGATTTGATTGCCCAGAACCTCAAAGACAAGCCTGGCATCCCGTTCGGGGTCATTGAGTTGTCCGGCCAGCAGCCGGCCGTCCTGATAGTGCTTCACCAGTCGGTGGTAAGGGTTTTTGGGAAAGGCGAGCGGATTGAGCCAGAGCGTGTCGATGACGCGGTCTGTCAGCCCGCTGAGTTTGGGCCGCACCGCGATCAGCTGCGGAAGGTCAAACCGGAGAATGTTGTGACCGATCAGGAAATCATCAGGCGCAACGAATTCTTCAAGAGCGTCGATGGCGCTATTTAGCGCGAGAGAGTTGTCCTGCGCCGATTTCGGGGATCGAAAAGCGATACTTCTATCGGACGCCTGGCGCACGCCCGCAAAGGCGAAGATCTTTGCGGCGCTGGGGTCGACCTCCAAATCGATCGACACGCAGCGGCGCAGGAGCTCAGCCAATCCTGGTAAGTGGAGGCCACCTTCCATTGTCTACGGATCTTCCCACCCAGGCGGTACGCTCATACCGAATCAGACTTTCTGCTCGCTTCGATGGAGCCATTCCCGAGCGCGAATGGCAATCTTAGCGCCCGATCGACGTTTCTTTCTGCGCGATGATCTCTTTGAGACGCTCGTTGAGCTCATCGCCCCGCTCACCAAAATGGATCTCCCGGTGCGCCGTCGGACTGATGGCAGCAACCCAGCGGGGGTGATCGAGCCCATCGTCTGAAAGCCGCTGTGTATGATGGACTTCCAGATATGGTTGGCCCGATTTTGTAAGGAACGGGGCTTTCTCACCCGTCAGCTCACAGACCCCGCCGGCGCGCGCAAGAATGTAAGCTTTAATCTTTGCGCTGCGCTGACGATATACGCGTCGCGCCTCCTTGGGATTGGTGTTCCTGACCGCGGTCGCCGCCTCATAGGCTGACGTCCGCAGATCATCGATCGGTGCAATAGGTTGATCTTCTAACTCTTCGTCTGTTTCAGATTCGGCAACAGCATCAGCCCGCACGAGGTGAAACTGAATAGCCTTGCGCTCCAGCTTGTCGATGTCGTGCGAGTCGATCATTTCCCAGCCCGCACACACAAATTCACCCATAAACTCGACGGGCTTGCCTTTACCGAGCGCCTTAAAAAGCAGAATGGCCTTTCCGTCAGCGGCGTGATCCCGGATCGCGCGGTTCCCCGCTTTGAAGGTCATATCTCCCTTTTGCCCTTCGCCGGTATAAAGGAATGTCTCATGGTCTTCCTGCCAGCCGTCTCGGTAGCCATGCTGCTCACCGGCGTCGCCTGTAAAGATGAAGACAAAGGGCGCATCAGCCGGCGTTGAAATCCCGCCCTGCATTTGTCCGCCATACACTTCATGAATATCCGCACGCCGATTATAGTGCGCGCCAATACGAAACGAATGTCCGTGAGGCGTTTCAGTCGATGAGATCTCTCCGATTGGAACGTCCTTTTCACCCCGCCGGATGACCATCTCGAACCCCAATTTTTGTAATTGGCGCGCAACACCCGCGCCACCGACAAACTTGCCGATATCTGTCCCATGCTGATGAAAATGTGCGCCAGCGAGGATTGCCTTTGACCGCAACGCTTCCCCCTCATGCACCACATAGTACTCCCTCGCTTCCCCGCGTTTGTACTTCTGGAGGAAAGCGTCCGGACCGCGGCGATATTCAGCGATCGCATCGAGGACGGCCTGTGGCTCGGTGACTTTGGAGATGGACATTGCTGATCCCGTGCGCATTCGAAAGTTAGCGGGTTAGAATTTCTCTCAAAGATTGCGATTTTGCAAAACTTATCCGGAAATTGGGCGCTACTATTGGGTTTATGGGAAGTAACCCAGACCAAGTCGACGAGCCGAACACCGAGGAGAAACAGATGCCCCCGAAAAAAGTGAAAGCGCCTGCCTCCCGGTCTCCGAACGATCTCGACCGAATTGTTGGCTCCAACATCCGCGCGCTCCGGCAAAGCCAAAATATCACACTGCAAGCCCTAGCCACCGAAATCGGCGTTAGCCATCAGCAGCTTCAAAAGTACGAAACGTCCGCCAACCGACTAAGCGCCGGCATGTTGCCCATCGTTGCAGAAGCTTTGGGGGTGGAAGTGTCGGATCTGTATTTCAATGCGGAAAATGCCGGTTTGGAAACGCACGACGAAGCAGCTTCTCTGCGCAAAGAATGCGAGGGCGTGATCAAGCGGGTGAAGTCTAAGGACGTGCTGGCCAATATGGCGCGGGTGTTGAGGGCGCTGGCAGTTTGATAGGTTTACTCTCGAACGTGAGGCTAACGGTCTTCGCAATCAACCGCGGTCACCAGCCGCGCCGCAGGAGATTCGCAGGCACGCAGTATTCTCCGCCGACGGATCCTGTAACTTGTTCTGTTTGATATTTTGGCTCAGCGATACATTTTCAGACCGACCAGTTCCCGGTCGTCAGCTGAACACCGCCGATATCCCGAAACGCACGCTCATGACAGGTCAGCACGATGCATTGCACATCGACCGACGCGGCATGCAGGGCGTTGAACATCGCCCCCAGCCGATCATCATCACAATACACAAGGGCATCATCCAGAAACACAGGCGCCGGTGTCCCCTGCCGAGCCATCATCCGCCCGAATGCCAGCCGCGTTAGGACCGCTACCTGCTCGCGCGTGCCGCCGCTCAGTGCCTCCACGCTTTCATTGTAATCTCCGCGACGGAGCTTTTCTGCCTGGAACGCCTCGCTCAGAACAATGTCGGTCTTACCCAGAACGATTCCGAGCAAAGGCTGTAGTTCCTGCTCAACCGGCTTGAAGTAAGCATCTTTCAAGCGCTGCTGCGCGCCCGCCAGTGTCGTTGCGAGCAGCTCCAGAGCCGCAATGTTTTCCTCGATCTTGACCACCCGGCGTTGACAGGTTTCCTGTGTCGCCCGTGCCTGGATCAACTGCTCATGGACCCCCACCGCCTCCAGGCTGCGGAGCTCACCGAGCAAACGCCCGATGTCTTCCCGAGTACTTGCAACCTGCTGACTAAGGTTCTCTTTTGCCTCCAGAAGGCGGTCCCGAGCAATGCGTGCGGTGTCGAGATCAGTAGATGCGGATTGTCGGGCATCCAGCTCTTCCTCAGCTGCCGCCAACTGGCGAGCCGCCTCTTCCGCCGCAGCTTTGAGAGTCTCGCGCCTCACTGACCAGTCGGCTTCAGGTCCGGTCAGGCTGACGGCCTCCTCAAGCCGCGTTACCGCGTAGCGCTCGTCGGATTTAAGAACAGCGAGCGCCTCACGCACGCTTGAAAGTTCCTGCGTCTTGAGCGTTGCATCCGCCTCAGCCGCCTCATAGGCCCGCTCAAGAGCGTCCAAATCTGCGGGGACCTCGGGCGGAGCGGCATCGGGTTTGAAATCCGCGGGGATCTTTGCAATCGTCTGCTTCAGGAGGAGAGCCAACTGCTGCGCTCCTTCGGGCGCAATGTCAGCAAGTTCACGCGACAGGCTTGCTTGGTCAAGCTGCAAGGCTTGGCGTGCCGCCGCCTTTGCAGCAGCGTCCTCTATGCTACGGCACCCAAAAGCTTCCAATCCAGCAGCCAGGGCAAGCTCGGACTTTTGAAACGCCTCCAGCGAAGATGATGCTTCATGCGTCTCGATTTCGAGGCGCCCCAGGTCTCCTAGCTCGATCTGCGTGCGCCCTGAGAGGCGGATTTCGTCCGGCGGTAGTGGCTGGGCATTAATCCGTACGATGTCTTTGCCCAGAGCGGTGAGGTGCGCCCTCAATACCGGGCGAGAGGCGTCCAGTCTTGCCTGGTCTCGGTCAAAATCACGCAACAGCTCAGTGAGCTGGCCGTAGACTTTTGCCGTCACTTTGTTGGACTGCAGCTCGGTAGACAGGTCGGCAAGACGATCTTCGATCTCCTTCGCGCGGACCAGACGTGCCTCAATTCGCTCTCTCTGGGTCCAGGCTATCCGCGCACTTTCGAAATCCTCCGCGGCCTGGCGCGCGGTCCGGCCCGCCGAGAACCGATCTTTTGCTGCGCGGGCCAGAACCTGGGCGGACGCAAGACTCGTTTCCAATTCTGCGTGGAGTGCAGTTTGTGCCCGCAAATCCTGCTGTATGGCTGCAAGTCTGACACGCGCCTTCTGAGCGGCGTCTGTCTGGGTGGCAAAGAGGGCAAGCTGCGCGGATGCATCGACAGACGCGCGGCGACGCTCCTGAACCCGGGCAGTGAGAAGTTCGACCTCACCGGCGGCTTGCCGCGCCGCGACAAACGCCTCCTCCGCTTTAGCCAAAAGGTCGGCGCGGCGCACCGCTTCTTCAGGATCCGTCAGAGATTTTAGTTTGCGCTCACACCGTTCCAGTTCCACGGCAGATTGCTCCGCTTGACGGGCCCGCACTTCCAACTCGGCGCAGCTCGCATCTATCGCCGCCAACTCGTCGAGCGCGTCCTTGTAGGCGCCCCCTGTCTTTGGCTTCCCGCCGCTGGTCAGCAATTGATTTAGCTCCGCCTGGCATCGCTGAAGATAAGTTCTCGCCCGATCACCGCCAACAAGCACTCCAACTTCAGCTTCAAGCAGCGCAGACAGCAAATCTGCGCCGCCTTCAGGCTGGTTCATGCTCGCCCCTTGCTCGACCCAGAGAAGCCCCATCGGGCCGTAACTCTCCGCATCGGCACCAATGAGAGCGAGTATCCAGTCGTCTGCATTGCCATCGTCTGCAACGATCTCGCCGGTCGTCAAATTTGTGACCTGAGCCTTCGGGGCATTTATGAATCGCTTCCAGATCCGATAACGCTGCCCCTCTGCTTCAATTTCAATTTCGATCTCCGGGCCACCACTGTTGGACAGCGGCAAGAGCGCCCGGGTGTGCTTGTTTTTCGCATTATGCTTTTGCTGCAGCATTGTGCGTACAGCTTCAAAGATTGTCGATTTCCCGAATTCGTTCGGTGCAGACAGAATGGAGAGCCGATCCCCGATGCCTTCGATGACAACCCCGTCCGCACCGAACTTCTTAACATTCCGCAGTCGGATCGCTTTGAGCTTCATGATCAATCCTCCGACTTGGATGAGGCAAACGTGAAAAGGAGATCAAGTGCCCGGCCGGCATTGGCGCGTTCGCCAGCGGAGAGCGCTGGATTGAGCTTTCGCATCAGGAGCTCATCGGCAGCCGCCCGAACGCTGCCAGTTGCGTCCAAAGTGTCAAGATCGGATGCCTCCACAATTACTTCCAGCTCTTGATCTCGGACGTCGAGATAGGCCAGCCTGGCCTCAAGATCAGCAAGCACACCACTCAGGGCTTGACGATCAGCATGCGCTAGCCTTCCGGAGAGCGATAAGCGTGCAAGCGTCATGCGAGCAGCACCTTCGCCGACAACGGCCGGGATTATCCTTGCGATGTCCTCAGGCCCGAAAAGCTCGAGCGCAATAACTGGCCAGGCAAACTTTGCGCTACGTACGGACTTGACGATTGGGACCGCGCCTTGCGCTTCAATCGAAACAACCAGGACTGCGCCTCGGTCATTGTCGACATGCCGGTCAGGCTCAGGGGTTCCGGAATACCAGAGTCGGGGGCCCATCTGCCGGGTGCCGTGCCAATCCCCGAGTGCCAGATAGTCAAGATTTGCGGTGTCCGGACGATTTTTGGCGATACGGGTGACCGCGGCCGTCTCGCTGGCAAAGTCTTCGACGCTCCCATGGGCAATGCCGATACGAATAACACCCTCCGGGGTCTGCGCGCTGTCCATGGCAGCCGTCAGATCACGACCAGGTGCCTTGTTATCCCAGGGCGCCGGTAGGAACCAAACTCCCGGCTCAGCTTCAACCGGTTCAGCCGTCAGAAGAAGCCGGACATTGCTGGATTTCTTTTGTGCCACCCGCGTCCAGAGCCGAGCTTTGCCGTTGACGTCGTGATTGCCAGGCATCAGCCACCATGTGACGTGTTTTGCCTCCGCCATCAGCTCGAGGGGTTGGGCGAGGGTTGCGTCTGACGGAGTCTCGCTGTCCCAAACATCTCCGGCAACAACGACATGGGCAACGCCCTCTTCCCTAGCAATGTTCGCGATTGTTACGATGACATCGCGCCGCGCAGCCTTGAGCTGTCCGGAAAGGTCGCTGGCATACCCTGCGAAGGGCGCCCCGAGCTGCCAGTCTGCCGTATGTATGAACTTGAAAGCCATCTTATCTCACCGTCAAACGACTCAATTGCCCTACATCTTAGCTACCAAAGTTTCCCGCCAGTCAGCTCGTTGTAGTACCACCATAGAGAGACAAATTCATTAGCCGCAGTTGAGCCTTAAGGAAGCCTATCTGAATCACTATTATGAACAGCCGCACTCCGAATGCTATTTTTGGATGCTGCCAATGCGCAACAAAATGCCCTAGGGTTGCGACCTCAAGGGGTTAAACTGCTACCTTTAAAAATGACCCGCACAACGGAGCGTGCACCAGGATGACCTAGAACGAGAAATCCCGGGGCAGATCCAATTTCGAGTTGCGGAAATGCGCGAACAAGGAAAAATCTATTCCTCTGGAATCGGCAGCAGGAAAACTTCGGCATTCATCCACCCTAGGGTACAAAGTGGATTTAGGCGGTTGGCGACAATTGTTGCCGCATTCCGTTAACTCAAACACAGCGTCGTTGGCCCCATGCCTGATCAAGACTTTCTGGATCTCATCAAGGCGAAAGCCGAAAACATCAAACCAAAGTTGCTAGATCTCAGCCGACGGAATCCGTTGATTTCGACAAGGCTAACGGCTGCCTCCAATGCTCATATCAGAGTCGTCGATGAACTGCCTGACGTTCTTTTCTACAACCTGACTAATGGTCGGGGCATGCGATTAATACCTCTGCCAGACATCAAAGAAGACCCTAGAGACGAAGACACGAAGCTATTCCGCAATGCCCTCTCAAATGCACGGATTACGGATGAGAAGTATCAAAGCGATTTAGAGGCAGTCGATCGTGATGCGGATGAATACCTCGATCGGACGAGGCAAATTGAGCGACGACTCAAAGATCGTGTTCGAGAACAACTCGGGATGCCGCCGCGCGTTGAAGGTAAGGAGATCAACCTAGGCCAACACGCGAAGAACAACGGCATTACGCCGTCATACGAATTGCCCGAGCTGGATGAAGATGATCGTGAAGACAGACACGTCGATAACGACATCCAAACCCTTCTCCTTCCCAAGGACCTGGAGCGCAAACTCGGCAACATATCGTCCAAGTGCAGAACCTGGCTTCAGGAAACCGGCATTAACGTTCTCCAAGTCGCATTCGGATTTCTTGAGTGGTCTGAACCCAATCAATCTGGCACCTCATTTGCGCCAATCATTCTCTGCGGCGCCCAAATGGAGAAGCAGAGGACGCCAGATGGCGCCGAATACATTATTGCCGGACTTGGCGACGAGCCTGAGGCAAATTCAGTTTTGGCAGAAAAACTGAAGCTCGAATTCAATATCGAAATCCCTGCCTTCGAAGGCGGGTCAATCGAAGACTATTTCCGTGAACTCGCAGCCCTTGCGCCAAAAGAAATCACCTGGCGTATTCGCCGACAGATCGCGATCGGCGTTTTCCCCTCCGCGAGAATGGCGATGTATCATGATATAGATACCTCTCATGCCAGATTCACTGAAAGTGAGACAATCCAGTCTCTTCTCGGCGGGACAAACAACGACGCCGCATCGCCCTTTGCGGAAGAATATGAAATTGATGAGCCGGAGATCGAGCAAAAAGTCCCCTGCCTCGTCCTTGATGCAGATTCATCTCAGTTCAGCACGCTTGTTGATATCGCCAGCGGGAAAAACCTGGCCGTAGAAGGTCCTCCGGGCACAGGTAAATCTCAGACCATCGTCAATGCTATTGCAGCAGCGCTCGCTGACGGCAAAAAGGTTCTATTCGTTGCAGAAAAGCTAGCAGCTCTGGACGTGGTCAAAGCCAGGCTGGAGGCTGTTGGACTTGGCGAGTTCCTCTTGCCTCTGCAGGCGGAGCGCTCGACGCGAGAACAGGTCATTGCTTCTGTTCGGTCACGGATCGAGATGTCACAACCGAGCGGAGCCCTGCATTACAACAGCAAAATTGAAGAGTTTCGCGCGACAAGATCTGAACTCTCAAACTATATCCAGCTTTCAACAACTCGGTTTGGAAACTCGGGGTTCACGATCCACGAGATTCTTTCCAAAGGCATCGCAAGCTCACCGGTCCTGGAATCTGTCCCGAAAGAGATCAGGGATGCCACAAACATTGCGGATCGCTATCTGAGCCGCACAGGAATTGCTGAACTTCAAAAGCTTGGAAATGACATCGCCAAAGCATCCGTCGAAGCAGAAGGAGCGCTGGACTATTGGAAAGGCACCCAGCTTGCAGACGCGAACATCTTCCATGTTGAAGACGCATGTAAGTTGGCAAGCAGTGCAGCAGATCAATTTGCTACATGGGATAGGCAAAATCAGGAACTCAGCGCGCTCGGATTCACCAACTCCCTCAATCAGCAAACTCTGGCGGAACTTCGAGATGCGCTTTCGCGTCTTAAAGTGTTGGGATTTTCACTGCGTGATGAACGTCCGCGCAAATTGCTCGACGAAACCAACAGAGCCATCGCTCAAGAATACGCCGAGTTGAGTGATGCTATCCGCCGACGGGAAGCAACAACTCAGGAACTGTTCCGCGTACCATGCGACCGGCCATTGCTGGACCAAATAAGAAAGATTTCAGTTGTATGCGAGACCAACCAATTCCGCGACCTAGACCTTACGACTCTGGAGTCTCATCTCGCGAAGCGCTCGAATGGAATCAGCGGTGCAAAAGTCCTTCTGGCCAGGCTAAAGCAGCTCTCCGACTTCGATCAGACCGCCGATCAGTGGAAGCTCGACGACCTTCATCAAGCACGCACGTTCATAGAAGCTGCAGGTGATGAAGCCCTGATACGTCGGACAGCACAAAACTCAGGTGCTGCTGAAGCCCATCGGCTGCGTTCTCTATGCATTGAAGGCAAGGCGCTGCAAGAGGCCAGAGACGCCCTGTCGTCATCGATCAATTTCGATATCGACAGCCCGGCACAAGCCGTAGCAGAGGCTGTTGAAGCACTCAAAACAGCTGGACCGTTTAGTTTCCTATCCAGTCGCACTCGTCGTGCGGTTCGACTGTCAAAAACCATACTCAAAACGCCCACCTCTGACAGAAGCGCTACTGTCGAACTGCTGGAGGCGCTGCTCTCCTACCGGCGGAAGGAGAATGAATTTGAGCAGAATGCCCAGGCCAAGCTCCTCTTTGGCATCCATTTCCGTGGCGTTGCCACAGATTTCGCCCCTTTTGAGAGGCTCGCAGAATATCTCGGCAAAATCCAGAAGACCTACATCAGCCCTCAATCACACCCCCTGAAGAAATTTTTGCTGACGGCCGAAACAACGCAATTGGCACTAATCCCGGCCATCGCTCCAAATCTGAAAGCTGAGACCCCCGCGGCTCTAGAAGCAGCGATCGTCTCGGCAGAGCAAAAGCTAACTCAGAATATGGAAGCACTGCGCGAATTGCGAGGTCTCGTCGCAAGCTTCGTCAGCCCGGATCAGATCACGAGCGATCACCTCCCTAAACTGATAGAAGATCTTGAATCACTCCTGGATGGCCGCATGGCGCTTCAAGCTAGTGAATCGGCAAAACAACTGGTTGGCCCTGCGTTTGATGGCAGCGAAGCCGCTGTGGCTTCTGTACGTTCACTGATCGATTGGTCGAAATCTTCCAGCGCGAACGCACAGGCTCTAGCAGTGCTCCTTGCTTCAGCAAACCCTGAACGAGTCGAAGTTCTGATCAGCGACTGCATTGAAGCGATCACTTTGGCGACACAAAGACTGGCGAGCCTTTGCAGCCTGACAAAAATGGATGCCGGCCACTTTACCAATGGAAGAACGACCGCGGAGATTGCAGAATTTCTAAGATCCGCTTCTCTCGATTCAGAAGGCCTGAAAAAACACTCTATTATGGCTGCCGTTGTTAACGATTTGGATCAAACCGGTTGCAGCGCACTCGTTGATAACTGCTTGTCAAAAGGTGAAGCGGGTCTCATAGCCGAAAGACTCGCTGCCCTTGCAACACGCTCACTTGCGAAATCTGTCTACGCAACTTATGGCGCCTCCCTCTCAAAATACTCCGGCCGACGACTAAATGAACTTCGTAGCCAGCTCGCCGCGCAAGATAAAAAACTCATTGAACTAGGCCGAAAACAGTTGCGTGCGAAAGTCTACGCGGATGCCAAGCCTCCCAGAGGAAATGGTCAGGGACGGAAATCGACCTGGACCCAGATGGCCCTCATCGAAAATGAGATCAGCAAACAGAAGCGATTCATTTCACTTCGCGATCTTACGGAACGGGCAGGAAGAGCCCTTCTGGAACTCAAGCCTTGCTGGATGATGTCGCCGCTGGCGGTTGCTCAATATGTTCCTAAAGAAGCTATCGAATTTGATCTCTGTATCATCGACGAAGCCTCTCAGATGAGACCGGAAGCGGCTCTTGGTGCTTTGATGCGTTCGAAACAGATTGTGGTCGTCGGCGACACAAACCAGCTTCCGCCCAGCAACTTCTTCAAGAAGCTCATCGAAGATGATGAAGTGGATGACGACGAAAACGTCCTGGATGAATCCATCCTGGAGATGGCGAACGGAACCTTCCGCCCAGCCCGGCGCCTTCGCTGGCACTACCGATCCAGGCATTCAGGCTTGATCAAATTCTCCAATCGCATCGTCTACGACGACAATTTGATTGTTTTCCCGTCCGCGTCAGAGAACATGGCGCATATGGGCGTTGAATATCAATACGTAGACGGACTCTACAAATCGGGAACCAATGCAATCGAGGCCAGGGCCGTCGTGGATGCAGCGCTTCAGTTTATGAAGGAAGATCCGGACCGCTCACTTGGGATCGTGACCCTGAACCAGAAACAAAGAGAGCTGATTTTCGAAGAGTTCGAGGACGCCTTGAATCGCGACCGATTAGCCGCTGCGTTTGTTGAGAAATGGCGCACAAAGAATGATGGCCTGGAAGAGTTTTTCATCAAGAACCTTGAAAATGTCCAAGGCGACGAACGAGATGTGATCTTCATCGGCACCGTCTATGGTCCTGAAACCAAAGGCGGCCGTGTTGCCCACCGCTTCGGCCCGATCAACGGCCTAGCGGGCAAGCGTCGTCTCAATGTTCTGTTTTCACGCGCCAAACAGAAGATCGTCACCTTCTCGTCAATGAAGGCAGCAGACATCACGGTCGAAGAAGGCGGAAATGCCGGCGTATACATGCTGAAGCGTTGGCTAGAATACAGCGCGACCGGCATGTTGGACGTGGGTACTCAAACTGATCGACAGCCGGATTCAGATTTTGAAGTGTTCGTAATGAATCAAATAAAATCCATGGGGTATGAGCCCGTGCCTCAGATCGGGGTTGCCGGCTACTTCATAGACATTGGTGTGCGTCATCCTGATTGGCCACATGGATATGTTCTGGCAGTCGAATGCGATGGGGCAAGCTATCACTCCTCAAGGTCAGCACGGGACCGCGATCGCCTGCGTCAGGAAATTCTGGAGGGTCTTGGTTGGCAGTTCCATCGGATTTGGTCGACTGATTGGTTCTCTAATCCTAATCGAGAGGCGGATCGGCTTCGCGAAGTCCTCTCTATTCGGATGGAAAATCTTCGCGCTCGCGAAGCTGAGTTTCGGCACATCAGCACCGATGAGGCAGCGTCACAGAACGAAGGTCATGAGAATGGGCTTCGTGAAGACGAAAGTACGCCTGCGTACGGACCACTCTTTACCACTTCCACCAGCCCGGCCCCATCTCCAACAAGAACGACCGGGGGTGTCAGTGTTGGCGATACGGTTCGGGTACGGTACGTCGACGGCGATCAAGCTACGATCGTGATTACGATTACGCGAGAGCGAACCGATATCGAGCGCGGGTTAGTTAACGTGAACGCCCCCCTGGCCGGTGCACTACTAGATGCGGAGGAAGGAGATGAAGTTGAAGTGCTGAACGGCGCATACATGCGGCGCGCTTTAATCGAGAAAATTGACAAAGGGGATGCCTAAGCATCGAGATAAGTTTCTGCGATCTACGGGACAATCGGAGATGTATCCCGTCTAAGCCCGACAGTAAAATCTGCCATCGACACGCCCAAGGACTACGCGAGATTCTGAATAACCGAGAGCGTAGGATTACAATACTGTCCGCCCACATATATCTCCCGGCGGTCTCGAACATCCGAAATGGCGATGAATGACCGCAGATTACTTCCTGCCAGGCTTAGTCTTAAGAGCCTTTTCAAATGACGCCTTTCCTTCTTCGAAAGCCAAGTAGCCGACTTCGTCTGAAAGAAATTTAAGCACATTGGCGAGGATGAGACTTTCGGCTGTTCTACGAGTCAGTATCAGCGTTGTCGTCAAGCTCCCAATATGACCAGCGACCATCTGCAATGGATCAGTCATACCCGAGTTGCTGGGGCCCACCAAGATCACATCCCCGCTCGCCTCCGCCATACCTAAGGAAGCATGTGAATGGCGGTTTCCTGCATGTGTGTGCTGCGATGCCCATTTGTAGCGGGGACGCCAATGATCGAGCTCTAGCGAAGCCTCTACATCTTCAAAGCGCGGCTTCCACTTGTCACTGCGGGGCAGCAGTGCCGGCTTAGCCCATCCAAACTCTGCATACATCTCATCTCCATAGCGTTTCGCAATAGTTGCGCACGTATCCTCAAACCTGACCAAATCTTCATTAGAGAAGGGGTCCAAATTGGCGCGCGACGCAAACTTGTTGAGCTGCAGTGCCGCTTCAAGTGATCTAAAATGGGCACTAAGCAAGTAACGTTCGGCGATAATATTTCCGTGCTTTCCAATGAACATTGCCACAATCAGTATCTCATGTAATGTCCGCCAACGGCTCAATGCACCTTCAGCATACCCTCCTTTCATCAAATGGATGGCTTCACGCGCCACGAGAAGACCACGACCGTGTAGACGAGTTAGTGCTTCAAAAGCGCTGTCATTGGTGCGCATAGCTTCCGGGCGATAAGTCTCATTAAAATTACTCCCCACATCAGCAGCGATACACCACACAACCTCGATACGCTCAAAGCCGTTGCTCCAACGGTCGCCGTTTCTTTTTTCAAATTGTCGATCTTGACGGCGCTTCTTGCGCAACATCCTCGCTGAATCTGCAAGCACTGTCTGTGCAAGTTCTGGAGTTACCGCCGCAATTAGTCTCTCTAGCGCGTTGCTCGCGGCTTGATCCGCTTGCTCCTCAGATTGTGCATGGGCGGTCGCACTCGCAATGAGATCTTCAACCAAATTGTTGTCGAACCAGTCGAACAAAGACATAAATGCTTTAGACATCTTATCACTTCACAAAAGATGATCTGCAGAAACAACCCGAATACACGACAGTTGTAGAACAAAATCAGCTAACGCAAAATTGCGGCTCGACCGTCGGCTAGCTAAGTATTCCGCAGCGCATAAGAAAGTTTAAGAAAGGCAGCACTTTAGATGGAGAACGACACCGGCGCCCAATTCTTGACAGCTATCCAGAGCCAAGAAATTTCTGAAGATCAAACCTTCGAGTTCAAGGCAAGAATCGAGCTTGATAGCCGACACCAAAAAGCTGATTTCATCAACGATATTGTTGCATTCCTAAATTCAGGCCCGGGCCATCTTTTTGTGGGTGTTCGCGAGAGCAAGGGCGTTTTTTCCGGCTGGCAACCCATTAAGCAGAACTGGGACGCATTCCATCGTCAAATTCTCTCTATAATCCAGGACAACATTACGCCAGTCCCGCACGCCGTGCGCGTGAATTGCATTGAATTGGATGGAGATGGCTACATTGCGCGCATAGATCTTCCAGATCATCGAAATCGACCATATCAAAACAAACTGACCGGCGGATTCTACATCCGAACAGGCGCGAAGAACACCCCCATACCAAGGGATCGGGTGCACTCCTTCTTTACACAGATTGAAACGTTGGAGAAGGACACCGCGGACTTGATTGAGAGCGAAAACCAAGCATTAGAAGCGCGTGGACTCATTGACCTGCGCGCTACTTCGCTCCAAATCGCAGTCGTGCCTTTGGAGCACTACGAAAGGGATCAAGCGCCCTTTGATCCGGGTTCCCAACCGCTCAAGTCGATGCGTCACTATCATTCCGAACGGAGTGGAGTCTTTAGAGGTTGTCAAAACGGAGTCGAGCTGATCGAACGAACATTTTCCGGGGACGTGATATCACGATTTTTCATTGGCGATGATTGGCTGCTTCATTCTTGCGCTCTTCATCCGATTAAATTGTTCGAAGGCGGAGGGCGACTGGGATTGCACGAATTTCATACCGAACTGTTGAGGCATCTGCGAGATATCCAGCTGATTCTCGATGATTCAAAAATTTTCGGACCGTTCGGTTTACAGCTCAGGTTAAAAAACCTTCGCTCCGCCCCCGGAATGTCAAACGCTTTTCCAAATGCAGACACAGCATCTCTCCCTCGCCCTGTGCGTGTTGAAAGGCTCGATGATGAAAACGTCCTTCGGCGCTTTTATCTAAAAGTCCGCACTATTTCCTTATATGGCAGCCCTTAATCAAGGCAGCTACTATTCTTTCAACTCGAAATGTCGCCAGTATTCGTTGAGTTACCTTTAGGCTCGTTCATACTCCTGCCAACCACCTTGCTGGCTCAAAAATCCAGGAAAATCATCTCTAGTTAAGAGCGCGTAGCGAAACTGATTTCCAGCGGCCAGTTGCTCTGCTGCCTCTCGTTTCGCAATCACCACTGGGTCGTCCTCTTTCCAGGCGGATTTAACCTCGATCAAAAATATCTCACCGCTCTCACGAATAATGAGGAAGTCTGGATAATAGTTGCACACGGTATGAGATTCAGGATGAATATAGTTCACACGGAATCCTGATTGGCCGTGGACGAGCATGCCAGTGAAGTAAATACGATCTGCGGCATTGAGCTCCAGCACGCTATTGAAAAATTCGACTTCAGGCTGACTATCGAAACAATAGTGGTCGAGGTGGAATGTGCGATCACGTTGCTTGGAGTATTCGGGATAGTCGCGGCCGGCCACGAGATGGGGCTTCGCCTTGAACCGGAATGTGGGTGGGCGATTTGCCGTGACATTGTAGCCTTTGACCAGTTCGATCTCTTCCTCGGAATCATGTCCGTACGGTTCAATTTCGAACAATGCTCGAAACAATGTAGGGATGATCACATCGTAGAGAATGTCATTGGATGTGTTTACCAACTCCACAAGGCGGGCCGTCGGTGGCGAAGCCCTCTCCAGAAGTCCCTCAATGGCAAAAGGCGATACGCCGTCCCCGGAAAAATATCGTGCAATTTCACCGATCAACGTGAATGCACTGAAAGTCCGGTTCTGAAGGCGGTCAGTAATATCCTCTAACGTGCCTTTGTCAGAGTTGATGCTTTTGCGGCGACGCAAGCCCGCACGATAATTTTCAAGAACCTCCTCGGATAAATCAAAACTGATTTTGTCCGGCGTCTCCTTACGTTTCGTTTTGAACAACTCTCGTCGACGCTTCATTTTCAGGACCACGGGCGGGGGCACCGCTGTCACCTCATAAACTTCTGACTCATCCCCTTTTTTTGGGCCAAGTTCCTCAGTCGTGACGCGGAAGTTCTGCTGGAGCTCATCTTCTAGGATCTTCATGTTGTCAGCTGACAAGTAGATCCGTCCAGTTTCCTGAACGTCTCCGATGGCACGCAGGCAACGCATTGTCGACTGCAAGACGAAAATCTTAGACTTGGCTTTCCGGTAGAGCGCTACACCAAAGAGCGAGCGACAGTTCCAGCCCTCACGGCCCTTCCCAACAAGCAGAATGAATTGCTTTTCTGAGTCTGGCGTATCCAGACGATTAAACTCGCGGATATCCTCCCCCGTAGTAAGCTTGTCATCTCCGACATTCACTAGAATCCGCGTAGTCGGGATGCCTAGCTCCGCCATGATCTTTTCTAGCGCTGGACGAACCTCGGCTGTCAGTTCTTCAATGGCGGATGCGAAAATGGCGAGCTTAGGCAACATGCCTTCCCTGCGCTTCTCGCCCTCTTTCGACCAGAAGTCGGTGACGAGCTCACGGAGAAAATCATTGCTTTTGACGTTGCCGGAATAGTCAATGAACTCCGGTTGCTTCAGGTATTTATTGTCGATCGCTGCCTTCAGCCCGTAGGCATAGACCACCTCCGGCATAATGCGGTCTTTCACATAGGGCGTGCCTGTGAAGTTGTAGCAGCCGACAACGGAGGTCTTGCGCGCATCGAGGGCGCGCGCCAGTTCGTCGATAGTAGTCCGCAGCGCGGATGCATCCTTGGCCTGTCCGAGGTCCTTCTCGAGCGAGGCGCCCATAGAGTGATGCGCTTCGTCGACATAGATGCCAAGTTGAGGCAAGCGCGCTATCCGCTGAAACCGTGCATTGACTGCAAGGTCAGCGTCACTCTCAGGCGCTTCCTCGCCTAGCATTTCGTAGAGCTCGCCATAGACCTCAGAAAGTGAGCCCGTCCGCTCTGAGAAGAGTTTTTCCGTCGTCGAAGGGGCTGCGCTTCGGCGTTTCAGAATGATCTTCTGCGTGTTCGATATGATGACGTTAAAGGAAGAGCCATCCTGCGCACCAATCGTCGAGGCGGTATCGTCCAGGAAGTGGAATTTCAGGTTTGCACGGAGGAAGTTGGCATACTCTGGAGGTACGACCAGGCCGAGATCGAAAGTCTGGATTTCCTTAAGAGACTGAAGAACCGTCTTATCCGGCGCGAACACCAAGGCGTTCTTGCAGAAGCGCATGTCTCTGCCAAACTTGTTTGCAAGCAGGAACTCATAGAAGATGCATGTCGCCATCAGGATCGTTTTACCGAGCCCCATGGTCAGTGCGAAAATATAGTTCGGATAAGACCTCGCCCGCTCGCTCAGGCGGGCGAAGATCTCGTCGTACTGCTCCTCACCTTCAAGATCGAGAAACCCGAGCAGACTGCTCTGACCTCTGCTGTCTGCTCCAGTCGTGCGGAAGTCTTCAAATACGCCTTCATTCCTCGCCCACTCGCGAAACATGTCATGGACGTGGCGGTTGTTCCCAAACTCCTTCAGGAAAACATAGATTTCCAGCGCTTCAAACTGTGGCTGACGGAGATACGCATCGCTCCGCAATTCCGGATCATTGAAGTCCAGGAGTTGCTTGGTCAGTTGTTTATAGCGGCGACGGATTGTGCCGTTGTTATCGGCATAGAAATTCAAGAGCGCCTGGAAGAAGGCAAAGTCCTGACGGATCCTCTTCTTCTCCTTAGGCATTTTCGATCTCCCCCTCCCACGACTCCGAGAGGAGATCTGTTATCTTTACACGGATTGTTGAGGCGTCGGCGGGAATTAGGTATCGACCCGCAACGAGATCCTCTCCCTCTGGGGCATCGACAATAGCCGGGGTCAGCACGGCGCCGTCATAGTTCCAGTCAACCTTGATTGTTTCAACGAGTTGACGCCAGTCTTCCACCGCATCGGCCTCCATGGAGAGCTTCTGCAACAGGTTCATCGGATAGAAGCCAGCGATCACGAGATGGCCGCCTTCAATTTTCAGGCGAGCGTCGGAAGCGCGCTTGAAATGCAGATGCGTCTTGTCGCGAATTAAGTCAGTGACAATCACTTCAATATCGAAGGGCTTGGCTGCCTTTTCGAGCTCGGGGCCAAGGTCCGGCTCATGGCCCATGCAGACAAGGTGGATCCGTTCAACCGGCTTGTTCGGAGCCTTGGCGGCGCGGGCTTCGAAAGCCTTGAAGTCGAGCCCGTTGATGACCTCGTTCAGGTCCGCCCTTGTAGCGATGCGGTTCACCGGCATGATCTTGACGAGATACTCCTCGCGCTGACCATCGAAGACGCTGCCAGATGACAGGGGTTGGAGCTCCATCGCCTCCTTGATGAGTTCTTTGGCTTCGACCGGATTGCGGAACAGGTCGTAATTGTTGACGTTGTATACCTCAAAGCCCGTATAGAATTTCGTCGGCTTTGACTCATCATCGTTGGCGAAGAGATCGGTTGCCTCGGTCTCAAGGGCGTGGCGCACACCGTTTAGCCGCTTAATCGTGGTCTCTATCGCGCCGAGATTAATATCCGCGCCGATGAAGCGGCGGCCCAAACGCAGGGCCACAGCCTGCGTGGTTCCGGACCCCATGAAGCAATCAAACACTAGGTCGCCAGGTTCGGTCGTTGAAGCGATCACTCGCTCCACCAGTTTCTCTGGCTTCTGAGTCGGGTAGTTAGCGTTTTCTCGGGATTTCGATTTGATGTGACCAGTGTCAGTCCAGATATCGTTGACCGGCACACCTGGGCTTTCATCCAGGTATTTGCGACTATAAGGAACCCCGTTGGAAGAAAACTCGATTAGCCCTTGCGCCAACAGTTCATTGAACCTTTCTTCAACGATCCCCCAGTGCCGCCCGGGAGGAGGATAACGGCCATTAATCGCGTAGTGAGCGCGCGTTCCAAGCCGCTCACCGGGTGCAGACAGTACCACCAACCCGTACTTTCGTCCGTGTTCGTCCGTTTTGCTGAACCACCCGTCGACGTAGTCCTGATCGTAGTCTGCATACTGAGGCGCCCATTTGAACGAGGAAGACTTAGAATAGAAGAGAATTACATCGTGCACTGGACCGAAGCCCCGGGTCGATGCGTGCACGCCAGATCTTTTCCAGATTATCTCATTGACGAAATGGTTCTGGCCGAACACCTCATCCATACACAATTTGAGAAAGTGACTTCGGCGCGGATCGCAGTGAAGGAAGATGCTGCCCGTCGACGAAAGGAGTTCACGCATGAGCGTCATACGCTCGTACATAAACTGAAGATATTCGTCGTTGTTCCAAATATCGCCGTACTGCTTTTCTTCGAAGCTTATGTAGTCGGAACTCGCGGATTTACCGCGGACTTGTATTTTACGACGATAGTCAGCTGAGCTATCAAAAGGCGGATCGATATAAATAAGGTCCACCTTGCCGCGAAACGCTCGCAAGAGGTGCGACATGACCTGCAAATTGTCTCCCCAGAAAATCTTGTTCCACCAACCACCAGTCGGATCGCCGTAGGCTTCCTTCTTCTGCGCCGGGAAATACTGGGTCGAGCGGAAGGGGCGCTTGCCGGCCCAGCGCAGTTCCGGGAAACCCCGGATCGGGGGCAGGTCAAACTCAAAGGTTTCAAATGCTTCTTGTTTTTCCTTGCTCATCGCGCGTAGTTTCCTTGATATATGTCGTATACAGCTCTGAAAATCAGACGCTGCAGAATGTCATGTCGCAAAAGGACCGGAAGTCACAGTTTTTGCAGAGCTTTTCGGGTCGTTCTTTCAGCTCATAATCCTTTGTAACGATTCTGCCCACCACGCGGTCGATTTGGTCAATCGTCCCCTTGATGTCCGCCGTTTCCCTCGGAAACACGATCCTCGGATTTCCCGACTCCTCGCCGGTATAGTAGAGCGCCATCCGGTCAACCCGAACGCCGCGCTTTTCCTCAAACAGGTGCGCATAGATTTGAAGCTGACGGCGGTAGCGCGCAAGCTTGTCGGCATCTGCAATCATGTCCGGCTTCTTCTCGGTCTTGAAGTCGATAATCTCCCATGCACCATCCTCGGCCTGGATCAGATCGACATTGCCGGTCAGGACGTAGTCGTCCTTGAGGAGGCTGAGCTCGACCTCCGCCTCGCGTAAGCGGTGCCAGTTCGCGCGTTCACGGTCGACATACCGCGCCACATGCTCCCGCGCGACACGCAGGACATAATCGACGAGATAGACCCGCTCCTTCTGAGAGATGTTGGTGTAATTCGTATTGAACCAACGGTCGATCTGCTCGGTCGTAACCACGCCCTCCTCGCCGCGGAGCACCGCTTTGTGGATGTCCTCAATCGTCTGGTGAACCAGCGTGCCGAACAAGATGGCGTTGGTGCGCACCGGCGCAAATTCCAGGTCCTTGAAAAAACGATATTGCTGGGGGCATCCCTCGAAGACGAGCACGTCAGAGGTGAAGGAATAGCTGTTTTTTAGATTGCTCGGTTTGACCTCAGCAAGCTCGACCTGTGAGCGTTCAAAAGTCAAATCACGCCAGTTCAGCAGCGGAGAGTAGACCGGCCGGAAGTACGCTGACGGAACATTTCTTTGCCCCCGTCCCTTCGGTACATTTTCCTGACAGGTCAGCACAAGCATGTTCTGCGCCCGTGAGAAGGCCGTGTAGAAAAGCCGCCAAAAATCAAATGTCTTGATCCGGTCAAGCGGCTCAAACGGATCACCATCACCAAATTCATCCTCAAGCAGATCATCAAGAACGGAGTGTTGTCGACGCGGAACCGCGTCGAGCGAACCGCAAATGACAATCGGGAACTCGAGCCCCTTAGATTGGTGGATCGTCATGAACGAAACACAGCCGGACGGCGCATAGTCAGACTCGTCCTCATACTCCTCAATACCGCCGTCCCACAAGAACCGCATGAAGAGGTTGAAGAGCGTCGTCAGATCGCGTTCGAGCCGGTCTGGTCGAAGAACGATGACGTTGTAGAGGTACTCGTATTTGTTCAATAGGCGCGAGAATTTGGCAAGGTTACGCGCAGGACGGCTATCACGCACGTCGCCGTGAGCAACCTCAGCGTCAAGATACCGACTGAAAGTCGAAAACTGGATAAGGGTGTAGAACAGGCTGGCGAAAGAATAGTTAGTATTCTCAGAGAGTGTAAGATGACCTTTGGCCGTCTCTCTCGTCCAGGCCATGATTTGATCGTCAGCGCCTGACTTTAGGTGGGCGATGAAGTCAGAAAGGCAGCGGTCATAATAGCCCCAGACATTGAGCTGCATCCCCTCGCGCGTTGCCCGGATCGATCCATATTGCGGAAAGAGGAACATGTAGGCTCCCACCAGAAGGCGGATTTCCTCGCGCTCGAAATACATATTGGAGCGCGGCGCATACACGGGGATGCCTGATGCTTCCAGATCATTTGCGAACCTAACAACTTTGTCGTTGCGAACCGACCGAAAGAGGAAGGCTACTTGGTTCCAATCTTTAATTATATTCTTTGTGCGGAGTTCTTGAAGGAAGGCAACAGCCTCATTTGCCCAGTTGTCCACACCATCTTCGCCTGAGACCTTGAAGACCACAGGACGCTCCGCACGGTCAGGACTTTCGGCTTCAATGGTCTTCGGATAACGGTAGGTGCGGTCTTCGCCCTCCCAGTCAGTGAGCGCCATCCAGTTATTGTAGAACTCTACGATGTCGGGATGCGAGCGATAGTTTTTTGTGAGATTGATTTGAGTGCATTGGCCTGGGGCGAAGCGTTTTGGAAACTCGAGGATGTTGCGAATAGATGCCCCTCGAAATCTGTATAGGGCCTGGTCGTCGTCACCCACGACACAGACATTGGAGTGCTGGGCCGCAAGCTTCAGTACGATGCGTTCCTGAATGGTGTTGGTGTCCTGATACTCGTCGATCATAAGATAATCGAACCGAGCGCAGAGCTTTTCAGCGACGTCGGGAACGTCTAGCAGGCGCAAAACCTCAACCTGGATCGTCGAGAAATCGATATAGTTGAATTGTTCGAGAAGCCCCTGGTAGCGCCGATAGGCTTCCCCGATTGCGATAAGCTCGGGGTGACCCGCCGAAGCGAGCGCGGTCGGCTCAACCGCTTCTTCAGCGACCTTATTGAGATAGCTGCACAGCGATTCTGCTACGTACCAGGCAGGTACGTTAGTTGACGGCCGAATTAGAGCGTCCAATCCATCGATATCTGCGAATTCAGAAAGCCTCTGGTAGACGAAGTATTGCTGGTCGAACTGGTCGAGGATCGTATAGTTGCGCCGAATGCGGGAGAATGCTCGGAACTCATCGAGAATGTCGAGGAAGATGGAATGCAATGTTCCCACGGTCAAATCCAACGGATTGACCTTGGACCCAGCACGCTGAACCCGTGCTGAGATACGTGTCTTAAGTTCCTTTGCCGCTTTTTCCGTGAATGTTGAAACGAGAATTCTCTCAGGCGAAACCTCCCGCCTCTCCAGTAGATTAACCGTACGTTCCACCAGACAGAAGGTCTTGCCCGACCCAGGACCAGCAACAATCAAAACAGGGCCATCCAGAGTTTGAATGGCCTGAAGCTGTGAACGGTTTGGCGCCTGCATCGTTATCTCCACAGAAGGGGCCCTTCTCTATAAGGCTCGCCAAAGCTGAACATTCGTCTTCCTCGCTTCCAGAGCGGTGAGCATGATGCCCTTGTGAAGAAATTTGTTGGGGGTCGCCAAACACTCAGGGCAACATTGATTTTTATAAGAATCGTAGATTTTTTGCTGAGAGAGCATCAGCTCATGATTTGAAAATGCCCCCGGCATGTCAATCAATCATAGAGCAGCAACGCTATCTCTTGGAACCTGCTATTGCGCGCAGCGAGCCACTTACTACTTTTCACATCTTCCTAGATCGTCTCGACAAGATCCGACAGGGTGACAGCCAGAGCATCAGCCAAACGCGATAAAACCGAAAGTGTAGGGTTCCTGACACCTCGCTCAACCGCCGAGACGTAAGTCCTGTGCAGCCCCGCCCGGTCCGCAAATTCTTCCTGTGACCAGCCGCGCTCTTCGCGCAGTTGGCGGAGCCGTTTACCAAATTTCTTTCTGATATCCATGGCGCCTTAGCGACGCCGATGCTGTCGATTGATCTACAGACTATAAGTCTCTTTTTCTGCTTGAACTTCGTCGCAACCTGAGCGGTAATGCGACTCATAGAATGCAACAGGAGACCTCATGACATTCCGAACAATACTGCTGGCTGCCCCCGCATTGATCCTCACACTTGCCGGATGCGCGGTGACTGAAACCCTGGAAGAGCGAGAAACAGCTTTTCTGACCCGGACCACGCCTGATTTTGCCGCCGGCATCAAAGTCATTGATGACCCGCTAAACCCCACCATCGAAGTCAACACGATCGCCGCATATCAGGACTTTCAGTTCAGCTGGGGCCCACAGGAAGACCAGTTTCTCAGGGCCTATAAATTCCGGGACACGGGCAACGTTACGCTGCAAGGATATGTCGTGAGCGACATCCATGGCACATGGCTTCATCCCATATCCGTAACTTTCCAGGATACGCTCTCAACCCGGCAAGTCGATCGCATCAACTACGAAGCCCACCATTGCTCCGCACAAGGCTGCATGCACCGAGAGGATATAGTCTTTGAGTTCACCGCGGAGGAACTCGATCAGGTGATTGCGGACATGGAGGCGAAAGGCGACACGGTATTTGTCTTCCGGATCCAAGGCCGCTCAGGCGTCGATCGCGATGGCAGGTTTCACGTCAACGAGCTGAAGGCGTTTCGCGATGCGGTGAAGACTACCTTAGGCGCCCAGTAGTCGCTTGCAACAGACAGCGAATCCCGACAGCCACAAAGCAACGGGATCGCTGCTTACAACAACGGCAGGCGATTTTACTGGTCTCGGCAATGCCGGGGTGCCCCCTGATCCCGCCGGGCGCGCCAGTGATTTCTCCACCAAACAGAATGCGACTTCGCGGACCCCGTCCGTGAGCTTGCATATGTTTGATTGGAGATTCACATGGCCGAGGCGCCTAGTCCGTTCAAAAATACACCTACACCGACCATCATCCACGTCGCGATTGCAGTTCTCATCGCCTACCCAAGGGCCGCCCGGCGCCACACGGCTTCCAAGCTAAAGAAGCTGATCAAGTCTATTAAGGACATTGGTCTGCTCGATCCGATCATCGTAGATGAAAGCGACATGGTACTCTCCGGACATCTCCGGATCGAGGCGTTCAAAGCCATGGGCCTCGACACCATTCCTGCAATCCGGATGACGCATCTTTCAGCTGATCAGAAAGCTGCCTTTGTTCTGCACGCCAACAAGATTGTTGAAGAAGGCAGCTGGGACAAAGGCATGCTGAGGCAGGAACTCTCCATGCTCGTGGAGTTTGGCTGCGACATCGATCTGGAAACCACCGGCTTCGACATTGGCGAGATCGATCTGGTTATCGGCACCGATGAAGCCGCCGCCGAGGAGGAGCCACTGGTTCCACCGCCTCCCGCGCAGCCCGAAACGCGGCCCGGAGACCTTTGGATCCTGGGAAAGCATCGGCTTCTCTGCGGGAGTTGTCTTGAGCCGGCGGATTGGGCGCGGCTGATGCGCGATGAGCGCGCCCGCGTCTGCTTCACGGATCCGCCCTACAACGTGAAAATCAAAGGACACGTTTCCTCGAAGAACCATGACGAGTTCGCGATGGGGTCGAGCGAGATGACGCCCGATGAGTTTGAGGCCTTTCTCAACAGAGCGCTGGATGGTGCGGTGGAGCGTAGCGTCGATGGCGCCATCCATTTCATCTGCATGGATCATCGCCACATGCGGGAGCTCTACGCGGCCGCAGATCCCCTTTACTCCTCCCAGCTCAATCTCTGCGTCTGGGCCAAGACCAATGGCGGGATGGGCTCCTTCTACAGGAGCCGGCATGAGCTCATCGCAGTCTACAAAGTCGGGACTGCCCCACACATTAATAATGTCCAACTCGGTCGCTTCGGCCGGAACCGGACGAACGTCTGGTCATATGCCGGCGCCAACACATTCCGGAAAGGTCGGGACAAGGACATTGCAGATCACCCCACCGTGAAACCCGTGGCCATGGTTGCCGATGCGCTCATGGATGCTTCGGCGCCTGGCGACATCTGCATTGATGGCTTTGGAGGATCAGGCACACTGATCCTGGCTGCCGAACGCACCAATCGCTTGGCCCGGGTGATCGAACTCGAACCGAAGTATTGCGATGTCGCCGTTCGGCGCTGGGAAGAGATGACCGGACGCCAGGCTATTCTAGACCGAGCGGGCTCGAAAAGCCCGCCAGCCCTCTTGCTGCCACCTCCGGGTAAGGAGGGCGCAGCATGAGCGAACATCCGATCGGTTACGGCAAGCCGCCGAAAAAATCGCAATACAAGCCAGGCCAGTCGGGCAATCCCAAGGGCCGGCCCAAAGGGGCTGGATCCTTCAAAACCGCACTATCAAGAGAGCTTGAAGCCAAGCTCGAGATCAAAGAAGCCGGAAAACGCAAGAAGGTGTCCAAGCTTGAAGCTATCGCCAAGCGTCTCGTAACCGACGCGGTGAATGGGAACCCCAAAGCCCTGTCGGAGCTTCTTCGGCAGCTGAACCTTCACTTCGGTGACGTTCCTGATGCCGATCTTAAGCAACAACCCGCCAGTGCAGAGGATCAAGCACTCCTCGCTCAGTTCATCGAGCGCGCAATCGCTGAAAGGAGGAGCAGCAATGGTTGATCCCAACCGGCTACCAAATCGCGCGTTTCTCAAAAAGGAAACTCACAGCCTCTTTCGATCGGACTTCAGAAGTTTGATCCGAAAAGCGTTCCGCTGCGCCTTTCCGAGCAGACCGTTTCAGGACAACTGGCACATTGAGTCCATCGGGTATCATCTACAAATGGTCGCGGAAGGGAAACTCTCCCGTCTGATGATCAGCGTACCGCCTCGATCACTGAAGTCATTCATTACGTCAGTGGTTTTGCCGCTATTCATTATTGGAAATGACCCGACCAAGACAGTTTTGGTCATCTCTCACTCTTTGGATCTCGCGACCAAATTGTCGAACCAGTTTCGCCAATTGATTTCTCATCCAGAGATACAGGAAATTTTCCCAGCTTTCAGCGGCGCCTTGTCGAAAGACAGCGAAAGAGAAATCACCACGCTCCAAGGCGGCGGGCGTATAGCGGCATCAGTCGACTCTAACGTGACGGGACGCGGCGGCGACATCATCATTATCGATGACCCGCTCGATGCGTCTGATGCGGACAACGAGCTAGCGTGTAATAATGTAAACAAATGGCTCGATGAGACGCTATCAACACGAACTAACGATCCAGCGACAACTCCCATTGTTCTGGTGATGCAACGACTGTCGATTTTTGACCCAGTAGCCCATCTCGCCGAACAAGAAGATTGGACCCAACTGAGCTTTCCAGCGATCGCGACCCGCAATGAAAAAATTCTTATCGGAGATGCACTGTACCATGAACGAGCTGCGGGGGATCTACTTCACCCAGATCGCTACCCTCGCACCTATCTCGACACTCAGCGCAAGAAAATGGGCGCCAGAGCCTTTGAGGCTCAGTTTCAGCAGAATCCAGTGCCGGATGGCGGCGGCATAATCGATCTGAGCAAGTTTCGTCGGTACCGGGAGCTTCCTAAACTTTGTGATCTACGATTCTATAGTATCGATGCTGCGTCAGGTTCTGATTCCGGCTCCTATTCGGTAATCATGGGGTTCCGTATCGTAGATGGCAAACTGTACCTAACAAACGTCGCGCGAAAGCGTTATACTTTTCCAGAATTGTGTCGCTTGGTACACTCTACTTGTACAAAGTTTCGACCGGATCACCTAGTCATCGAGCGAGCGTCTAATGGATATGCTTTGATCCAGCATCTAAACGAGAAGCTCGAAGGCACACATTTTTGCGAGCAGTACCCTTACTTCGTTCAAGGTATAAACCCGCACGTCAGTAAAATAGTGCGCATGGAACAAGCGCTCGTCGCGATCGAAGAAGGGAAGGTCCTCCTGCCGGAGAATGCAGATTGGCTTTCGGCCCTAGAGTCGGAGCTTCGCGCATTTCCCAATGGCCGATACGATGATCAAGCCGATGCTCTTTCCCAGGCCGTGAAATTTTTCACTTGGTACATGCAGCAACCGTTCGCTGAAGAGCGTAAGCGCGGCTTCCAGCACCCCAGATAAACTCGCAGGTTATTTTTTGCACCTACGCATTATCGCTCCTTAGCGACGAGACCTCCCACGCGATGGCACCGTTCTGCGGCTTCCATCAAGGTATGGTTGAATGATACTGTCCAGTTACAGTCTCTGGAACGACAGCATTTTAAACAGACTGCGGGGGAAGTGAATGTATTTAACATCAGCAAAACTGAAGAATTTCCGCTCCTTCGACGATTGTGAGATTGATTTTCAGCCAGACCTTACCGTGTTGGTGGGCGAGAACAACGGCGGCAAAAGTAATGCGATTGATGCGATCCGCCTCCTAACGATACCGCTCGGCGGCCGCCGCGAGATTTATTGCGAGCCCACGGATGTAAGGTTTCAGAGCGCTTCCCCGCACTTCGAACTCGAAGCGCATTTCTCTGGCCTGACGACCGGCCAGCAAGGGCGCCTGATCAGCGCTGCGACTGACACGACACTGACCAAAGCTAAATTCGGATTACGGTTTGATGGCAGCCAGACGGGTGTCCGCCCAATAATTTGGGCTGGCAGGGAGGGCAACGCGCCCGAGCCCGGCTGCCAGGACATGGTGCGTCATGTCTATTTGCCGCCGCTGCGGGACGCAAAGCGGGCACTGGCGTCCGGTAATCCGACGCGCATCATGGCGCTTTTGAATCACTTTCTCGGCGAGACAACGCCTGACGAACTGGCGAAGCACCTCGCCCGCAGCCATTCACATGACGTGCTGACGAGTGTGGACGGTGCCGTGGAAAAGGGCCTCACTGAACTCACCGCAGGGGTTCGTCGGCAGACCGCTTCGATCGGCTTCGCATCCGACGAATCCCTGATCGACATCGCTCGGGATCTGCGCTTTAAGCTCGCCGATCATGGCGTGGTGCCGGAGGATTTGCGGTACTCCGGCCACGGATACGCGAACCTCCTGTTCATGGCGATCATTGCTGTTGAGCTTGAGAAAGTGCGATCAGCTGACCTGACGCTGTTTTTAGTGGAAGAGCCCGAAGCCCATCTGCACCCGCAATTGCAGGCCGCAGTGCTTGCGTTCTTGCGCGACCGCGCTGACGACTCGCGGAAGCAGCCAGCAACGTCGATACAGGCCCCTGCCGGCGAGCTACAAGTGGTCGTCGCGACCCATTCCCCCAACCTGTCTGCGTGGGTCAACAGCGATCGGCTGGTGGTCTTCAAATCCGTCATCGCACCACCTGATACCAAAACTAAAGACGAGAGTGTCTCCGAATCTTCGGCGTCCGCTTCAAGTGTAATCGAAGATGCCCTCGCGCCAGCTGATCCCGAAGAAAGTGCCAAACCTACAGATGTCCATGCGACGGCAGTCGCAGCCGCCGCCTCCCGCCGCTCCACCCGCTGTATCGCGCTTGCGCGAATGGACCTCGATCCCATCGAGCGCCGCAAGGTGGATCGGTATCTGGATGTCACCAAAGCCGCGCTATTGTTCGGCGGCCGGGTGCTTCTGGTGGAAGGGATTGCTGAGGCCCTGTTATTGCCCGCGATCGCGGAACACCACACCTTGAAGTCCGACAAGGACAAGCTCCGCCTCTTTCGTTCAGCCGTCTTCATCCCGATCGACGGCGTGGATTTCATCCCCTACGCGACATTGCTGCTCTCCGCCGTCAACGGCGCGCGGATCGCGGACCGCGTCGTCATCATGACCGATGGCGACAAGGCGACCGGCAGCGACGACGAAGAAGAGAATGCCGAGAACCCGGAGGATGGCATTCCCGATTCAGACGCAGCTCAGGCAGATGTGCAATACACTGCTTCATCTGAAGATTATGTGGCAGATGGGATCAAGACGCCGGGATCGCTGTCGTCTGCTTCCTCCGAGAAAACCCCACGGGAGTCGGCATCTGTCCTCCCTGGCGAGCACCGCAAGGCTCACCTGGAAAAGCTCGCCGAACGACTGGGTGCAACGGCGCACCTTTCAGTCCTGACCAGCACCTACTCGTTGGAGGCCGAGCTGCTTGAGGCCGGGAACGGGGAAATCCTTCGCAAGGCTTATCTGACCCTTCACCGCAGATCACAGAAAAAGTGGGACGAGGTTGCGGCGCTGTCTGGCGATGAACGTGCGCAGGCGGTCCATGATCTATTCAATACGACCCGCAAGGGCGACTTCGCCCAAGTGCTGGCCGGGTTGATAGAAGACGGAAAGGACACCTTCGTGATCCCCGGCTACATGGCGGCCGCGATTGAAGCGGTGGTAGCGCCGTGACCGCGCCCTACTGCCCAACCGACCAACAGAAGGCCGTCATCATTCATGACCGATCAGCTTTTGTGACGGCATGTCCGGGTGCCGGCAAGACGCGCACGATAGTCGAGCGGGCCCGGCATCTCGCCGACCGAACTGACGACAAGCGTGGAGTCGCTTTTCTGTCCTTCACCAATGCCGCGGTGGATGAGCTTCAGGGTCGCCTACGCCTGTTCGGCCTGCTGCCATCGCCGCTTTTTCCGAGCTTTATCGGTACATTTGACCGGTTCCTGTGGCAGTTCTTAATTGCCCCGTTCGGCATACCCGGCTGCGCGGCGTTGCCGCGATTGGTGCCCGACAAGAAGAAATGGGAGGTGAAGCCACCTTTTCCGAGAGCTCAAGCGCTGACCCTCGAGTGTTTCGACAGAACGACAGGTGTGATCGATGCTGATCGCGCTGGAGAGCAGGGGTTCGACACGACAAAGCGGAATCCCGCAGCTTGGGAAACATGCGCCCGCAGGATCATAGAAAGGGCACGGGTCAAAGGGCTGGTAGATTTTGACGATGTACGGCTGTGCGTAGCCGAACGGCTTACGGACACGAACTTCGCCGGGCGAATTGGTACAGCACTCGCCGCCCGTTTTCGCGAGATCGTTGTCGACGAGGCGCAGGACTGCAATCCGTCCGACCTGACAGTCGTCCACTGGCTGCGTCGATCGGGACTCACTGTGAAGGTGATCTGCGATCCTCATCAGTCGATCTTTCAATTCCGGGGCGGAATCACGAACGAGTTGCTCGGTTTCGCGGATACGTTCGATCCTTCAGACCGGCTCGAGATGAGCGGGAATTTCAGGTCCACAGGGGCAATATGCGCAGCCATCGTCTCGTTGCGCCCACCGAGCGCAAGAGTCCACAAAGACCAAGCCATCGGGAAGCACAAGGACGATCCAACGCCGATACATCTGCTGTCCTATAGCGGGAGCGGCGTCTCGACCGCGATCGGAGCCAAGTTCACGGATCTGGTGCGATCGCTGGACATTCAGATCGGGCACGCGCCGGTATTGGCATCAAGGCTGCCAAGCGCTTCCAAAGCTGTCGGACAACCGACCTTGGACAAAACCTCGCATATGACGTTGCTCCTAGCAAAGGCCGTGATGAGCTATCATTTCGCGTTTGCGGTCGGCAATCGCCGGGAGGCATTGACCGACCTTCACAGGATGATCCTGTTCATACGGGGCCACATAGATGCGATCGGCGACTACCACAATCATCTCCCCGAAAGCGGCATCATTGACGGACGCTGGCGGCCGGATGTCATCGCCGTCGCGAACGAACTCAGATACGAGCCGGGAGAAACTCCCGACCAGTGGCTCGCCAGGGCCCGCATATCTGTCGGTGCTGGCATGGCTACGGGCCTGAATGTCAATAAGCGTCTTAAATCGCATGCCAACCTTGCGACGGCGCTGGCGGCCGCGCCGGTGGATGCGCCACCGCCGCGTACAATTCACTCCGCAAAGGGGCTGGAATTCCCGGCGGTGTGTGTCGTGATGACGAGCCAAAAGGCCGGCAGGATATTGGATTATCTTGAGGGCGACACAACAAATGGCGCAGATGAGGATGCGCGGAAGATTTACGTAGCGGCGTCACGCGCCGAGCGGCTTTTGGTAATGGCAATCCCAAAGAAAACTGCGGGTCGGATGCAGGCGCTCCTCACGAGTGTCGGTAGCGCGGTCGAAATCCACCAGATTTAGCGGGCGATCTCGACCGGGACGAACCCGCCGGTCTCACCGCTTTACTGCTCTTGCTTGTCACGCATCGGGATGCAGGATGCTATCCAGATCCGCACACATGATGTGAAAGAGCGTCTGACTGCTTTGGAGAGCCTCAGGAGTTGCTTTGAATGACAGGTTTGGGCCAATCTCGGTCGATTAGGCTCTCAGTTCCCTAAGTCTGCATTTGCGCCCTCAGCAGATATAATAGACTCCTCAGGCGCATCTCCTACTTGGTGGCTTTCAGATCAACGACTCACACCTCTGGAATTCAGCTTCCACAATTATCGAAGCATTCAGCCAGCAACGTGGACTTCTGCTTCGACCTGAGCCCAAATGCTCCGTATGGACAACTTCGATAAAATTCGCGGGAAGCTGATAAAGGTCCTGGAGGTACTTGAGGACGCCTGCGAGCAGGCAACTGAAGCGCAGCTGCCAGATTTGCCAAACGAAACGCGACTCCAGGAAATCAAAGCCCTCAACCGCCTCATCGCCACTGCGAAATCACACTGCGAAGAAGCGGAATCCGATACGCTCCATTATATCCGCTCACAGAGCGAATAGACTGGACTAGGGCCCTATTCCAAGCATTGGTATCTCTGTCGCGGCAGACTCCGCGACCGCCCGCCAGATCAGCGGGCCTTCGGGTCGTGGAAGCGCTGATTGCTTCCTAAACCCGAAAGGCACCCCATGACCAATCGTAAATCGACACGAGCCGACAAGAAGCCACAACTGCATTCCACGAAAACAGATCAACTCAAAAGTCTCCTCAGCAAACCCGAGGGTATGACAGTCGAGGCGCTCTCCGCAAAACTTGACTGGCAGACCCACACAACGCGGGCCGCCCTTACCCGCCTAAAACAAGCCGGTATCAGTCTGGAGAAGCTCGCCCCGGCCGACGGCGCTCGCCAGTCCTGCTACCGTATCGGCGGAGCGAAGAAATGACGTCCACGGCAGAACTTGATGGTATGCTCCGCTCCAGCCTTGTCGATCAGTATCAGCATCTACTCAGCGCGCCGCCGCCAAAGGGGATAAGCACGCCCCTACTCGGCCGCCTTGTTGCATATGAAGTTCAGGCCGCCAAATATGGCGGCCTGCCTCTGAGGACCCGGAACAAGCTGCAGACGATTGCCTGCGACCAGGCCGTCGCGCCGGCAGGGCCTTCCCTTCGATCCGGCTCCAGACTTGTCCGCGACTGGAACGGCGTCACCCATGTCGTTGATGTTCTCAAAGGCGGGTACCGCTATCAGGGGCGCGTCTACAGATCCCTTTCTGCCATCGCGAGAGAAATCACGGGCGCCCGCTGGTCGGGCCCCCGCTTTTTCGGCTTGAAAGGCGCATCGTAATGTCAGCAGGCGGATCGGATCGGCGGATTGTCCGCTGCGCCATCTACACGCGCAAGTCCAGCGAGGAAGGTCTCGACCAGGCCTTCAACTCGCTCGACGCGCAGAGGGAGGCCTGCGAAGCGTATATCGCCAGCCAACGACATGAAGGCTGGAAGCTGATCCCTGCGCATTATGATGATGGTGGGCTTTCCGGCGGAACACTCGAGCGTCCGGCCCTAACCCAGCTCCTGGAAGACATCGATACGGGCAAGATTGACCTTGTTGTCGTCTACAAGATCGACCGACTGACGCGCTCGCTCGCTGACTTCGCCAAGCTGGTGGATAGATTCGATGCAGCCGGCTGCTCTTTCGTTTCGGTCACGCAAGCGTTCAACACCTCCACCAGCATGGGAAGGCTGACCCTCAACGTACTGCTCTCATTTGCCCAGTTCGAACGAGAAGTGACCGCTGAGCGTATTCGGGACAAGATTTCAGCATCCAAGAAAAAGGGTTACTGGATGGGCGGCTTGCCACCGCTCGGCTACGAACCCCATCCTGATTCTCTAACCCGCACCCTGGTGATCAATTCTCCCGAAGCAGACATCGTCCGGGAATTGTTCCAGCTTTACGATGCGATTGGCTGCGTCCGGCTGGTCGAGGCGGAAGCGGCGCGCCGAGGCTACCGAACCAAATCACGGACCTTCAGCAATGACCGACACGTAGGCGGCAAACCGCTCAGGCGTGGCCACATTCATTTCCTTTTGCGCAATCCAATTTATGTTGGCCGCATTCGTCACAAGCGGGAAGTCCACGACGGTTTACATGAGCCGCTCATCGAGGAGGCGCTGTGGGACCGGGTTCAGGCAAAGCTCGGCGCGCAGGATAAGCCTGGCCGGCGAAGCGCATCTGGCAATCGCCCCTTACTGACTGGGAAGCTGGTCGATGAAACCGGCGATCGGCTTACGCCGACTCATGCGAGCAAAGGCCCTCGGCGTTATCGCTACTATGTGTCGTCTCGCCTTCTCGAAGGCAGAGGCAAGCGCGCCGATGGCTGGCGCCTGCCCGCCAAGCAGCTCGAGACCCAGCTTGCCCAGGCTGTCAGCGAGTATCTCATCACCGCCGGAGCTCAGATACTCCACAGCCCCACTACGACACTTATTGAACAAATTATGCCCCAATTGACGTCGATCTCGGGCCCTGAGCGCCTAGAGCTCATCAAACGATGCCAAATATCCCAAGGGCGACTCGAGCTGGAAATCTCGGCGAAGTCTCTAGCAGATCGGCTGAGTGTGCAGGAATCCGATCTGGCTGCATCTTCCCTCAGCTTCACCTCGCCCTTTCAGATCAAGCGCCGCGGCGTCGAAGCCCGCCTCATCATCGGCGGCATGGCGCCCCGAACGGATGAAACATTGATCCGCGCCATTGCGCTGGCGCATGCTTGGGCAACAGAGCTTCGCGCGGGAACATCTATGACGACCCTCGCCGAGCGCCGCAACTGTACGCCAGCCTTCATTCGACAGCGCCTGCCACTCGCGTTTCTCTCCCCCAAGATTACTGAGGCTATCCTCGCAGGTCGCCAGCCTCACGACCTGACGCTCACCAAGCTGATCACCCATCCTATTCCGCTCGACTGGGATGATCAGTGGGCAGAACTCGGCTTTTCAGCTAGCGCCTGATACCGCCAAATCATTCCCTGCTTTTGCAAAGGTCTTCCCTGTTTGGGCCGGGAAAATTCCCTGTTCCACGTTTAGGGAATTTGCGCGCATCGCCCTGAATTGACGGGCGATTTATCGGGCCTGTCATAGGTATTCCCTGATCTTTTGCGGAAATTCCCTGTAAATCGGCTTAGAACAGGGAAAATGGCGATAAGGGAACTGTTGCAAAATCCGAACAGAGACGCGGCGCCAAAAAGCGCAAAAAATATCGCTGATACAGAACACGGAGACGCCAGCCCCGCGCCAAACCCCGCCTGTTTGCGGGGTTTTGGAGGCCCTTAAGGGAACTGTCTCAAAATCTGAAAATGACTGGCGGAGAGGGAGGGATTCGAACCCTCGATACCCTTGCGAGTATATCGGTTTTCGAGACCGACGCGATCGACCACTCCGCCACCTCTCCGCGCCGGGGTCTTTGAAGGGGGGTGAACTATCGCGGCCCGGAGAAAAGCGCAAGCGTCCGATTGGTGAATCCGCGCTTCATTCTGCATCTATTTTGCCGCGGTCGGGATGCCCCCGGTACATGGGTTTCCCCGTCTGGCCGGCCAGTCCGGTGAAATTTGATCCATTTGCTAAAACCGCCCTTATCCCAAACAGGCGACTATCCCAGGTTCGGGAGAAGAGGACCAACCGGCCTGACCATGAGCGCCCAGATTTTCATCATGCTGCTCAATCCTGGCATCGGCGCCCTGCTCGCGGCGGCGTTCTTCCTCCTGTGGCTCAACCAGCGCGACAAGACCTATGTGCTCTATGCGGCGGTCGGCTATGCCATCTCGGCGACCGCCTTCTTCGTGCAGGATGTCGCCTTCCGCTATATCGGCTCGCCGTTGCCGATGAATGCCGAGCGGGTTGTCTCCAATCTTGGCTTCCTGCTCTGCGGCTGCTGCCTGTGCCTGGCGGTGCTGGGCCGTTTCAGCCTGCGTCCGCCCGTCCTGTTTCTGACCGCTGTCACCACGGCGGCGATGGGGGGGCTCCTCTGGTATCTGTTCATCGAGCCTTCGATCGCCGGACGTGTCTTCTCGGTCAGCTCCGCGCTTGGCCTGATCGCCGCGTTGATGGCGGTGAAGCTCTGGCGGGTCGAGCGTAAGCACCTTGCCGACCGGTTCCTGTTCTGGATCTCGGCCATCTCGGCGGTAAATTACCTGCTACGCCCGGTGCTCATCCTCTGGGCTTCCGGCGATTTCGGCCCGAACGAAACCTTTCAGAGCTCGCTCTACTGGACGACGGTACAGTTCAGCCAGCCGCTGATCTCCATCGCCTTCGCGCTGAACCTGATGGTCGCCATCGCCATAGACCTGATCGGCCAGCTGCAACGCGAAGCGCGCACCGACAAGCTCTCCGGCCTGCTCAACCGCCGCGGCTTCGAGGACGCCGCCGAAGCGCTGATGAAGGCCCGCGGCCATAGCGCCAGCCCACCGGTCTGCCTCATTATTGCTGACCTCGACCATTTCAAGCAGATCAACGACACGTTCGGCCATTCGGTGGGCGATGCCGTGATTGGCCTCTTTGGGCGCCATATCGCCTCGATGGCGACGGGCGAGATGATCGCCGGGCGCATCGGCGGAGAAGAGTTCGCCATCCTCCTGCCGGGGCATGAGATCCAGGCTGCGCGCCTGTTTGCCGAATCCCTGCGGGCCTGCCCATGGGACTACTGGTCCGGCATGCTGCCCGACAATCTCGCCGCAAGTGTCAGCATCGGGGTCAGCGCCGCCTGGCCGGGGGCAGACCTCTACGGCCTGATGAATCACGCAGACGAAGCCCTCTACGATGCCAAGAAGGCCGGCCGCGACCAGGTGCGCATCTATGGCGCCTCGGTAGACTTTCCAGCTACGCTCGCGCGCCTGCGCCGCTGACCATCCGCGCATCGCGGTCCGCCCCGAACACCTGCAATCACGCTGATTTGGCCTGTTTTGCCCCCGTGCCCGGCGGGCGATTGCGGCATATATGAAGAATAACCGCACACTCCCCCGTTTTTCCCATATCTGGCGTGAAGTTGGGGTTTGACAGGCGGTTCGCTTTGGTGTTTACCCCCGACCTTCGGGCGCGGCGCCTTCAAGGTGCGGCGCCCTCACACATTTTCACTATTCCATGTCGGAAGGAATTGGCCCCATGTTCGCGGTCATTAAGACAGGTGGCAAACAATACAAAGTCGCTGAAGGCGACACGCTCGTGATCGAGAAACTGGCTGCTGCCGCCGGCGATACGGTCACCTTTGACACGGTTCTCATGGTCGGCGCAGGCGCTGGCGTGACGGTTGGCGCCCCCACGGTTGCCGGCGCCACGGTCACCGCTGAAGTCGCTTCGGAAGTGCGTGGGCCCAAGCTCATCACCCGCAAGAAGCGTCAGCGCCAGACCTACCGCCGCACCATCGGCCACCGTCAGGACCTGATGGAAGTGACGATCACCTCCATCAACACCGACGGCAAAGCCCCGGCGAAAAAGGCCGCTGCCAAGAAGGAAGACGCCCCGAAAGCTGAAGCCGCTGCGGCTGCTGATGCTCCGGCTGGCGACAACCTGAAGAAACTCACGGGCGTTGGCCCGGCGCTCGAGAAAAAGCTGCACGGCGCAGGGATCACCACCTTCGCTCAGATCGCCGCCCTCTCCGACGCTGACATCGCCAAGCTCGAAGAAGAGCTGAGCCTCGCAGGCCGTTTCGCCAAGGACGGCTGGGTCGAGCAGGCCAAAGAACTCGCTAAGGACGCATAAGGCTCAGGCCTTCCGCTAAAGGATAGAAGGAGCAGACTATGGCTCATAAGAAATCAGGTGGCTCGTCCCGCAACGGCCGCGACTCAAATCCTAAGTATCTCGGCGTGAAGAAGTTCGGCGGCGAAGTTGTCGCTCCGGGCAACATCATCGTTCGTCAGCGCGGCACGCAAAAGTGGCCGGGCAAAGGCGTTGGCATGGGCAAGGACCACACCCTTTTCGCGATTAAAGGCGGCAAGGTTGAGTTCGCGCACAAGTCGGGTGGCCGCATTTACGTAAACATCGTACCGATGGCAGACGCAGCCGAATAACGCGGCCCTTCACACCGGTCGCACGCAAGAGTGGTGGCCGGGTCGTGAAGACGACCAGTTTCCGGGGGGAGGCAGGCCACTGTCTCCCCCTTTTAATTTGCCCTCCCCCGCCAGGCGCCACACATAGGAGGCAGCCATGACGGAAGCGATCGAAATAGAAACACAGCGGCTCGGCCTGCGCCGGCTTACCCCCAGAGATGCGGGGCCGGTGACCGAGGCCATCAACGACCCACGCATCTATCGTATGCTTGCCAGTGTTGCCCCTTCCCAGTCCAAGGCCGAAACCCTCGCCTGGTTCGCGACGCATGATACGGCGCGCCAGGAGGATACCGGCCACATCTTCGCGGTCGTCTCGAAGGAAACGGGCGGCCTGGCGGGGCTGATCTCGGCAAACCGCCCCCGCAAGGACGATCCGTTCAATATCGGCTACTGGATGAAGCCCGACTTCTGGGGCGCAGGCTACTGTACCGAAGCTGGCAAGGGCCTCATCGGCTGGCTGGAAAATACCCGCGCGGCCGGCGCCCTCGTCTCGGGATATTTCTCGGACAATCCGGCCTCGGGCAAAGTCCTGCGCAAGCTCGGCTTCCTGCCCTGTGGGCGCAACCGCATGTTCTCCAAAGGCCGCGGCGAGCCCTTCGACCACATCATGATGGCAAGGATCGCCTGACCCGGAAACTTCTCCCACCTCTCCCCTCTATCGTCACCCTCGATGGCCAAAGGCCATCTGAGGGCCCATCTCCCGCCTGCGCCGCTTGGCCGATCGCACAGGAGATGGGCTCCCAGACCGGCTCAAGCCGGTCGGGAGTGACGAAAACTGAGAGCTAAAACAAGCCTCTGGGCGCCACCTGGCACCCCCACCCCTTCCCCAAATCCCCAATCTACGGCAAACCCACCCCATGAAGTTCCTCGATCAGGCCAAGGTTTATATTCGCTCCGGCGGCGGCGGCGCAGGCTGCGTCTCGTTCCGGCGCGAGAAGTTCATCGAGTATGGCGGCCCGGATGGCGGCGATGGCGGGCGTGGCGGCGACGTGTGGATCGAGGCCGTCGAAGGTCTCAACACGCTGATCGACTTCCGCTACCAGCAGCATTTCAAGGCCAAGCGCGGCGGCCATGGCATGGGCAAGCAGCGCACCGGCGCGCGCGGCGAGGATGTCACGCTGAAAGTGCCCGTCGGCACACAGGTCTATGAAGAAGACCAGGAAACCCTGATTGCAGACCTTACCGCCATCGGCCAGCGCGCGCTGCTGGCCACTGGCGGCAATGGCGGCTGGGGCAACCTGCGCTTCAAATCTTCGATCAATCAGGCCCCCCGCCGCTCGAACCCCGGTGAAGAGGGTGAGGAACGCTGGCTCTGGCTGCGCCTGAAACTGATCGCGGATGCCGGCCTTGTCGGCATGCCGAATGCGGGCAAGTCCACCTTCCTGTCGGTCGCCACGGCGGCCAACCCCAAGATTGCCGATTATCCGTTCACCACCCTTCATCCCGGCCTCGGCGTGGTCGATCTCGGCCCCGGCACGCGCTTCGTGCTGGCCGATATTCCGGGCCTCATCGAAGGGGCCGCCGATGGCGCCGGCCTCGGCCACCGCTTCCTCGGCCATGTCGAGCGCTGCAAGGTGCTGCTGCATCTGATCGACTGTACGCAGGATGATCCGGCCAAGGCCTACCGCACCATCCGCAAGGAACTGAAAGCCTATGATCCGGAGCTGGCCGAGCGCCCGGAAATCGTCGCCCTAAACAAGATCGACGCGCTGACGCCCGAGCTTGTGAAAGAGCAGGTGAAACAGCTCAAGAAGGCTTACAAGGGCAAGCCCTTCCTCATCTCCGGCGTCACCGGCGAAGGCGTCAAGGACACCCTCTACGCCATCGCCCAGCATCTCGGCATGCAGGCCGAAAATGCCCCCACGCCCCCCTCCGAAACCGACGAAGACCAGGACACCCCCACCCCCTGGAGCCCGCTCTAACCCATCCTCCGTCATCCCGGTTTCGCTGCAAGCGAAGACCGGGACCCAGCCTTCCCCCAGCCCGTGGATCCCGGACATTTGCTCCGCAAATTCCGGGAAGACGCTCCAAAGCGATACCCCACGAAGCTCATCCTGAGCGTCCTTCGCCAAGCTCAGGATGAGGTCGAAGGATAGAGCGGGCTCCCCCAACCCCGCCCCCTATCCCCCACCCACCCGCAAAAAACCCGAAATCCCTCAACCCCTTACGCGCGCCCGCCCCAAACTTGTCCACGCCCCACAGACCCATGCTAACCTCCAAAGCATGGACACGCCCCCTCAGCCTACGGAAGACGACGCCATCGACGCCCTGCTGGAGCAGGCCCGCCAGTTCGTCCTTGGTCTGATCCTTTATATCGACGGCATCGTCCAGCGGCTGAACGGCGTGCCCCTCAGCGAGCGCCTTGCGCGCCACCTGATGCGCCACGCGTTGATCCCGGCTGAGATCGCCCTGCGCCGCGCCATCTTCATCCTTGCCGCAGACCTGCCGCCCCAACCCGTCCCCACGCGCAAGCCGCCCGCCAAAGCCCCGCCGCGCCCATCCCAGTCCCGCGAAGCGCCCGCCGCCAAGCCGCCCAGCTTCCGCATGGCCGAGCCCGCCAAACGCAAAGCCGGCGGCTATGCTTCTGCCTCCCAGCTCCCCCGCATCAGCTTCCCGGGTGACGCCTCAGACCTGCGCGCGCCCACCTCCTGGCCGCGCCCCATCACCGAAACCTTCGCCCGCCGCCTCAGCGCGCTCCACGTCGCGTTCGACAACGCGCTCCCATTGGCAAAGCGCTGGGCCAGACGCTTGGCCAGTCGCCTCGCCCGCAAGGACGCCGCAAAACTCCTCCCGGCCACCGCGCCGCGCCTGCCCAAATCCGTACCCGAAGAAGCCCGCGACCTCATCCGGGAACTGACGGACTTCGCCCATCAAGGCTTCGCCCTTAACTCGTCCTGACGCGATCCCAAAAACGCCGAAACGCCCGCCTCCCAGCCCTGCTGGCGAGGATGCGGGCGCTTGTCTCCGTATGGCCCGCGCCCGGAACATTCCTCCGGCGCAGACGTTGGTGAAGCAGGGACAGACCCCTGCATCAAAGGAGAAGCCCCATGCAGTATGAAACCTATACCCATGAGCCCCGTGAGCCCCTCGCCTCCGAAACGCTTACGCCGGAGGAAGCGCGTCAGGCATCCAATGTCGGCCTGTGGCGTGTCCTCGCCGGGTCGATGGCCCTGGCGATCGCCGGTGTGCTGCTGGTCGGCGCGATTGTCGCCGGCTAGGCCAAACCTGGCCCCGAAATGACCGGTTCTGACCAGAATTGACCTCGAATGTCCGCGTTTTGATACGGGTTGGGGTCAATTTGCCCGCCCCCGCCTCTCGCCATAGGCATCGCGGACGTGTATCGCGGTCCCCCATGACCGCCGATACTCTTGCCCGCGCCCGACGCATTGTCGTGAAAACCGGCTCCGCCCTCATTGCCGAAGGCGGCGCCCCGCGCCATGCCTGGCTGGCAGCACTGGCCGCCGACATCGCGGCCCTGCGCCAGCGCGGCAAGGAGGTGATCCTCGTCTCCTCCGGCGCTGTGGCGCTGGGCAAGGCGGCCCTCGGCGCGCCCTATCAGGCCCGGCTGGAGCAGAAGCAGGCCGCCGCCGCCATCGGCCAGCCCCGCCTCATGGCCGCGCTGGGCGAAGCCCTCGCCCCCCATGGCATCGCCGCCGGCCAGGCCCTGCTCACCCCCGGCGATACGGAAAACCGCCGCCGCTGGCTCAACGCCCGCGCCACGCTGGAAACCCTGCTGGAAGCCGGCGTCATCCCCGTCATCAACGAGAACGACACCGTCGCCACCGAGGAAATCCGCTATGGTGACAACGACCGTCTCGCCGCCCGCGTCGCCCAGATGATGGGCGCCGATGTCCTCATCCTCCTCTCCGATATAGACGGTCTTTATACGGCCGATCCCCGCGCCAATCCCGGCGCCACCCACATCCCCTTCCTCGAAGCGCTGACGCCCGAGCATGACGCGATGGCCACCGGCGCCAATGCCGCCGCCGGTGTCGGCTCCGGCGGCATGGCCACCAAGCTTGCCGCCGCCCGCATTGCCCATGCCGCTGGCTGCTCTACCCTCATCACCCTGGGCAACCGGCCCCATCCCCTCGGCGCCATCGAGGCGGGCGAACGCGCCACCCTCATCGCCTCCCGCATCAGCCCCGCCAAGGCCCGCGCCGCCTGGCTCGAAGGCCACCTGAAGCCCGAGGGCGAACTCCTCGTCGATGCCGGCGCCGCCGCTGCGCTGGAGAAAGGCGCCAGCCTCCTGGCCGTCGGCGTGCGCGAGGTCACCGGCCAGTTCGAGCGCGGCGCCGCCGTCGCCGTCCGCGCCCCCGATGGCCGCCTCATCGCCAAGGGCGTCACCGCCTACGGCACCGAAGACATCCGCCGCATCGCCGGGCGCCGGACCGAAGAAGCCGAAGCCCTCCTTGGCTATCGCGGCCGCCCCGCCATCATCCACCGGGACGACATGGTGCGCCTTTGATCCTGCGCCCGGCCGCCACCGCCGACATTGACGCGCTGGTGGCGCTCGAAGCGAGCTTTCCTGCCGAAGACCGGTTTGACCGGCGCACCTGGCGGCGCCTCCTCTCGGGCCACGCTGCCACCCTCGTCGCCGCCGCGCCCGAGGCTCCAGATCAGCTCCTCGGCGCCGCCGTGATGCTTTACCGCCGCGGCCTCGCCCTCGCCCGGCTCTACTCCATCACCGTCGCGCCGGCGGCCCGCGGCAAGGGTGTTGCCCGCGCCCTGATGGCGGCGTGTGAGGCAGACGCGACAGCCCGCGGCGCCCGCGCTGTCCGCCTTGAGGTACGCTCATCAAATAGTTCAGCCATCCGCCTTTACGAGGCAGGCGGTTATCGCGTAATTGCCACCCTTGAGTCCTACTATCCGGACGGAGAAGCGGCGCTGCGGATGGAGAAGTGTCTCAACGCGCCCTCAAATGGAGCGCCATGACCGATTGGGTCGTGCTTGTTGAATCGGCAAGCGACATATCTCAGGCAGAGACACCGCATAAAGTCCTGCGTATCTCGGACTATATCTCCAAGCCTGCCCTGTTTGCCGGGCGGCGCCCCTATATCCTGAACCTCGCCCGCTCCTACGGCTATCAGTCGGAAGGCTACTACGCCTCCCTGCTGGCCGAGGCGCGCGGCCACCGGGTCAGCCCCAGCGTGCAAACGATGGTCGAGCTCTCCAAGAAGAGCCTCTACAATCACGCCCTGCCGGACCTTGGCGAAACCCTGCAGGAAGCCCTCGCCAAGGGCGCGCCCAAGATCGACACCCTGTTCGTTGCCTTCTCGCGCACCGAGATCCCGGCCTATGAGCGCCTGGCCCGCGAGGCGATGGACTGGTTCCGCACGCCCGCCCTCGAAATCGAGTTCGACGACGAAGCCCCCCACGGCATCGGCCGCATCCGCGCCGTCCCCCCGCACAAGCTGAAGGACGCCCGCCGGAAATTCTTCCTCGACGCGATGGAAGCCTACACCAAGGGCCGCGTGAAGAATGAGAAGACCCGCGCGCCGGCCAAATGGGCGCTCGCCGTGCTGGTGGACCCGCATGAGAAACACTCCCCGTCAAAGCCCGCCTCGCTGAAGCGCCTGGCCGATGTGGCCGAGAAGATGGGCGTCGAGGTCGAACTGATCGACCCGACCGACCTGCCCTCGCTGGCCGAGTTCGACGCCCTCTTCATCCGCGCGACCACCTCGATCGACAACTTCACCTACCGCTTCGCCCGCCGGGCCGAGCAGGAAGGCATGCCCGTCATCGACGACACCCATTCGATGATCCGGTGCACCAACAAGGTCTATCTCAAGGAAATCCTGGAGAAAGCCGGCCTGCCCATTCCGCGTACGGAAATCCTCGACGAGAAGACCGACCTCGCCGCCGTGTTCGAGCGCCTCGGCAGCCCCGTGATCCTCAAGACGCCCGATGGCAGCTTCGGCACCAATATGGTCAAGGCCAAGTCGCTGGAAGAGCTGAAGACCGGCGCCAAGCATATGTTCGAGGACACCGCCCTGATCATCGCGCAGGAATTCCGCCCCACGAAGTTCGACTGGCGCATCGGCGTGCTGAATGGCGAGCCGCTTTACGCCTGCCAATACCGGATGGCGCGCGGCCACTGGCAGATCGTCAAATACAAGGATGACGGCAAGACCAGCGAAGGCGGCTTCACCACCATGCCGGTGGAAGACGCCCCGCCCGAAGTGGTCGACATTGCCGTGCGCGCCGCCAGCCTCATCGGCAACGGCCTCTATGGCGTGGACCTCAAAGAAACCGAACAGGGCGTCGTCATCATCGAGATCAACGACAACCCCTCCATCGACCATGATGTCGAAGGCGCCATCCTCAAGGATGAACTCTGGAGACGGATCATCTCCTGGTTCTCCACCCGCCTCGAACGCCGCATGGGCCGCGCAGACTGATCTTCACGAACCCTCGGAAAGCTCATCCTGAGCGTCCTTCGCCGAGCTCAGGATAACATAGCGGCCCTCACCCCCCATTTCGGTGAAGTCCCAACCCCTCTCCCTCCGGGAGAGGAGGGGCCCGCGTCCGAAGGGCGTGGGAGGTGAGGGCCGCTACGGCTGATCCAGAATAAACCGCGCGGTTTGCAAAACGCCGCACACAAAGCATCCCGGCGTCATGCGGGCGTCACTTCCTTCGGGCGTCTTCCCGGAATTTGCGGAGCAAATGTCCGGGACCCAGGGGGAAAGGCTGGGTCCCGGTCTTCGCTTGCAGCGAAACCGGGATGACGGAGCCCAGAGGGCAGAAGGCCCTCCCGCCCCAAAAGCCTTAAAACTTGAACCCGCCGGCCAGCAGCTTCTCATACCGCTCCGCCGTAACGGGCGCATAGCCGCCTTCTGCCGGGTCATACATCCACAGCGCGTCGCCCTCGACCTTTGCCGGGTCAAAGCCTTCGGCCACCAGCTCCACCTTGCGATATTTGAATGTGCCGGTGGTTTCGGCTTCGGGCTGCACACGGATGAAAATCGGAACCGCATAGGACGGCAGCAGCGCCGCCAGCTTGCCATGCACGCCCGCAATGTCCACCTCGCCGTCCAGCGTCACGGCCGCCATGCCGGCCTTGCCGTCAGCGCCGGGCACAGGCACGCCATAAACGTTGGCCGTCGCAATGCCGTCGATCTTGGAAAGGGCCTCGCCCACTTCATTGGTGGAGACGTTCTCGCCCTTCCAGCGGAAGGTGTCGCCAATCCGGTCCACAAAGTAGATATAGCCTTCCTTGTCCATCTTCAGCAGGTCACCCGTGCGGAACCACAGGTCGCCCTTCTCGAACACGTCGCGCAGCAGCTTCTTCTCGGTGGCCTTCTTGTCGTTATAGCCTTCAAAGCGCTGGCGCACATCCTCGCCCAGCCGGCCAATGGCCTCGCCCGGTTCATCCGTGGCCGCATGAACGCAGAAGCCGTCTGCCCCGCGCACGGGCTGCTCAGTCTCGATGTCGAACTTCACGAAAGCGACATGTGCGAACTGCTTTTTCAGCCACCACGGAATGCGCCCGATGGCGCCGGGCTTGCCGTCGAAATTGATGAAGCTGACATTGCCCTCGGTCGAGCCGTAGAACTCGGCAAGGTGGGGAATGTTGAAGCGGTGGAGAAACTCCTCCCACACTTCCGGGCGCAGGCCATTGCCAAATCCGGTGCGGATATGGTGGGCGCGCTCTTTCGGGTGTGGCGGGGAATTGACGAGATACCGGCACAGCTCGCCGATATAAACGATCGAGGTGGCGCCCTCATCGGTCGCATCATCCCAGAAGGCGCTGGCCGAAAACTTCCGTCTCAGGATGACTGTTGCGCCGGTGTTCAGCGCCTGCCCGATGCCGCAAAGGCCGCCCGTGCCGTGGTAAAGCGGCAGGGTGATGTAAACGCGGTCTTTCTCCGTCGTTCGGCAGGGCGCAATGAAGCTGCGCATCATGCCTTGCGTGCGTGCCTGCGTCAGGCGCGCCGCCTTGGGCAGGCCCGTGGTGCCAGAGGTATAAACATAAAGACACATGTCGCGTCCGCGCAGCTCTGCGCGGTGGGCCCGGTCGGGGCGCGCGCTGGAAACTGCCGCCAGCGCCGCGCCAAGGTCCTGCCCCCGCTTGCCGCCCAGCGTCCACACGGGCAGGTCGCCCTTGATGAGGCTGGCAACGCCTTCAATGGCCGCGTCCTGGTCGGCGCCGGTAACGATGAGCTTGGCGTCCGCGATGTTGACGCAATGGGCCAGCGCGTCGCCTTCAAGATTGTGATTGATCAGTGCCGTGACGACACCGACCTTGGAGAAGCCCGCCCAGGCGGCCACATAGTCCGGCCGGTTTTCCATATAGAGGGCCACACAGTCGCCCGCCTTCAGGCCCTGCGCCAGCGCCCAGTTGGCAAACCGGCTCGCCTGCGCGTCAAACTCCGCATAGGTTGTCGAATGTCCCTCAAAGCGGAACGCGATGTTTCCGGGGAACTTGTCGACGGCGCGCTCATAATCGTCCGCCACGAGATTTTCGGAGTCGGGAGAAATATCGCCGGTCCATTTCTGGACGAGCAGAATGTCCTGAAACAGCCGGACTTCGCGGGCCAGTTTGGCAAAAAGGTTCATCGGCGGCGCCTCCCAACGCAGAGGGTCGTAATCGTTTTGAAGTCTTTGTGGAAAATCACAGATGGGAATAATCCCATGGATTGTCAAAGATTTCGCTAACCATAACAGGGAATTTGCGGCAGGTTTGCGTTCCGTGTCAGGTCTGGTAAATGCTGCGGCGCACAAGAAACTCATAAGGAACATGGCCCATGACGAAGGACCCGGTTGGAGACCTGCTCACCCTGCTCGACATCGAGCGTCTCGAACACGACCTCTTCCGCGGCCAGAGCCCCGATGAGGAAGAAAGCCAGCGCGTCTTCGGTGGCCAGGTCATCGCCCAGTCTCTTGTCGCCGCCTACCGCACCGTTCCGGACGACCGCCCCTGCCATTCCCTGCATGCCTATTTCATTCGGCCGGGCGACCCCTCTGTCCCGATCATCTACCAGGTCGACCATTCCCGCGATGGGGGCTCCTTCACCACCCGCCGCGTGGTCGCCATCCAGCATGGCAAGCAGATCTTCAATCTCGCCGCCTCCTTCCAGACGCTGGAAGACAGCTGGCACCACCAGCATGACATGCCCGAAGTTGCCCCGCCGGAAAGCCTCAGCGACCGGGTGGAATGGCGCCGCAAGTTTGCCGATAAGGTGCCCGAGCGCCATCGCGGCCACTTCCTGCGCGAACGCCCCATCGAGATGCGCGAGATCGACCCGCTCGATCCCCTCACGCCCGCCAAAGCCTCCGATGAACACAATCTCTGGTTCCGGGTTGCCCGCCCCATCGATGAGGCCCCGTGGATTCATCACTGCCTGATGGCCTATGCCTCGGACATGGCCCTCCTCGGCACCGGCTCGCGCCCTCATGGTGTCTCCTGGATGAACCGTGAACTCATGTCGGCCAGCCTGGACCACGCCATGTGGTTCCACGCGCCAACAAAGTTCGATGAGTGGCACCTCTATTCGATGGACAGCCCCTACGCCGGCGGTGCGCGCAGCTTCAACCGGGGATCTATCTTCGATTCTTCAGGCCGCCTCGTCGCGTCGGTCGCGCAGGAAGGCCTGATGCGCCGGATCGAGCACAAACCGCGCCAGAAGTGATCTGAAAAGCCTCAAAAAGACACGGGAATGACGCTGTTTGCCCCTGCGGGGCACGGGTTATCCCTCTTTGGCCTGCTTCCGGTACACGCCGGGCGAGATGCCATACCAGCCTCGGAAAGCACGCACGAACGCGCTCTGATCACCATATCCCAGCGCCCCGGCTATCTCTGTCAGCGACAGTTTCCCCTCGCGCACATAAATGTCCGCCGCCTCCTTGCGCGCGTCCTGCAACAGGTCGGAGAAGCCAATCCCGGCCTCTGCCAGGTGGCGCCGCAGGGTCCGCTCCGAATAGCCCAGCAGCCGCGCCGTACCCGCCATACTGGGCCGGCCCCGCCGCATCTGGCCATGCAGGCAGTTGCGCACCTTGTCGGCCAGGCTCACCCCATCCCGAAGCGAGATCATCCGCTCCTCCAGGCGCTGGGTCAGCAGGGTCACCAGCGCCTGATTCTCCCCCGGCAGGGGCCGGCTTACCAGCTCGGCCCGGAAGACCATCACGTCTTCCTTCTGGCCGAATTTCACGCCTTTCCCGAACACAGTCTCATACATTTCATGGGTTTGCGGGCCGGGGTCGCGGTGGCGGAAGTGCATCGCCTCGATCGGGCTGGAATGGTCGCGCAGCAGCCAGTGGCCGATCACCGCATAACCGGCAAACACGGCCTCCATCACTCGCCTCAGTCCCTCTACCCCTGCCAACGCCGGCGCGCAGCGGATGTAGGCATGGGCGCCCCGCACCTCGAGGCCGGTGCACACAACCTCCTGCGTCAGCGGCTGGAACCGCATGTTGATCTCCAGCGCCTGCCGGATGGTTCCGGCCGAAGAAAGCGCATAGCCGACATCCATGAAGGTCGCCGGCCGGAACTGCATGCCCACACGCAAGCCAAGCGTGTCGTTCCCCGTCAGCTCCGCCGCAACGTCGAGTACGCGCACAACCACGTCGCCCGGAAACCGCCCGTCCGGCACATCCATGGCAGCACGCCCGCCAGGTACCAAATCGTAGAGTCTCTGCGCCGGTGCCCCGAGCGCGATGCAGGTCTCGACGTAATTGGACAGATACGCGGAAGATACCGTCGGCAATGTTCGCCCCCCACCTTGCTCCTCTGAAACTGCAGCACCCTGCCCCGGACCAAGATCAACCGGCGCTGAAGAAAGTCGCCCATTGGCCAGAATTGACACTGGGAATGGCCGAAAATGTCAAGACGCTTACATAACAGGATGTTTAGGTTGGGTCGGGGACGCACGCGATACTCAAGCGCGCCACAAGCGCCGGCTCTGAGGGACGCGAATGGCGGGGAGCCAGCGACCCACATTTGTTGGGGAAATCGCTGGCTCCTTCCCGCCCCCGGTCAGAAAGCCACAGCTGAACACCACAGAATGCGGTGAAAAGCCCTTGCGCAGGTGAATCCGGGCACTAATACGGGAGTCCGGAGCGTAGCGCAGTCTGGTAGCGCATCTGGTTTGGGACCAGAGGGTCGTAGGTTCGAATCCTATCGCTCCGACCAATCATTTTGAGGTGCCCTCGGGAGGCTCTGGAATGGAAGCGCGGATCTACAAACCGGCCAAGAGCGCCATGCAATCCGGTCGTGGAAACACGAAAGAATGGATTCTGGAGTTCGTGAATCCGGGCGCGCACCGCCGTCCCGACCCGCTGATGGGTTGGGTGAGCATCGACGACACCTCAGGTCAGGTCCGCCTGCATTTCGATACGCGCGAACAGGCCATCGCCTATGCCGAGCGCGAAGGCTTCAATTTCACGGTTCAGGAGCCGCGCGAGCGCAAACGCCTGATCAAGTCTTATGCCGAGAACTTCTCGGCGGACCGCAAACAACCGTGGACACACTGAGGCAGCCCGCGCTACTCCCCCGGAAACGGCCCCGTAGCTCAGCTGGATAGAGCACTCGCCTTCTAAGCGAATGGTCGCAGGTTCAAATCCTGCCGGGGTCGCCATTTGCGCTCAGTTTCCTGCCGATCAACACGGGCGCGGGCGCCTGCCTCCGTCTCCTTCTTCAGGTTACCGATCCATAAGTGGCACCCGTGCCCCGGAACCAACGCTGCCAGAAGGCTTTCACCTCGCCAAGCGGCAGAGCGTATTCCTGGCGCGGCACGACACGGGCCACCACATCGACCCCCGCAAGGCCGGGACGCATATCCATTAGCGATGTGCCTTCAAAGGCGCTCCAGTCGGTCCCGGTACGGTACATTGAGAAGTCTTTGGAATGCTGCATCAGATCTGACACCAGGATCAGGCGGCGACTGGAGGTTTGGGCCTGGAAATCCGGCCGGTCTCCCAGCGTGAACATCGCTTCCATCAGTGGAGAGCTGGGCGCCACATTGTCCACAAGGACACCCTCGGCACCGGCGATGAGCGGATCGTGGAACTTCCGCTGCCAGGCCTGCTCGATCATGCGCGGATTCTGGAAGATCGGATTGGCGCCTTCGGCACTGCCCGGTGAGCAGCCCGACCAGACAGTCAACGGATCATAGGGCGAGGCCGCATTTGGAACCGTCAGCGTAATCCGGCCATATTTCGGCAACGCGCGGGCCTCATCCTCCAACAGGGCGCGCACCCATGCCAGGTCGGTCGCGTTGAAGGGATCGGACTGATCGACCAGAATGATCGTGTGCGACGGGTCGCGCCGGTCGAGCCGGCAGCCCGTATCATTTTCCGTTGCGGGCGGCTGGTTCATGGCCGCTGCCGCAAACAACCCGAACACGGATGTAATCATCAGGGCGATCGCCCCGCGCCAGAACCACGGCCCTCTCTCCCTGCGTCTCGGCATGGACCTGCCTCCTCAGCCCGTCTTGGCGGCGCTGCCGCCTTTTGTTTCGCGCACTTTGGCGATCTCCTCGACAACCTTCTTCTCGACTGACGAGAGCCCCTGCTGGACATGCTGGATATGTGTTTCCAGCCATTCGCGGGTCAGGTTCAGTGCCATGATGTTCTGCTCGATTGCCTTGATCGCGGCATTCGCCTGCGTGCGTTCCTTGGAGAGATCGAAGGGCGGAAGTTGCGGCGTCAGGATCTCATCGAAATAGACCGGGCATGCGGCCTGCTCGCCCAGCTTGTCACGAAGTTGATTGCGCTGGCGGCGGTGGGCCTGACGATAAGCAACCTTCAGGCCGCGCTCCTGGTCCGCCGCCTTGGCGGCAATCGCGACCGCCATATCCCGCCGCGCCTCGATAACGTTCATCGCCTTTTCGATTTCCCGCTTGGCCTGCGAATGGCGCGAAAGCTGCGTTTCGAACCAGAGACGGCTGGCGGAGAAATAATCCGAGAGATCACTTCGCAGGTCTTCCCGAAGCTGCTGGCGTCGCTCATAGGCTTTACGCTCCTTGCGCCAGACGCGACCGTAACCTGGATACTTATCCGAAATGCGATCATACCCCTCATAAACGGCGATAGAGAACACCGTCAGCCCAAGGATAAGCAGGGCAAGGGCCACGAAACTATCGAGCCCAAATATGTTCGGAAACATCTCGCGGATGACTGCGCCAGGCGGGATTTCAAACATTGAAAATTCAGCAAGACGCCCGGCAGCGTCGGCAGCAACCAGCGCATGCTCTACGGCATCCCGGTAGTGAGCAACGAAGAAGTTGAGAAAGATGCCGCAAAGGATCGCAATGCCGGCAATCACACCGCCCATGATCTTGGCGGACTGGGCCGGATGGTTGAGATAGCGCAGACCGAAAAAGCCGGCGACAACACCGAACAGAACGTTCACTGCCGAGACACCAAAGGCGATCATCAAACCACCAATTAGCCCGGACGACTGCGCATCTTTGAAAAGCAGCGCATTGAAAGCGCCTTCGATGAGCATCACGAACATCAGGATTGCGATCGCCTGCTCGACATTTTTCTTGATGTCCGGCGTACGCTGCCCGATCTGTTCGCCATGCCGCTCGCGGAAGCTCTGCAGCTCGATTATAGCCGCAGAATGGGTGGATTTTGCGTCTTCCGTATCGTCCAGCTCGTAATGGCGGAACTCGTGTTCTTCCGCCTTGATGGCTTCGCGCAGCTGGTCCGGGTGAATGTCGCTGGGCGTCTGGTCCTGAATGTAGTTGCGCACCTTCGCGGCAGTTGTAGACATCCATGTCCCGAGTCCGCGGCGCACTTCTTCAGCGCGCTCGGCAATCATCTGCTCGCGCTCGCTCCACTGGTCTTGCGTCACCGCCTCGGAAACGGGAATGGCATCGGTCGCGTCCTTGCGCGCCTCTTTCCGGGTGATGCCACGGCTCAGCCCAAGATCGCCCTTGGCCCGTTTTCCCCTCAATCCGTGAGCGGAAAGCTCATTGCGATCATCGAAGGGCTTTACGGGATGTTCAAACCCGGTGTCCGTGCCCCAGCGCACAGTCTTCTTTCTCATCGCAAACCTCTCGCCTCAAACGATCCCAATTGTTCAGCCCACACGAGAGGGTCTGGCCGGAGGCTTAACAAGAGTCTAAGCGAAGGCTCGCCTCGCCAAAACGTAATGTTTGTTAACGGACAAATGAAGCGGGACGTCACCTCTCATGTTCTCAAGGCACTAGCGGCGCGCGCCTCCCATCCTGTTGCAATCACGCAACAGCGGCCCGGTAACATCCTGATAACGGTTGTGGCAGAACTCCGCCCTCAGGCGGCAATCTTCTCTTTCAACAGAGAAAGAAGCTCCGTACCCGATTGGTAGGCGACCAATATATCACCGCTGGAAAGATATGTGGTCGGCACGCCGAGGCGCGTTGCCTCTGCCTCAAATCCGGACTTCCAAGTGTCAGTCGTCTCTGTGCCGGAGATGGCGAGCGCCGGCACAGACGAGAACAGGCCATCCCGCAGGAAGGGGTCGCCCTTTAGCGAGGGCTGAAGCTCCTGCTGCCAGGTGTCGTGATGGATCGCGCTGGCCACTTCCCATGCCTCGGCCATCTCGCGCGGATAGGCTTTGACATAGGCGATATCGCCGGGACTTTTCTGGAAGCAGGTCTGGTAAAACCACTGACTGCCAAACTGGCGGCCGGCCTGGCGGATTGCGCCGAGGGAAATCCGCGCGCCGGCCCGGCTCTCGATGGTCTGCGAGAGGAGACGGCCAAACCAGGCGGGCCGGAACTCGCCCATCACATCGCGATTGAAGACGCAGTTGGCGAACATATTGAAGGTCACCCGCCGCGATTTCACCGCAAGGCGCGCGCCTATCGGATTTGCCGAGCCGACTGAAACGAGAATGATGTTCTCAAGGCCGGCCTCCTCGAAAAACGCCTCCACGATGGCAGCCTGCTGATCGACGCTGCAGGCGGCATCCGACGCGCCAAAGCCCGGCCGGCGGATGGAATAGACCCCGAACCCCGCGCTGGCCGCATCAATACAGAAGCCCCAGGGCGGCGAGGCGGGATATTCAATAGATGTGAGGAAGATCAGCGGTCGCAGATGATCTACGCCAAACTGCATGTATTCCAGGGAAGTGCCCGCTTCACCCACTTTTGCCGTCTGCCAGTAGCGCAGAACGCGCTTGCGGTCCCCGATCTGGTCAAGGCGATTTGCCTGCGGCGGCAAGATGCGGGGTCGGAACAAGCCCATGAAAATTTTACATACCGGATGATGGTTCCGGGGGGAATGCGCGAGTCGCGCAAACGGCGCAACAATTTCTCGTGAAACTATTCTCCCATCACTGAACGAGCATGTAAGCGGCAATCAGGCTACACAATTAGCGAAACACTCGTCTCGCGAGTTTTAGGCACCACCCTGCACTAGGGCATCAGGGCCGTTTCCCAGCCGTCATATTGTCCGCCTGCCTCCTGCGCCTTGCGGGAAAGTGCCAGCGAGTGGCTCGAGATGTCGTTGAGCTGAAGCGTGCCGATGTGGTGCATCCGGACGAGCCAGAGCGGTCGATCCTCCCCCTCCGGCGGCGCGACTGTTACGGATTGATAGCCTGCGCCAGCTGCCCAGCCTGCAAACCCGCGCGCGCTGGCCTCGTCCCTGAAATAGCTCCAATGTTCGACGGATCGCGGCTTGCGTACATCGTCGCCGCGCTCAACCAGGGCCGCCTGCACCTCCATATCGCGCATCACCTGGCGGTCATCTTCAGACGGATAGAGATCATTCCAGTAAACCGCCTTGTCCGGATCAGGCTCGACATGGATTTCGGGCGTGTAGCCAGCGTCTGACGCCGCCGAGCGAAGGTCTGCCTCCAGACCATTCACTTCCGCCGGCAGCATCGAGAGCACCCAGCGCGCGCCATTGTTCGTTACCCGGCCAAGATATTCGCCGCCATGCCGGGTGATGATCTCGTCATAGCGCTCGTCGAGCTGGTTGAGGGGACCGGATTCTTCCTGCGTGGTCAGCCCGTCAGCGCGGGGCGATTTCAGCGGGATGCGGATCTTCATCGCCGTCACCAGCGGCAGGTCGTTGATCCGGTTCGCGATCCCGTCATTGAACACGATGGACGCGGGAAACCCGCCCATATCGGCAAAATACATCCGCCAGGCATCTTCAGACATCGGCAGGTCTCCTTCCTGTGGCGGTCAGTTATTCAGCCGGTGAGGGCGCTGTGACTTCGGGGACATCCGTAAACGGCGTAATCCCGAAATGGGGGTAAATCTCGCCAGGAAAATAAACGGTATGCCCCTTCGAAACGAGGCGGATGGTCTTGATGGCCTTGAAGTCCTCCAGCGGATTGCCGGGCACGAGAAGGAAATCAGCCTGTTTGCCTGGCTCGATCGATCCGATCTGCTCGCCAAGGCCCATATAGTCGGCGGCTTCCAGCGTGGCGCGGGAGAGGATTTCCGCCGGGGTGAAGCCGATATTCTGGTAAAGCTCCAGCTCCCGGTGCAGAGTCAGCGCGCCGCCAAGGTCTGTCCCGAACACGATGAACACGCCGCGATCCTTCATGCGTTGCAGCGTACCGGTGATCTGGTCGAACGCGCCGCGATAGGCAGCGTCTTCTTCCGGGCTATTGATGGCAGACCAGGCGGCCTTTGCCTCACGCTGCACGGCGACCGGCATATGGTCCACATAGTCGGCCATGCCCGCCTGAACCTCACCGTTGCGGGAGAGAAGCAGCGCTTCGTGGATGGCGTAAGTCGGGTCGATGGCAACGCCATTCTTTGCCATCAGATCGAGCGTATGGGTTACCGCCGGGCCGTCGAGGTCCACCTTTGGCAGGCGCTGCAGCGCGGTGAGGCGTAGCAGGGTGCGCGTGTCTTCCTCGGGGGCGAGCACCCAACCCAGCATTAGCTGGTTGATATGGGTCATCTCGTCATAGCCGGCTTCGACCATCGCGTCGGCATTGGTGAAGGCGGGCACGTGGCCGCTGACCCGCAGGCCGCGCTCCTTGGCGTGCTCGACAACGGCGGGCACCCAGGCGGGGTTCATGGAGTTGTAGATCTTGATCTGCCAGAAATCGCCCGCGTCAGCATACCAGTCGACCGCAGCAAGAGCCTCCTCCTCGCTGGTGACAAGGATGCCGTTATTCGAGTTGAACGGGCTCTTGCCTTCGATGAAGCCGGAGCGGACCACGCGTGGCCCGGCGAGCTTGCCCGCCTTGATCTTTCCGATCAGTTCACTGAGCACCGCATTGTCATTGCCCATATCGCGCACCAGCGTGACACCGGCAGCGATATTCTTGAGGGCCGCGTCCTGCCCCAGATGGCCGTGCATCTCGATCAGGCCCGGCACGAGAGTTCCACCTTCGCCGTCCACCACATAGGCGTTCGCGGTATCGACTTCGCCTACGGTCACCGACGTGATCACGCCATCTTCGACCATCACAGTGGAGGCCGCTGAAAGCGCCTTGGCCACCGGATCGAACACATGAACATTGGTGATTGCGAAGGGCGCGTCGAACTTGTGCGCGGTTTCGGCCTGGATGTTTTCCAGCCGCTCAGTGGAGAGGCGCGTGGCAAGCTCCTTGAGCTGATCATCAGCCTCTTCATAGCCTTCGCGCACAATGACGAGGCGCGGCGAGATCAACGCAAACAGGCCGCCATCTTCATCGGTGAGGAAATAGGTCGGGTCCACATCATCCCCGACGAGAGCGTAAGCGGTCGTCGCCACCGGGCCGCCTGCCCCGTCGATCCGCAATTTGTCCTGCGAGGTGATCGAGAGACTTCCTGCGGGCCAGGCTGGCATTTTCATGTCATCATCCGCCAGCAGCGCCTTTGCATATATTGCCAGTGCATAGGGCGAGGCATTCTGCGGAATATAGATGGCAGGCTCAGTCTTCGCAGCGGAGGCCGAGCCGGTGGTGTCGGTCCAGCTGGCGGTGCCATCGGTCAGGGTGAAGGTTTCGCGGATTTCGTTGCCAAAGGTGGTGGCGCCCTCGATGGTCCAGCTGGCCGGAAGCCCGTCTTCACCCAGCGTGATGGTCTCGGCGAGCGTCGGCCCACGGCCATTGTTGCGGTATTCGAAATCGACCTTGACGGCGCTCCCTTCTGTCGTGGCAACAAGCTGGCCCAGCGTCTGGTCAAACAGGCGGACAGACCAGGTTTCGGTGACGGGCGCGGGCGCCGCCTCTGCCGCTTCCAGCGCAGGCGCCTCCACCTCATGCGCGCAGGCCCCCAGCACAAACAGCGCCGCCAGCGCCGTGCCGCCAAACCGTTTCAACATCGCAAAAATCCTCCCTGCCGCCGCTGCACCGATAAGGGCGCGGCCTCTTTGAAGGCATTGGTGACACATTGAGCCAGAGGTGGGAAGGCGCGAGAACAACCCGTAGGGTGGGTAGAGCGCAGCGAAACCCACCATTCAACGCCCGCAGCGAAGCAGTCCCCCCTCCGTCTGGCCGCTTCGCGTCCAGCCACCTCCCCCGCTTTGCAGGGGAGGATAGAGGGTTCATCCGGGCGCTACATCATCCTCCCCTGCAAAGCGGGGGAGGTGTCCCGAAGGGACGGAGGGGGCTACGCGCTTTCGGTTATTCCTAAAGCGGAATATTATCGTGCTTCTTCCACGGATTGCTGAGAGACTTGCCCTTCAGCATGCGGAGCGAGTTGGCGACGCGCTTGCGGGTGTTGTGGGGCATGATGATGTCGTCGATATAGCCACGCTTCGCCGCCACATAGGGGTTTGCGAAGTTGGTTTCGTATTCCTTGGTGCGCGCGGCGAGCTTCTCCGGATCGCCGGCTTCCTTGCGGAAGATGATTTCCACGGCGCCCTTGGCGCCCATCACGGCGATCTCAGCCGTCGGCCAGGCATAGTTCACATCGCCGCGAAGGTGCTTGGAGCTCATCACGTCATACGCGCCGCCATAGGCCTTCCGCGTAATGACGGTAACTTTCGGAACGGTGGCTTCGGCATAGGCAAACAGCAGCTTGGCGCCGTGCTTGATGAGGCCGCCGTATTCCTGCTTGGTGCCCGGCATGAAGCCCGGAACGTCAACAAAGGTGACGAGCGGAATGTTGAAACAGTCGCAGAAGCGCACGAAACGGGCCGCCTTGCGGGAGGCATCGATATCCAGAACGCCGGCCAGCGTCATCGGCTGGTTGGCGACCACGCCAACGGTCGAGCCTTCGATGCGGGCGAAACCGCAAATGATGTTGCCGCCGAATTGCGGGCTGACTTCGAAGAAATCGCCTTCATCGACGACCTTCACGATCAGCTCTTTCATGTCGTAAGGCGTGTTCGGGTTCGGCGGAACCAGCGTGTCGAGGCTGGCTTCCTGACGATCGAACGTGTCGTGCACCGGACGCACCGGAACCGTATCGCGGTTCGACAGTGGCAGGAAATCGACCAGGCGGCGGATCTGAACCAGCGCCTCGATGTCGTTTTCGAACGCGCCGTCCACAACGCCGGATTTCTTGGCGTGAACGGAAGCGCCGCCGAGCGACTCGTGGGTCACTTCCTCATTGGTCACCGTCTTCACGACATCGGGACCGGTCACGTACATGTAGGAGGTGTCCTTCACCATGAAGATGAAGTCCGTCAGCGCGGGGGAGTAAACGTCGCCGCCGGCGCAGGGGCCCATGATGACAGATATCTGCGGAATGACGCCGGAGGAGAGCACGTTTTCCATGAAGATGTCGGCATAGCCCGCCAGAGAATCGACACCTTCCTGGATGCGCGCGCCGCCGGCATCGAAGATGCCGATCACGGGCGCGCCGTTGCGGGCGGCGGCCTGCTGGACCTTGACGATCTTTTCAGCGTGGGCGCGGCTGAGCGAGCCACCGAACACGGTGAAGTCTTTGGAAAAGACATAGACGAGGCGGCCGTTGATCGTGCCGTGGCCGGTGACAACGCCGTCGCCGGGGATTTTCTGCTCTTCCATGCCGAAATCCGAGCAGCGATGCTCGACGAACATGTCGTACTCTTCGAAGCTGCCTTCATCGAGCAGGACAGCAATCCGCTCGCGGGCCGTCAGCTTGCCCTTGGCGTGCTGGCTGTCGATGCGGGCCTGACCGCCGCCGATGCGGGCGCTGGCCCGTTTCTCTTCAAGAGCCTCGATGAGATCCTGCATGCCGCCCTGCTCCTTCAATCCGTCAGATTTTCGCTGTTCCGCGTGACTGAATAGCCCGTCCGCGCGGCTTGGCAAGCTCGCGCAAGGTCAACAAAGCTATGCGCCCCGGACATGCTGGCCGGGGCGCTTCTGGGATTTATCAGAATGACGTTACGTTACCAGCGGCGCCCCGGAGGCGGACCTTTGCGATAACCGCGGTGAGATGGCACCCCGTCCACCGAAACCACGCGGCCCCGGCGGACCTCACAGCTGACGCGCGTTTCAATGTCGCGGCGGCGGGTCTCGAACTCAACTTCGTCGAAAGTCACGGCGAAACCGTAGGGGCCGAGCTGGCGGATGCGGATGTCGTCGTCAAAATCGACATCATAGAAACCAGCGCGCCGCCCCTCCTGACGGACAGCCGCGCGGCAAGCCTGCGTGGCGTCACGGCGGAGCTCGCGGACCTGACGGTCGGTCTGGCCCCACTCATTGCGGCCATTGTAGCGCGGGCCACGGAAATCATCGTGGTCGTAGCGCGATCCCGAGGTGAGGGTGACCTGGCCGCCAAGCAGCGGCACTTCGACCTTTGCGACGGTGCCCCGCGGGGCATCGGCAGCGGCGGGGAGAGCGAAGAGCGACGGCGCAGCAAGCGCAACGACGGCGGCTCCAAGAGTTCTGATGGGCTTCATCATGGGAACAGGAAAACACAGCGCCCCCAAACCCGCCCTGAAGCGCGCGTTCATTCCCGGTTTCAGCCCGGTTCACCTTCGTTCACGCGGATTGGCTCAATTAATTTAGTGAGCAATCGCTTACTTCGCCATATTTTTGCCTCAATTAAAAGTAAGTGATTGATTGCTCACTAATGAGCGCCCCACTTTCAGGCGAACATGCCGGGGCCGATCTTTCAGGAAGGACCGAACCAATGACCACCCGCCCGATAGCGCCCTATTGTGCCGCGACGTTTCTGGCCGCCACCCTCATTGCCGCCCCGGCCAGTGCCGACAGTTTCCAGAATGCCTCTGCCGCATCCCAGGACAGCGCAGAAGCCTCCGCCCGGCTGGCCGCATCCGGTATCCAACTGACGCTTGGCGCTGTGGCCGTGCCGTTGGAAGTTGCCGGCGAGCTTGTGACAGCAACTGGCGAAGCGACGACCTGGGTGGCGGAAGGTTTGTGGACGGCGGCGAACGAGCCCCTCACGATTTCGGATGAAGTGCTGAGCGCTGTCCCGCCTCCGGCCCTCAGCACCGCAGAAGGAAACTGAGAAATGTTTCGCACACTGATCACAGCAGCAGGCATTGGCCTTCTTGCAACCGTCTATACGCCGCCTGCCCTTGCCTTTGATTCATCTCAAAGCGGGCCGGCTGATCACTTCACAGCGGAAGATGCGGCCCGTTTCTCCAAGGACATTGAAACGACGCTGGCTCAAAAAGGCGCCCGGGTCGCCATGGTCTTTCGGGCAGGCGCTCCCCGCGCGGATTTGCCGGAAGGTTTCAACTATACACACGGCGCATTCTGGGTTTACCAGCCTGTCAACCTGCCGGACGGTCGCCAGGTTATGGGGTACTCCGTCTACAATCTTTATCACGGGAACGGCGAAGACCTGCCCAAGGACCGTTCGGAACTGGTAACGGACTTTCCTTTTGACTTTGTCTCAGGCAGCCGCGCGGACGATGTGGGCATCATCATTCCTTCGCCGGAAGTCCAGAAGCGGCTTTATGACGTGATTGGTTCGCCGACTTATGAAGCGCTGCATGTTCCAGGCTACTCGTTGATCGCAAACCCCGCCGACGCTCGTTACCAGAACTGCACCGAGTTCATGCTGGATGTCCTGTCGTCCGCCGTCTGGCAGACTGACAATTACGAGCAGATCAAGGTGAACCTTGGCGCTTACTTCAAGGCATCTCCGGTGAAGGAGGCGCGCGGCCTGAAGCGCTTCCTGGCGCCGATTGCTGACAACCGGCTGAAAACCGACGATCACTCCGGCAAAGTGAAGACAGCCACTTATGAAAGCATTGCCGCCTTCATGGAGACCTATGGCTATTCGTCAGAAGTGTTCACGCTGACACATAACGCCAGCTGACCCCACTCCAGATCAGTCCTGCAATGCCTCGATCAGGCGGCCCAGCGCATCGGCTTCGACCTGCTTTGCATCGGCGGCCGCCTTTGCTTCCTCGTCGACGCCCCATTGCTGGGCCTGCCAGTCTTCGTCGATGCGGGACAGGTGGAACGCCGACTCCGCCGTCAGCGCGCCCTCGACCACTGCCATGGAGAGCAGCGCCGAGCCAAACAGACCACAGCCATAGACCAGCGCCGTAAGGCGGAAATCGTCGAGGCCAAGCGCATAGTCCCGCGCCGCCTGAAGCGAGGCGTCGGGCTGGGGCGAGGCAATGATCCCTTCGGTGGTGACGAGGATGACGCCGAAATTCTCCGCCGCCCAATCACGCACAGGGCCCCAGCGCGCCTCTTCCAGGGCGGCAAGCTCAAAAGGCTCTTCCGCGATGTGGCAGAGCAGATCCGTCTCGCAATAGCGCGCCACTTCTTCGGCCATCTCCTCGCGCAGCTCTGCCGTCCGGTCGAGAGCCACATTGGAAAGGCGGGTCAGGTGCATGCCCAGAAGGTCGATATGGGTTTTCTGGTCGGCCCATTCCTCAGCGACTTCCAGCGCCAGCGCCTCAGTCGGGAAGCGCAGCAGCTGCCGTCCTGGCGTCTTGACGCTCCGCCCGTCGAGCAGGATCTGCCAACCACCGCCCTCTGCAGGTTCGGCAGTCACATCACGGTAAAAGCGTTTCGGGCGATCGTGGGAAACGGGGCCATTGGTCATGGCGCAGGCATTACGCCCATCAGGGCGCGCTTCCAAGCCCCGGATGCCGCTGAAAGGCCTAGTGGACCGTAGTTTGACGTGCTTTTTCGTAGCCAGGCGCGGTCAAATGCAACACATCATGCACATAGCGGGTTTCCGGGTCGACCAGCGCCAGTGTCCGGCCAAAACGCACCGTCCGGAGATTGTCCTTCTTGAGGTCAGTCACCACGATGATGCGGAATTCAGCACCTACCATCGGAACCTCAGCTGGCAGCGTGATACCTGGCTCCAGGATATTCTCCACTGGCGAAACGCCGAAGCAGAGCTTGTCACGCGCGAGCCCAACCTGGCAGTCCTTGCCGCGGGTCTCAAAATTCCGGTCGAAGGCGGCATAGTCAGTCTTCGTGAACTGTGTCAGGCCGGGCGCCTGAACAGCCTCAGCCTGCTGCGGCCGGGTGGCGACGAATGCGCCAAGAGCGAAGAGAGCAGCTCCGGCAATTGCCAATTCGAACTTGAGGGTTTGCATGGGTCAGGACGATCGCGCTTGAGTCAGCTTTCACGCTTCAGTGAGTATTTGGCCTACCAACGCGCGGCATGCGCCACTTGTTCCTAACAATTTGTAAAAACCAGATACGCTCTAAACGCCCGCGAACACCCTAAGGCTACCAGCTAGCGATCCAAAATCGTGGTGGATTTCATCCGCGCCAGCTGCTTCGAGCTCATCGGCGCGGCCAAAGCCCCAGCTGACACCGAGCGTTCGCACACCAGCAGCCTTGCCCATGGCCATGTCGTGAATGGCGTCCCCGATCATAAGGCTTTCCTGCGGCGCGCAGCCCAGTGCGTTCATCGCCTGTTCGACCATGAACGGGTGCGGCTTGCCGGGGCCGTCATCAGCGCACCACACCGTATCGAAGAAGTGACGGAGTGCGTGCTTTTCGAACAGGGCATCGACGCCCCTATGCGTCTTGCCGGTGGCAACCGCCATCAGCCAGCCTTGTTCTTTCAAGGCCTCCAGCAGCTCCAGCGCGCCCTCATACATCGGCTCCTGATGGCCAGGGCGCGAGCGGTGAACCGTGAAGGAATGCTTGTAGGCCTCAACCAGCTCGATCAGCTTCTGATCGCTGATATCCGGCGGCGCGAGCGTCGACAGCGCCTCAGAAAGGCTAAGCCCGACGATGCGGCGGGTTGCATCATACGCTGGCGGCGGAAGACCCGCGCCCTTGAAGGCTGTTTCCATGCACGCCTGGATCACGTCGCGGCTGTCCACGAGCGTGCCATCCACATCCCAGATTGCGAGGCGAAGGTCTTGCAGCATCGGTCTCGTCAGATGAAGGGCGCCAGCGGATCCCGGCCGGCCTCCTGCTCGAGGAAGCCTAACGTCTCGAAGGTTTCCTTCATGTGCGGCGGCAGGGGCGCAACGATGGTTATCGGCTTTCCATGCTCGCGGGGGATAACCAGCGCGCGCGCGTGAAGGTGCATCCCCGGCGCGAGGCCATGGGGCACCTCCCGGCGCGACTTGTATTTCTCGTCACCAAGGATCGACGTGTTCATTTCCAGCATGTGGAAACGCAGCTGGTGCATCCGGCCCGTCTGCGGCCGCAGTGCCACCCAGGCCGCTTTCGGGCCGGCAGTCGACACAACGGCGTAATCGGTTATCGCGTGGCGCGCGCCTTCAACCCCCTGCGCCGAGCGGATCATCCGTTCACGGTCGCCATCCCGGCGGCGACCAGTGGCACGCGGGTCCACAGGACGATAGCCCGAAGGCTCATTCTCGTCAGGAACGCCCTTGACCATCCAGCAACGGATTTGCCCGGCCTGGGGCGCAGGCACACCAACGGTGATCGCCCAATAGACCTTATCCATGTCGCGCCCGCGGAACAGGTCGGCCAGGCGCGCGGCGGCAGCAGGGTGTTTGGCCAGCAGCAAGACGCCAGAGGTGTCCTTGTCCAGCCGGTGGACAAGGACGGGCCGGTGCCCGTCCTCTTCCATTCCAGCGAGGAGCCCGTCGATATGGCGCCCCTGCCCCGAACCGCCCTGCACGGCAATGCCAGCCGGCTTGTTGATCGCGATCATGTCGCGATCTTCATACAGGATCAGTGAGCGGAGAAACTCCCGGTCTTCTTCGGAAATCTGCTTGGCGGTGGCCGCCTTGCGGCTGCCCGCGTCGCCGTCAGCGAAGATCGGAAAGCGCACCTCATCGGCGGTTTCGAGGCGCGTGTTGGCCTTCGCCCGGCTGCCATTGACACGGATCTGCCCTGTGCGGAGCAATTTTTCGATCTGGCCCTGCGTCGTATTCATGCGGCGCTTCAGCCAACGATCAAGGCGCGCACCGGTTTCCTTGTCCGATACGGTTTCGGTAATGATTTGTCCGCTCATGCGAATATCCTGCGGGCCATCCAGAGGCCGATAAAAAGGGCCGAAACGCCGAGCAACAACGACAGGCCCGCATAAAGCGCAGCTTTTGCTGTCTCGCCCGAACGCAACATCGTGGCCACTTCAAGTGAAAATGCTGAAAACGTCGTGAACCCGCCAAGCAGGCCGGTCGCCAGGAACAGCCGCATATCCTGGCTGATCCCTTCTGCCTTGAGCGCCAGCCATCCGGCCAGAAGGCCCATGGCGAGGCTGCCCGTCACGTTCACAATGCTTGTGCTCCACGGCCAGCCGGTGGCCATATGGCGCACGGCCAGCAGGCCCACACCATGGCGCAGGCTCGCGCCGATGGCGCCGCCCAGAGCTACAAGCAAAAAACCGTTCATCGGCGGCCTTTTACGCCGGGGCCACCAATTTAGCCAGCCCGCAAGCCAGATACCGGCCAAACGCGGGAGACGCCCCCTTGCGCCGCCGCCTGAACCGTCTCAAATAGCGCCGCTAAGCGGGTGTAGCTCAATGGTAGAGCAGCAGCTTCCCAAGCTGACGACGAGGGTTCGATTCCCTTCACCCGCTCCAGCCGTCTAGCCTCGGTTCTTCATGGTTATTGCGAACAGCAGGTCTTCCGGTTGCGCATTCACCGGCGCATCCGGAAATGGCGCCGCCGCGGTTACCGCCTTCAGGCAGCGCCGGTCGAACAGCTTCTGCCCGCTGCTGCCTTCAAGGCGGACGAAGACCACTTCGCCCTGCTGTGTCAGCGCAAACGCCACCCGGCAATCACGCGCGCCTGAAACTCTGCGAGGCGCGAATGGGTCGAGTTGCAACCGCACCGCCCGGAAATAGGCGTCAAGCTCCACCTCCCGCATTTCACCGGCATCAAGGGCTCCCCCGTCATCCAAAGTGTTACCGCCTGCTCCGTCCGTACCGGGCGAAACCGTTGGGGAGCCCGCTTCCCGCCACGCCGCGGCCGAAGGGCTGGCCATTTCACTTTCAGGGACTTCGGCAGCCTCGTCAGATGGCACCAATGACATCTCGTCGGCCGCGTCCACCCGTTCCAGCGCGGGGGGATCGGCTGCTGCGGTCTCAACGGCAGGATGCAACTTGGCAGTGCGAGCGGGCCGATCTAGCTCAGACACAGGCAAAGGCACCGCGGGGGGGCCTTGTTGGTCAGAAGGCGACGGCCCAGGCAGCTCGACTACAGTTACAGTGAATGCCTGACCCGCCGGCAAACGCGCGCCCTGCCCCGAAGGGCCAACAAGCAGCGCGCCAACCAGCAGGCCGGTATGAACGAGCGCGGTAAGAGCCGCGCCCGCCATGTATCCGGGAGAAATCCGTCCCCCAATCATTTTAGAAGCCGACGCTGACACTCAGGTTGAGTGAACGCCCCGGCCCCGCGACCTGACGGAACGGCCCGACGCGCCCCTCGTACTTGTAGTCGCCAAACGCGATACCACCGAGCGGCAGGTCGTAATCCTGATCCAGAAGGTTTTCGATTGCAGCCTCGATCCGGAACGGGCCAACCTCCCCCCCGGCGCGCAGGTGCAACAAGACATAACCCGCCGTGCGGATTTCCTGACGCAGGCCGTTCACCCTGTCTTTATCGTCAACCAGTTCCATCTCAAGTGCCTGGGTCCAGGCGCCCTTGCGATTCTCCAGCGCAAAGATCCCTTTCAGCGGCACAATGTTGTAGAGGTTGTCGCCGGTCTCCTTGTTCTCCCCTTCGGCCCAGGCCAACAAACCGGTCAGGCGGCCAGTCCCAAGATCATTTTCCCAGACGGGCAAGGCGCCTGACAACTCTATGCCGAACAGGTCGGCTTCGTGATTGGCGAACTGCAAGATCGGCAGCCCGTCCATCAGCGTGCCAATCTGATCAGCGTCAATGTAATCCTCGACACGGGATGCCCAGGCCGAAGCCTTCAGTGCACGTCCATATTCCTTTCCGTCGGACCAGTCGATCGTTGCCGCGAGGCTACGTGCGACTTCCGGCTTCAGGTTTATGTCGCCCACATAGCCGGCCCCATCGCCGGTAAAATTGGTCATCGATGTCGACATATTCCCGCGGCCCCATGCATAGCGCTCGTAGAGATTGGGAGAGCGCGATTTCTGCGCCGCGCCAAACTCGATCATGGTGCTGTCGGCCGGCCGCCAGATGGCTTTTGCCGTTACATCCAGATTGTCGTCTTCTCGCGCGCGATCGGCCGCGTTGAACGCATTGGCAGCCATGGCGTCAGCCATATTCATCATGCCGGTATAAGAATACGGCTGAACATCGCCCGTATCCGTTTCCACACGCTCATAGCGCAGCCCCAGAAGGGTAGACCATTCCGGCGCAGGATGAGCTTCCCATTCGGCCCAGACGCCCGTGCGGTTACGCTCCCCGTCATTGATGTTGATGTAGTCCAGCGGCGCCATCATCATGCTGCCGGGCACAGCCGGCCAGTAGTCGTACATGGAAGCCTGGAACATTTCCGCCCCGAGGCGAACCCGCCCAACACCTTCAACCGGCATATCATAGGAAACCTTCGCCGAGACATCCTTGCCCTCGGTGATCATCGGCATGCCGCCGTTGGCTGCCCCGCCCTTGTCGGAGAGGAAGTTCATTTCATGGTCTACTTCCCGCCAGGAGGCTTCCCCCACCAGAATGCCCGGCCCGACCGGGCCTTCGCCATGCAGCTGCACGCTGCTGCTCTTATTGTCGGTAAGGTCCATGCGCTGGTTGGCGAATCCCTCATAAGGCGCTCCCTGCTGGCTGAACCTCACCCAGAACAACACATCTTCCGCAGGCTGAGCGGCCAGAAGAAGCGACTGCTCATAACTTTCGAACAGCGTGGAGCGGACCTCGTCACCAGAGCCTGACTTGTAGTTGTCCGCCTTGTTCCAACCTGCGTCATAACGGGCACTGAACCGTTCGCCGATCAGATTGGCCTGCAATGAGGCCCCCATTCCATTGGAGACGCTGCGATAGCGGATACCTGCCTCGCCGGAATACTCGACGCCTCCAGCGGAGAATTCCGGCTCCCGGCTTTCAACCGCGATTACCCCTGCTATATTATCGCCGCCGAGGCTCACTGGCGAAAGTGTCGGCGTCACAACGATCCGCTCGACCCGCGCCGCATTGATGTAGGAGGTCGCCGGGTTCATGTGGTTGGGGCAGTAATTGGTGACCTGCATGCCGTCGATCAGTACGCCAACCCGGTCGTCGGCCAACCCGCGCAGAACCGGCAGTGACGCGATGCCGCCGTTCCACTGCACCTCTACGCCCGGCTTGCGGGAAAGCAGCATCAACGGGTCGGCCGAAGCCGCAATACCCGCTTCCACGTCTTTACGGGAGACGGAATAGCCGCCGTCTTGCCCACCAGTACCACTTGTTGAGAAGCTATCTTCAAGGGCTTCGATAGGAGGAAGCTCTGTGGCTTCCTGCGCCAATGCCATGGGCAGGAAGCTGCCAGACGCGACGAGTGCCGCAGCCGAGCTGCGGAGAAAATTGTGTTTCATTTCAGGTCTTTTCTCAGATCAATACAGACGCAGCAGCGCATTGCGCGCAGCCGCTTGCTGATCGCCGCGCGCAGCTTTTAAGCTGCGCGCAGGCAATCACGAGAACGTTTTAGACCTGAAGGGGTGGGCCACGCGCAGGCGGCGGAGGAGCGGGCGCTCCACGCCCCGGGATAAGGAGCACGCGCAGCGGCTCATCTGCAATGCTGCTCCACATCGGTTGAATGACATCTGCCGCAGGCAGAGCAAGCGAATAGATCGAGCTGAGCGCATACGGACAACTCGATTGCCCGTCTTCCTGCTGATTTCCAGGATCTTCATCACCGTCCAGGAACTCGCCCGTTGAAAGGTCCAGGCGCTTCACAGCGGAACTGCTACCGTCGCCATGACAGACCGCAATTTCCAGAATGTGGCCCGGCGTTTCAGGCGCCGTAAGCATGTAATTTGCAGGCACAATGCCGCGCACAAACATGCCGATCAGCGCCAGAACGCCGATCAGGGACAGAATACGGGAGCGTGCAAACAAAAATCCCATAGGACGCTTAGGACCATGGCATGCCCGCAGGAACAAGTGCGTCACGCGGCCACGGAGCCCCCCCCCAACTAGGCCAGGGTCGTGACGACACAAAAGCTCACTTGCTACAACGGCTCTGCAACGAAGGGACGCGGCTGACAGCGCAGCGCCGCCATTTGCGCGGCAAGTGGCATTTCTCCTGCCTCGCCGCACGGCATGGAAGCGAGAACATCATAAACGCTGGCCACCGCCTGCTCGGATGCTGCAACGAAATTTTGGCCCCGCGCGAGCGACGCCGTCAGCGCGCCGGTAAAAAGATCCCCGGTTCCGTGCGGGCGTACATCTACTTTCGGCGTACGGATGCGCCAGATTTTCCCACCCTGCGCAATCAGCGTGTCGATGAATCCCGGCGCATCTTCAGGAATTGCACCGGTTACCGCCAGTTGATCCGGCAAGCCCCCCACGCCGCGCCGCAGCGCGCCGGCCACTGCCGTTGCCCCATATGTCTCCAGCCCTGCCAGAAGGCCGAATTCGAAAGCATTCGGCGTGATGATGTCCGCCAACGGCACCAGTTCCCTGCGGAAAAACTCGGGCAATCCATCAGCGACGAACACACCAAGGTCGGTGTCTCCGATCACGGGATCGCAGATATAGGTTAGCTGAGGATTTTCCTTCTTTGCGCGCAACACGAAGTCCTTCACCGCGCCCGCATTCTCCACCGACCCCAGATAGCCAGTCACCATCGCGCGAGACGCAGTAACCAGGCCGCGCTCCTCAACGCCCAACAGAAGGTCTGCCACCAGATCCGCCGGCAACACCCTGCCGCGCAGGGTCGGGTATCCCGGAATGTTTGACAAAAGCGTCGTCGGCACCGCCTGAACGGCCACACCATTTGCAATCATTGGATAGATTGCCGCACTGTTGCCCACATGGCCGAACACGACCTGGCTCTGGATGGAAATGACGCTCACGGCGTCTCCTTTTCACGTTTGCCGCCGAGACCGGGCCAGTAATGATCATCCGGCAGGGGGCGCGGCCCGAAGATCGCCTGCCCCACGCGCACCAGCGTCGCGCCCTCCTCGATCGCCCACTCGAAGTCGCCAGACATGCCCATAGACAACCCGTCAACACAAACGCCCGGCGCGGATTCACGGATCTCCGCCTGCACGGCGCGCAACCGCCGGAAGCAGGCGCGCACCGCCATCTCATCGGCCGAAAAGATTGCCAGCGTCATCAGTCCACGAACCTTCAGGCGCTCAAACGGCGCCAGCGCCCGCGCAAAGTCTGCCGCCACAGACGGCTCCAGCCCGAACTTGCTCTCTTCGCCCGATGTGTTCACCTGAATAAACACATCCAGCGTTCGCCCTTCGATCTCCAGCCGCCGGTCCAGCGCCTCGGCCAGCCTCAGGCTGTCGAGCGCCTGAAAGGCATCGGCAAAACGCGCCACATATTTGGCCTTGTTGGTCTGCAGATGCCCGATCACAGACCAGCTTAGCGGCAGATCTGCCAGCGCCTCGGATTTCTCCTTCGCTTCCTGCACCTTGTTCTCGCCGCAACTGCGCAGGCCCGCCGCATAGGCCGCCCGCAACCGCTCTGCCGGCACCGTCTTCGTCACCGGCAACAGCGTCACACTCTCCGGCGCCCGGCCCACTCGGCCGCAGGCCGCAGCCATCCGTTGCTTCACGGTTTCGATATTGGCGGCAATCAGCGCGCCATCCGCAGAAAGGTCGCTCATGGTCAAACCCCGTGCAGGCCCTGCTTGAGGCCACCTAGCTGGCCTATGAACCCCACCGGTCAGCGTCAAATGAAATCTCCTCCCCCACCCTGAGACATCTTCGCAGTGCCCGGAAATGCCTGTTGCGAAGCGCAAAAAGAAATGGCACGATTAATGCCAATATATTCGTGAGCTGGCCTGGGAGGAAACAGAATGAAAGTCTTGCGCACACCCGATACGCAGTTTGAAAATCTCTCCGGCTATGCCTTCGCGCCCCACTATCTTGATGTGAAGGCCGCTGACGGCACGCCCCTGCGCATGCACTATCTTGATGAAGGCCCGAAGGATGGCGAGACAATCCTCTGCCTGCATGGCCAGCCTTCCTGGAGTTATCTTTACCGCAAGATGATCCCCCTGCTGACAGCTGCCGGATACCGCGTCCTGGCGCCAGACCTCATCGGCTTCGGCAAATCCGACAAGCCCGGCTCAATCGAAGACTATTCCTATTCCGGCCATGTCGGATGGCTGGAACAATGGATGCTGGCGCTGGATCTGACGGACATGACGCTTGTCTGCCAGGACTGGGGCGGCCTGCTCGGCCTGCGCCTCGCGGGCATGCATCCGGATCGCTTCAGCCGCCTCGTCGTCGCCAATACCGGCCTGCCGGATTCCAGACAGGTCGCGCCCCAGCTGTCGGAAATGTTCGCCATGCTTTACCCGCAGGTGCCCGTGCCTTCTGCCGGCGATGTGGGGGACGCCTTTCGCGCCGGCGCGCCCGGCGCCTTCCTCTTCTGGGTCAAGTACGCTGCCGAATCCCCGGATTTCTCCATCCGCGATGTCTTCGGTCTCCTGTCAGACATTTCGGACACCAGTATTCTCGACGGGTATGAGGCTCCGTTCCCGGACGAAACCTATCTGGCCGGCGCCCGCCGCTTTCCCTCGCTTGTGCCACTTCTGCCCAATGCCGCGGAAGAGCGCGCAAAAAATGACGCGGCCTGGGCCGTGCTGGAGAAATTCGAGAAGCCAGTTCTAACTGCCTTCGCCGATGATGATCCCGTCACCAAAGGCGGAGAAGCCGCATTCCAGACGCGCATCCCCGGCGCGCGCGATCGCAACCACGTGACGATTTCCGGCGGCGGCCACTTCCTGCAGGAGCATCGCCCGGAAGCCTTCAGCCAGGCCATCATCGCCTTCATGCGCGAAACGGCCTGATCCTTCTCGAACTGCCTCTCTCCCGACGGCTTTACCCAGCGTCGGGGCTCGCAGCCTGCCTGACCGCACGTTAAACAGCGTCCAGACCAGTCATGAGAAAAGGGAGCAGCAGCGATGGCCAAGGGTGATTTTCCGGTCCTGATCGGCGTAGGCCAGGCGATGAGCCAGTGGGATGGCAAGAGCGGCGGCGCCGGCGCGCCTTCGCCGCTATCGCTGATGGCGGACGCCTCCAAGGCTGCCCTTGCCGATACCGGCGCCGCAGGCACTGCCGCCGCCATCGATGCGATTGCCGTCGTCCGTATCTTCGAGGACTCCGTACCCGGCGACCGGCACCCCCACGGCCACAACACAAACCTGCCGGGCACGCTCGCCCGCGAGACCGGCACCAATCCGCGCCACCTCGTCTACGAAACCGTTGGCGGTCAGAGCCCGCAAGCGCTGGTCAACGAGTTTGCCCGCCGCATTCATGAGGGCGAGTTTGAAGCCGTCCTCATCTCAGGTTCGGAAGCCAACCGCGCCTCCAAAGGCGCCCGCAAGAATGGCGTCGAGATCAATTGGGCCGATGCTGACGCGCGCGACTATGAAGACCGCGGCCTCGGCCCGATGATGATTTCGCGTGGCGAGATCAAGCACGGTCTCGTCACACCGGCTTATTTCTACGGCATCTTCGAAAACGCCATCGCTGCCCGTGAAGGCCGCGGACGCGCCGGCCAGCGCAAGGCTATGGCCGAACTCTTCCAGCCCTTCTCGGCCGTCGCTGCAAAAAATCCGTACTCGCAGTTTCCGCAGGAACACTCGGTGGAGTTCCTCTCCACGCCCTCGCGCGAAAACTATGAGTATGCAGACCCCTTCCTGAAATGGTTCATCGCGCAGGATGCCGTCAATCAGGGCGCCGCCGCCATCATCGTTTCCTCCTCGAAGGCAGACGAACTCGGCGTGCCGGAAGCAAAGCGCGTCTATCTCCACGGCGGCGGCGAAGCTGGCGATGATCACATCTCCGTCCGCCCCGTGCTGGACCGCTCCTGGGCAATGGACACCGCCGTCTCCCGCGCCCTCGCACAGGCTGGCAAGACGACTGCCGAGATCGACCATCTCGATCTCTACTCCTGCTTCCCCTGCGCCGTCTTCTCCGGCGCCGCCGCCCTGGGGCTGGACTGGAAAGCCGACAAGCGCCCGCTCACCCTCACTGGCGGCCTGCCCTTCTTCGGCGGCCCAGGCAATAACTACTCCCTGCACGGAATAGCCGAGATGGTGAACCTGCTGCGCGAAAACCCCGGCAATACCGGCCTCGTCCTCGCCAATGGCGGCTGGATGACCAAGGAAGCCGCCGGCGTCTACTCCACCACCAAACCCGCCAAGTTCACCCCCGCCGAAAAAGCTGCCAAGCCGTCCGAGCAGGTCGAGATCGCCGCGGAGAATTGCGAAGCCACGCTGGAAACCTTCACCGTCACCCATGGCAAGGAAGGCCCTGAGCGCGGCATCATCTTCGCCCGCCTCGCCGATGGCCGCCGCGCGCTCGCCAACAATGCTGACGCCGCAACGCTGGCAGTGCTCCGCGAAGACAAGAGCCCCGTCGGCCGCAAGGTCGCCATCACGGTAGACGGCGAAAACGGCACCTTCGTCTTCGTCTGACCTCAATCTATCTGATAGCTGCCCTCTCCATCTGTCGTCACCCTCGATGCGCGAAAGCGCATCTGAGGGCCCATCGCCCGCCCTCGCCGAGAGAGCATGTGGGGAGATAAGGAGATGGGCCCTCTGACGGGCTACCGCCCGTCGAGGGTGACGCAGCTGTAAGGCTTCGCTCGAGCGCGGCTCAAACCCAACCGCCCTCCCCGCTTGCCCCCCGCCTCGGCTTCGGCCAAAACCGGGCTATGACAAAGCACTTCAAGACATTCGGCGTTATCGGCGGCGGCGCCTGGGGCACGGCGATCGCGCAAATGCTGGCCCGCCAAGGCCAGACCGTCCACCTGTGGGCGCTGGAGCCCGAGGTGGCCGACGCCATCAACACGGCACGCGAGAATTCCCTCTTCCTCAAAGGCGTGCCGCTGAAGCCGGAAATCCGCGCCACCAACAAGCTGGAAGACCTGGGGCCTGCCGACGCGATCTTCGCTGTCGCCCCCGCCCAGCACACGCGCACCACGCTCCGCGCCCTGCGCGCCAGCCTGCGCCCCGGCACGCCGGTCGTCCTCTGCTCCAAGGGCATCGAACTCGCCACGGGCGAATTCATGACCCAGGTCCTGAAAGACGAACTGCCTGAAGCCGTGCCCGCCGTCATGTCCGGTCCCAGTTTCGCCATTGATGTTGCCCGCGGCCTGCCCACCGCCGTCACCCTCGCCATGGAAGACGCCGCCCTCGGCACAGAACTCATTCAGGCAATTTCCACGCCCACCTTCCGCCCCTATCTGGGAACGGATCTTCTGGGGGCGGAGATTGGCGGCGCCGTGAAGAATGTGCTCGCCATTGCCTGCGGCATCACACTCGGTAAGGGGCTCGGCCGCTCGGCCCATGCCGCCACCATCGCGCGCGGCTATGCGGAGATGACCCGCCTTGCGCTCGCCCTAGGCGCAGACGCAGGAACCCTCACCGGCCTCTCCGGCCTGGGCGATCTTGTGCTCACCTGCTCTTCGGAAACCAGCCGCAACATGTCCTTCGGGCTGGCGCTCGGCAAAGGCGAAAAACAGGAAGACATCCTCGGCGCCCGCAACGCCGTCACCGAAGGCGTCGCCACAGCCCCGGTCCTGCGCCGGCTGGCCAGGGCGCGTGGCATTGAAATGCCCATCTGCGAGGCCGTCGCCGCGGTCATTGAAGGCGAAATCAGCGTGGATGAGGCGATCACCGCCCTCCTCATGCGCCCGGTGACGGCTGAAGCCGTCAAAGCTTAGCGCCGCGTCACCCCTCGCCGCACGCCTATCCCCTGCTACACTCCGCCTCAAACGGAGGAAATAGCCCATGCTGAGAGAGAAGTACGAAGCCTTCAAGGTCACGATTGAGGACAAGGTCGCGCATATCCAGATGGCGCGCCCTGAAGCGCTGAACACGATGAACAAGGCCTTCTGGAACGAGCTTCCGGAAATCGTCCGCACCATCGACCAGAACGCCCTCGCCCGCGTCATCGTCATTTCCTCGACTGGCAAGCACTTCTCCGCCGGCATGGACACGACCGTCTTCACAGGCCCGCGTCCGCCCGGCCCGGAAGACCGCTATGTCGCCGCTGAAGCCTTCCGCACGAATGTCAAAGCCATCCAGCAATCCTTCAACTGCATGGAAGAGGCGCGCATCCCGGTTCTCTTCGCCTGCCACGGCGCGGTCATCGGCGGCGCTATCGACATGATCACCGCTGGCGACATCCGCTGGTGCACCAAGGACGCCTATTTCTGCATCATGGAAATCAACATCGCCATGACCGCCGATGTCGGCACCTTCCCGCGCCTTCAGCGCTACATCCCGGAAGGCTGGGTGAAGGAACTCGCCTATACCGGCCGCAAGATCGATGCGGCCAAAGCCAAGGAAATCGGCCTCGTCAACGACATCTTCGACACGCAGGAAGAGCTGCTTGCCTATGTGATGGAAACGGCCCGCGAGATCGCCTCGAAAAACCCGATCGCCGTCACTGGCTCCAAGGTGCTGATCAACTACGGACGCGACCACAATACGGCAGATACGCTGGACTATATCGGTGTGTGGAACGCCGCGATGTTCCCGCCCCCGCATATGGCCGAAGCCTTCACCGCCCGTGCGGAAAAACGCGATCCCGTCTTCCCGGATCTTGCGCCCTACCGCACCGACCCGATGTAAAAAGAAAGCCCCCTCTCACGAGGGGGCTTTTTTTTCTGATCCGTGAGAGGATTTATCCCTCCACCACCTCGAAATCCGTCCAGTCCGGATGCCGGGTTTCCTTCTTGTAGTCGGTGGTCTTGCCATACCAGTTATTGGTCACCTTGCCGGCTTCATTCTTGTACCAGCTATGACAATCGGACGCCCAGACCGTCTTGGAAATTTCATCCTGTACACGGACGTTATACGCCGTCATGGCGGATGGTGTCACATCCAACGCGGCCACGCCCTTTTCGGCAATCTTGTCGATGCACTGGATGATGTAGTTGATCTGGTACTCCACCATCAGGATGATGGAGTTGTGGCCGAGATTGGTGTTTGGCCCATACAGCAGGAAGAAGTTCGGGAAGCTGGACACCGCCACGCCCTTGAAGGCTTCAGCGCCATCTTTCCAGGCCTGATTGAGGCTGAGCCCGTTCTTGCCATACACCTGCATCGGCGTCAGGAAATCGGTGGACTGGAAGCCCGTAGCCCAGATGATCACATCGCATTTACGCTCAACGCCATCCTCGCCGATGATGCCGTCTTCGGTAATCTCTTTCACGCCCTGGCGCAGCACATCCACATTTGGCTTCGTAAGCGCCGGATAGTAATCATCCGAGATCAGAACACGTTTACAGCCCGGTTCGAAATCCGGTGTCAGCTTCTCGCGCAGAACCGGGTCTTTCACCTGGTCCTCAAGATGCTGCTGGCACATCTTCTTCATCGACTCGGAAAGCCCCATCGGGGATTTCTGCAGGAACGCCCCAAAACCGAAATCGGCGAACGCCCTGATGCGCCAGCGATACCAGTCGATCCGCCAGCGTGGCCCGGCGAAATAGCGCTTGTCAGCTTCAGAATACTGCCGCTGCCCGCGCGGACGGCACCAGGCCGGCGAGCGCTGGTAACTGATCAGCTTACCAACAACTTTCTGGATTTCCGGCAGGAACTGCACCGCGCTCGGTCCATTGCCGACCACAGCCACCGTCTTGTCCTTGATATCGACCGAATGATCCCACCGCGCCGAATGGAAGGCGGCCCCTTTGAACCGGTCCAGCCCCTTGAACTCGGGCGTGGCGGGAATGTTCAGCTGTCCGAGGCCGGACACCAGCACATCGGCCACATGGGTTTTCCCCGAAGCGTCCGTCAGCGTCCAGGTATTGTCCGTATCGCTCCAGCGGCATTCGGTGATTTCTGTGTTGAAATGGCAATGCCGGCGCACGTCATACTTGTCGGCAAAGTCCTCGAAGTATTTGAGGATCTGCGGCTGCAGAGACCATTTGTAATCCCAGTCCGGGTTCAGCTCGAACGAGAAGGAATAGAGGTGGCTGGGCACATCGCAGCCACACCCCGGATAGGTGTTGTCCCGCCAGGTGCCGCCCACTCCGCCGGACTTTTCATAAATGTCGATAGCGCCATAGCCGGCGGCCTTGAGCTTGGCGGCCATGCCCAGCCCACTCATTCCGGCGCCCAGAATGGCAATGCGTGTCGTACTCTTGCTGACGGTCGAATCCATCGCCCGCATTTCCTCCCATTGGCTGCGTGCTTTCACGCATTCTTGCCGGGAAAATGCTGAGCGCGCCGCAAACCGTCAACCGGTGCCCGAGGGTCAGCCCTTATTTCCGCCGGGCATATATCTGGCGATACTCGTGATCGCGCAGCTCCATCTCGCCGGTTTCGTCAAAAGTGAGCACGGTGACGTGGCGGAGGGCATCCAGAAAGTCGGCCTCCTGGGCCATAATTTCCGGGTCGCAAGCCATTTCCGTGTTCGCAATGTCACCGAAACTGATTCCCTCGCCGGTCAGCGTGTATTCACCGCCATAGCTGTTGCAGCCGCTTCGGCCACTGACGCCACCCTTGCCCGGCACATATTGAACCTGCTGGCCCGGCTCAGGCGGAATGTCGGCTTCAAGCACGAGGGTAAGCTCAACTCCCGGCATCACCGGCGGCCCGTTCACTTCGACAATCTGCCACTCGCCTTCGATAAGGTCGCTGGTCTTGCCGCCGCATCCGTTCACACGCGCGTCTTCCATCTGCACGGTCACCGTCTGGGGAAACGGCATCCCGCTCATGTCGTCGGCGCAAATCTTGTCGAGCACCAATACCGAAAGCACGCCGTCCGCAGTTGTATAGCGCTTGCCGCCCTCCACGGCCTCGGCTTCTGGCTGGGGCGCCTCATACCGGCTCTCGCCATAGGCATACACGTAGCTCAGCGTCGTCCCGTCCAGGGTCACCGTCCAGCCCGGCTCATTGCCTTGCGCCATCCATGGCTTTGTTTTGGCTTCGCCCGCGTCTGCCAGGGGCGCGTCCGTCGCTGGCTCAGCAGGCGCGTCGATACCGGCCAGCGGCGCTGGCGATTTGTCTGCAGTCTCGGCCGAACACGCCATGAGCGCCATCGGCATCGCAGCAGTCAGCAGCATACGGGAAAGTTTCATCGGCGGGCCTCCTTCTGGGGCGGTCGCGCGCCCGGGCATCTCTGCTTATAACAGGAAGGATGGCATAATCCGGTCAAGCACGCAGCAAATTCTGGGCAGTTGCCGGGGGCGGCGCAGACGACACCGCCAGATCAGAGATAAGGCGTTTCAGGCGCTGAAGCGGCCCTCATCGGCAAGTGGCAACGAATCGTTGGCGTATTTGCCGGGCGCGCCACTTGGCAGTTCGTGCGCGCTTCCATCCAGCAGATCATGCACCATGCCCTTGAAGATCATGCGCATTTCCGTAAGCGCCGCTTCCGGCCAGGCAATACTCTCCACCATCAGGCCGCGATAGAAAGCCAGGATCATGGTCATGATAGAGGCGCCATTGCCCAGGCGCGCCATCTCCGGAAAAAAGGCGGCATAGGGCAGAACCGCCTTCATCATGTCGAGATCGCCGCCCCGGCGCACCCGCCGCAGCAACTCGTCATCGCTCTTCAGAGCGGAGAAAATTTCAGAACTGACTGCAAACTCGCGGCCCAGATCGTCCCAGAGCACATCAAGCCGACGGTCCAGCGACATTTCCCGCGTATTGGAGAAGAGGTCTTCCACATGATCGGCGCGAGCCTGCAGATAGCTGCGCACGGCGTCCAGAACGAGTTCAAACTTGCTCGGATAGTGATGCGTGATGGCGCCCCGGGACACCCCGGCTTCATCGGCAATATCCTGCAGCGACATGTGCTGATAGCCTTTGGCGCCCATGCAATGCAGCGTGGCGCTCAGCACCTTCGCCTGCATCCCTTCGGACCGCTCCTTCTGCGTTCTACGGGCCCTTGGCCCGGTCATTTCCCCATCCATCTCAGTTCTCCCAGTCGAGATGGAGACAGTATGTTCACTGACAACAAAAAAATCCGTACGGGATTATACCTAGTCAAAGAAAACGGTCCCAGAATCATTTTTGGATGCCGAACAACAAAAATCCCTTTCCTTTCCGGACGCTGCCATATGCGGTCGCTTTATTGGACGACCGGATACAAAAACCAGGGTCTTCTTTTCTTTTAACGACTGGCAAGTCAGCCACACTCCGGTGTTTTTATTTGGCAAGCAGAAAGTCTGAGCGCATCAGCGATTTACGAAATACATAACGGCCAACCGGCAAATATAATCGTCGAAAAGCGATCGCAATCAAAGCGTTGCGCCCGATTCGTAAAACTGTACGCCAACTTGGAAATGCCGGAATCGCAACATGCGGAAATACGGATAATCACCGCATACGGACAAATATTGTAAAGAACTCCGCCAGCCGCCTTCTCCGGAACTTTGAAAGCCGTACCGAAACCGCACGCGCTCTACCAGCTGAGCCAATTGCCCCGCCGCCACCCTTCTAGCCGGGAGCACGCCGGGAAGTCGCGTTGAAACGTCTACACATACTGTCCGGCCACATAGCCGGACGACCAGGCCCACTGGAAATTGAAGCCGCCCAGATGGCCGGTCACATCCATCACTTCACCGACAAAGAACAGGCCGGGCTGCGTCTTCGCTTCCATCGTCTTGGACGAAAGCGCATTCGTATCGACGCCCCCCAGCGTCACTTCCGCCGTGCGATAGCCTTCCGTGCCCGCGGGCCGGATGCGCCATTCATTGACCGCGCGCGCCAGCGCCCGCAAGGCGCCGTCCGGAAGATCGGCCAGCCGCCCCGAAAGCGCTGCGTCCTCACAGATGCTCAGCGCAAGACGTTTGGGAACAACCTCCGCCAGCGCGGTCTGCACTTCCTGTTTCGGCTGCGCCTTCTTCCGGTCTTTCAGGAACGCAAACGCATCCACAGACGGCGCCAGATTGACGAGAATGTCCTGCCCCTCCCGCCAATAGGAAGAAATCTGCAGGATCGACGGGCCGCTCAGCCCGCGATGGGTAAACAGCAATCCTTCGGAAAAGCTGACCTTGCCGCAGGAAACCGTGGCCTCCACCGACAATCCGCTGAGCGCCTGGCACCGCTCCAGAAGCGACGCCTGAAAGGTCAGCGGCACGAGGCCCGGCCGCGTTTCGATAACGTCCAGCCCGAACTGGCGGGCAACATCATAGCCAAACTTCGTCGCCCCGACCTTGGGAATGGAAAGCCCGCCCGTCGCAATGACAAGCGAGTCGCAGTCCTGCGTGCCGCGCGTTGTGACCACCCGGTAGCCGTTCCCGATGGCTTCGACGCGCTCGATGCCGGTATCGTTCTGCAAGACAACGCCCGCCCGGCGGCATTCCTCCAGCAGCATGGCGATGATCTCCTGCGCGGACTCATCGCAGAAAAGCTGCCCCAGCTTCTTTTCATGGAAGGCAATGCCATGGCTCTGCACCAGGGCGATGAAATCCTGCTGCGTGTACCGGCTCAGCGCCGATTTGCAGAAATGCGCGTTCTGCGACAGGAAATTCTTCGGGCTGGTGTGCAGGTTGGTGAAGTTGCAGAAGCCCCCGCCCGCGATGCGGATCTTTTCGGCAATCTTCCGGGCATGATCCACCAGCCAGACCCGGCGGCCCCGCTTGCCCGCCTCGATGGCACACATCAGGCCCGCCGCCCCCGCGCCAATAACGATGACGTCATAAGATCGCTGCATGGGGGCCATTCACCCGTATTCCTGAAACTGAGGGGAAAATGGTGGGCGATGACGGGCTCGAACCGCCGACATCCTGCGTGTAAAGCAGGCGCTCTACCAACTGAGCTAATCGCCCCACCGCCGCCCTCTTAGCCGGGAGCACGCCCGGAAAGCAAGTGCCGTTTGCGGTCGTCCGACTGGCAGCAACTTGCCGATCACGGCGACCGAATCTGGCGGACGCGGTCTTCGCCGGGCGCGAGTCCCGATCGAAGGCATTGCCAAGTCGTTCCGCGCTTAGTCGGCAGTTTTCCGCAGTCGCCAGAGCAGCATTGCGATCCCGCAAACAAAGAATGTCAGGCAAACCACGCTACTCTCTGGCCCGTGGGAACCGCCGGTCAGGATATCTGGACCGTGTGGCACAAGCCTGACCAGAAGCGCCGACAAGCCCATGTCAAATCCGGTAACCGGCAATTCAAAGCCCGTCGCAAGTAGCCAGTTCCACCCAATGTGCCACCCCATGACACCCCAGATATTGCGCGCCTTGAGCGCCCAGAGGCAGGCGAAAACCGAGAAAAGAAACACCCCGCCCGTGACCAGCAGTTCCTGACCTCGACCGTAGTGCAGGAAAGTGAACACAACGCATGTCAGCAGGACGGCCAGGGTGACATTGAACTTGCGCGCCAGCGCCGACATGAGCCAGCCGCGGAAAATGATCTCTTCAACGCCCGCCTGGACAACAAAACACAGAAATAGAATGCCAATACTCATCAAGTCGCGTGGCACGAAGAACGCGCTCGCAAATCCGTCCGCTTGGTATCCGCCCGCCGCCCAGATCACCGCAACAATGGCTCCGATGCTCGCCAGGCCGATTGCAAGTCCGCGCGCAAACGCCTTCGCCCCAACGTGCGGCGTCAAACCGATGGTGCGAAGCGACCGGCGTTCGACGAACAATACCCACCCAAGCACCAGCGCCCCGGTTATCGCGAAAGGTATCAGAAGGAAGGCATATATACCGTTTGCGCCGATCGGGTTGCCACGGTCATCTACGAACCCCCATTGAATGAACGGCTCGTCAGTCAAGATGACCGGGGCGGCCACAAAGAAGATCAGGAGAAACGGGGCCAGCGCCCCCCACGGAAGCCATCCCTTTGCGGGTTCTGGCGAGTATAGCGATGTTGTTTTCATGGTGCTTCAATGCACCGATGCCCTAGGCCCTTATAGAACGATCGTGCGAATTCCGCACGCTCCCGAGCCAAGTTTTGGGTGTCAATCCAAAGGCCTGCTTGAACGCACGCCCGAAATGGCTCTGGTCCGAAAAACCACACTCATGGGCAATTTCGGCGATCGTGCCGCCGTCGCGCATCATCCGGCGCGCCAGATCCAGCCGCCGTAAAATAAGGTATCTGTACGGACTCGTGCCGAACATGGCGCGAAAATCTCGTGACAACTGCCAGCGGCAATGGCCCGTCGCATGCTCCAGGTCTTCGAGCGAGAATCCGCTTGAGAGATTGGCCTCGATGTAATCGCGTGCGCCGGCTGCCGCCTCACGATTGACCCGCTTGATGACGACGCCGGCGCCCGCTGCGGCCTGCAGCGCAATCGCCAGATCGTAGAGCCCGTCCTGATACTCTAGTCTCGACAGCGGCCGCTCGTAGTCTCCCAGCAGGGCTGTGGCCGACCTTTGCAGGCGAGCGTCAATCGAAACGCCGCCTTCAACGAACGGCAACGCCCTTCCGTTCAGCGCTTCTTGAATGTCGGCTGGAGAGATATAGGCGGCGCGATAGCGAAAGGCCGCATCGTCACCGGCGCGGCCATCATGCTTTTCGTCGGGGTGCAGGATGACCGCCTGGCCGGGATAAGAAGCTCTTTCAGCGCCACGATACGTGAAGCTCTGAATGCCGCTCAATGTGATGCCGATTGTATAGGTGTCGTGGCGGTGGGGCGCGTACGCTGCGCCGGTAAGGCACGCTTCTATTCGGTGAATGTCGCCGGGGGCTTCGACAAACCAGTTTTCGGCGGGCTCGGTCACTTCAAACTCACCACAATTTCCCGCTGAACCGACTGGGACGGCCGCGATCCGTCGAACCGAACGACCGCTCTCATGTATCAAGCGGACGGCAAGCCCTCAAGTCCCGCATCCGCACCGGGTCATTCGCGGGCTCCCACAGTCTGCCCATCACAACAAAAAAGAAAAACCCCTCCTCCGTCCGGAGAAGGGGTTTTCAGATTTGTCCGCCTGGGGACCGCTCAGTGCGTGCGCACAGCGTCGGAATCCCCGGCATTGGCCGCGCCGCCACCAAGGCTCGCCTGCAGGCGGGCTTCATCCTCTGCCGACCATTCGATCGGGGCGAGCGGGCGTGTCAGCGCCAGTTTCAGCACTTCCTGAATGTCAGAGACCGGAATGATCTTCAGGCCGGTCTTCACATTCTCGGGAATCTCGTCGAGATCCTTCTCGTTCTCCTTCGGGATCAGCACCGTCTTGATGCCGCCGCGCAGGGCCGCGAGCAGTTTCTCCTTGAGACCGCCAATCGGCAGCACCCGGCCACGCAGGGACACTTCCCCGGTCATCGCCACTTCGCGGTTCACCGGCGTGCCGGTCAGCAGCGAAACGATGGCCGTCGTCATGGCGATACCGGCGGATGGGCCGTCCTTCGGCGTAGCGCCATCGGGCACGTGCACGTGGATGTCGGTCGTGTTGAACACGGTCGGCTTGATGCCGAGATCGACCGAGCGCGAGCGCACCAGCGAGCTGGCCGCCTGGATCGATTCCTTCATCACATCGCGCAGGTTCCCGGTCACCTTCATGGCGCCGCGGCCTGGCATTTTCACCGCCTCGATCGTCAGCAGGTCACCGCCCACTTCCGTCCAGGCAAGGCCGGTGACGGCGCCGACCTGATCGGTCTCGTCCGCGAGGCCATAGCGATACTTGCGCACGCCGGCATACTCGGAAAGGTTTTCCGCCGTGATCGTCAGGCTCGGCAGGTCCTTCGTCGCAATGTCGCGCACCGCCTTGCGGGCAAGGCGTGCCACTTCGCGCTTCAGGCTGCGCACGCCCGCTTCACGGGAGTAGTAGCGGATCAGGTCGCGGATGGCTTCGTCGGTGACGATCCACTCCTCTTCCTTCAGGCCGTGATCCTCACGCACCTGCGGAACCAGGTGGCGTTTGGTGATCTCCAGCTTTTCATCTTCCGTGTACCCCGCAATACGGATGATCTCCATCCGGTCCAGCAGGGGCTGGGGCATGTTGAGCGAGTTCGCCGTCGTCACGAACATTACGTCCGAAAGGTCGTAATCGACTTCCAGATAGTGGTCGTTGAACGTCGCGTTTTGCTCCGGGTCGAGCACCTCAAGCAGGGCCGACGCCGGATCGCCGCGATGGTCCATGCCCATCTTGTCGATCTCGTCGAGAAGGAAGAGCGGGTTGCCCGTCTTCGTCTTCTTCAGGCTCTGGATGATCCGGCCCGGCATCGAGCCGATATAGGTGCGGCGGTGACCGCGGATCTCGCTTTCGTCGCGCACGCCGCCCAGCGACACGCGCACAAAGTCGCGTCCCGTGGCTTCGGCAATCGAGCGGCCCAGCGAGGTCTTACCCACGCCCGGCGGTCCGACGAGGCAGAGGATCGGGCCTTTCAGGCGGCCGGTCCGTTTCTGCACGGCGAGGTATTCCAGGATACGCTCTTTCACCTTGTCGAGGCCGTAATGGTCGTCGTCGAGCTGGTGCTCGGCTTTCACAAGGTCGGTCTGGATGTCCTTCCGCTTGCCCCAGGGCAGCGACAGCAGCCAGTCGAGATAATTGCGCACGACCGTGGATTCGGCAGACATCGGCGACATCTGGCGCAGCTTCTTGATTTCGGCCTCGGCCTTGGCGCGGGCTTCCTGGCTCAGCGGCGTGTCGGCGATCTTCTGGTCGAGTTCGGCCAGCTCATCGCGGTCAGAGCCTTCGCCCTGATCGCCCAGCTCGCGCTGGATCGCCTTCATCTGCTCGTTCAGGTAATACTCGCGCTGCGTCTTCTCCATCTGACGCTTGACGCGGTTTTTGATCTTCCGCTCCATCTGGAGCATGCCCATCTCGCCTTCCATCAGTGAGAAGACCTTCTCCAGGCGCTCCTTCACGTCCGGCATCTCCAGCAGGTCCTGCTTGTCGGAGAGCTTGACCGACAGGTTCGACGCCACCTGGTCTGCCAGGCGGCCCGGCTCGGTGAGCTGGCTGATGGTCGTCACAGCTTCCGGCGGGATCTTGCGGTTGAGCTTCACATAGCTCTCGAACTGCTCCTGCACGGCGCGCATCAGCGCCTGGATGTCGGAGCCAGCCACATCGGCTTCCGGGATCGTCTCGACCTCGGCTTCGAAATACTCCACCCGGTCGTGCAGCTGCACGAGGCGCGCACGGGCGCGGCCTTCCACCAGCACCTTCACGGTGCCGTCGGGCAGTTTCAGCAATTGCAGGATGGTGGCGAGCGTCCCGGTGGCGTGCATGTCCTCGGCCACGGGATTGTCGATGGCGGCGTCCTTCTGGGCCACCAGCATGATCTCATTGTCGGACTCCTCGATCATCTCGAGCGCCCGGACAGACTTGTCGCGGCCGACGAACAGCGGCGCAACCATGTCGGGGAAAACAACGATGTCCCGAAGCGGCAACACCGGCACTGTCTTGGATTTTGGCATCTGGAAGTGCCTCCTTTGATTCGGGCCCCGCTGAGCGGCAACCCAGTATACCCTCAAAACACCTGTCACAGCATCCTTCGGGCGACATACCGAATGTGGAAACCCCAGCTTAACCCTTCAAGCTGAACGCTGCTCAACAATCCTGTGAATATAAGTGATCGTTTCAGGGCAGGTAGACGGGCTGAGAGACAGCAGGTGAACCTCTCCCCTTGCCCAGCCACACGAACCCCGCCAGATGTCTGGCCTTGGCAGAAAGCCGAAGGTTAATGCGCCGTTAAGGAAATTGCCCTCCTGTCTGCCTCGCCCATTCCGCCGGGGATTCCGGCGTTTTCAGAGACGGAGAAGCAGTCCATGTCCTCAGCGCGGCAGATGAAACAGGATGATCTGCTGGCCGGCACTGCCGGCTATTCTGCCAAGGATATCGAGGTTCTCGAAGGCCTTGAGCCCGTCCGCAAGCGCCCCGGCATGTATATCGGCGGCACCGATGAGCGCGCCTGGCACCACCTGTTCGCCGAAGTCCTCGACAACTCGATGGACGAAGCCGTCGCCGGCCATGCCAGCCGCATCGAGATCAAGCTCACCGCCGACGGTTTCCTGACCGTCACCGATAACGGACGCGGCATCCCGATCGATCCACACCCGAAATTCCCCAAGAAATCTGCGCTCGAAGTCATCATGACGACGCTGCACTCGGGCGGCAAATTCTCCGACAAGGCCTACTCAACCGCCGGCGGCCTCCACGGCGTCGGCATCTCGGTGGTCAACGCGCTCTCCGAAAAGGTCGTCGTCGAGGTCGCCCGCGACCGCACGCTCTACCGGCAGGAATTCTCGCGCGGCCTGCCCGTCGGCAAGCTCCAGAAGGTCGGCCCCGTGCCCAACCGGCGCGGCACCTCGGTCAGCTTCAAGCCCGACCACCAGATTTTCGGCGACAAGCTCCGCTGGCGCCCCCAGCGCCTGTTCCAGATGGCGCGCTCGAAAGCCTATCTCTTCCGCGGCGTTGAAATCCGCTGGGCCTGTGATCCGGAGCTTCTGCCGGAGGACTCCAAAGTCCCCGCCGAAGCCGTCCTCTCCTATCCCAATGGCCTGGCCGACCAGCTGCTGGAAGTCTTCGGCGATAAGGGCACGATCACGGAAAGCCCCTTCACCGGCCTCGTGGACATGGGCGCCGAAGGCAAGGTCGAATGGGCCATCGCCTGGACGCAGGCCGGTTTCGGCGATGCCGACGGCTTCTCCCGCTCCTATTGTAACACCATCCCGACGCCCGAAGGCGGCACCCATGAGGCCGGCTTCCGCTCGGCCATCACCAAGGGCATCCGCAATTTCGGCGAGCTGACCGGCAACAAGAAAGCCTCCGAAGTCACCGCCGAGGATGTCATGGGCCATTCCGGCCTCCTCCTCTCGGTCTTCATCCGCGGGCCTGAGTTCGTCGGCCAGACCAAAGACAAGCTCTCCTCCACCCACGCTTTCCGCCTGGTGGAAAACGCCGTCCGCGATCACTTCGACCATTGGCTGGCCGGTTCGCCCAAAGAGGCCAACAAGCTGCTGAGCTGGGCCATCGACCGCGCCGACGAGCGGGCCCGCCGCCGCAAGGCGAAGGAAATCTCCCGCAAATCGGCCACCAAGAAGCTGCGCCTCCCCGGCAAGCTGGCCGACTGTTCGGCCAAGGGCCCGGAAAGCACCGAACTCTTCCTCGTCGAGGGCGACTCGGCCGGCGGCTCCGCCAAACAGGCGCGCAACCGCGAGACGCAGGCCATCCTGCCCCTGCGCGGCAAGATCCTGAACGTCGAAAGCGCGTCGGACGACAAGCTGATGGCCAACCAGGAACTGGCTGACCTCTCCCTTGCTCTGGGCACGGAGCTTGGCCGCAAGTTCAACATCGACGACCTTCGCTATGAGCGCATCATCATCATGACCGATGCTGACGTTGACGGCGCCCACATCGCATCGCTGCTGATCACTTTCTTCTACCGGATGACACCGGGTCTGATCGAGGCTGGCCGCCTCTTCCTCGCCCTGCCCCCGCTCTACAAGCTGTCAAACAAGGGTAACATCCACTACGCGATGGACGATGCCGACCGTGCCCGGATCATGAAGGAACACTTCAAGAGCAACCAGAAGGTCGACATGACGCGCTTCAAGGGCCTCGGCGAGATGAACCCCGCCCAGCTGAAAGAAACCACCATGAACCCGGCCACCCGCACGCTCGCCCGCGTGACGCTGCCCGCCACCATGGACGACCTGGAAGTCAAACCGGCGGACCTCATCAACACGCTGATGGGCAAGAAGGCCGAACTGCGTTTCCGCTTTATCCAGGAAAACGCCGCCTTCGTCGAAGAGCTGGACATCTGATCCTCGCCGCCCCGCGCCATACGGGGCGGCAGGACACCCCCTCCCCATTTCGGGGCAGGCATGTCCCCCAGCGCCTTATCCAACAGGTGCGCGGGAAAATCCCTCATTCCTTCAAGCCCCTGCAGGTTTTTTCTGCGATCTTGTCCACGCCTCTCCGGCCCATGCTAGTCTTTCAGGCATGGACACACCCGATCAGCCTGCGGACGATTACACCGAGCTAGACTACCTGCTTGGCCGGGCGTTCTATCTTGTCATGGATCTGATCGAGCTGGTCACCGGCGCCCTCACGCGTCTTGGCGCGGCCCCTATGGGCGCAGCCTTGCGCCGGCATCTGATCGCCCATGCGGTCGTCCCGGCGGAGGCGGCCATGCGCCGCGCCATCCTTCTCATCGCGGGCACCCTGCCCGTGCCCGCCGCGCCCGCCCCCGCATCCGGCCCCAAGCCCAAGGCCGCGCCCACCGGCGAGATGCGGGAAACCAGCGGCCCCCGCGCGCCGGTGTTCAGCATGTTTGAACCTCAGCCCAGCGCCGCAAAAAATCCGGGAACAGATTACCTGCTCGAACACCTGCTCCCGCGCGTCACGGCGCTGGTTGATTCCGTTCTCTATGCCCGCCCGGACGCGCCGAAGGCATCTGCGCAGGCGGCAGACCCGATGGCCCGCTTCCTGCGCCGGTTCGAGGCTTTGCAGGCTGCCCTGGATTGTCCCTTGCGGGAGGCGCGGCGCTGGGTGCGCCGTCAGGCCCGCCTGACTGCCGCCGCTGCGCCCCCGCGCTCTCCACTCTCACCCCGTAGAATCCCCGGCGACCGTCCCAGCCTCAATCATCATGCGCGAAGCCTTCTAAATGAGCTGAACGAGGCGGCAAACGAAGTCCTCGCCGGCGGCGCATTGCCCAACACGTCCTGACAGATCCCCAAAACACGCGGCCAAAACCACCTCCCAGCCCCGCTGGCGGGGATCGCGGCGCTTGCCGCTTGCACCTTTTGCCCAGATATGTTAGTGAACACTCACTTCTTTTGATCTGGAGTGAGTGCCATGACTGTGATCCGGCTTGATCTGGATGCCCTCGTGCAGGCGTCCCGCCTGACGCCCGAGGAGGCTGCCCGGCTTGCGGGCCTTGCCCTGCCGGACAATCGCGCAGGGCTCGCCGCCAATATCCTCCTGATCTTCGGCGCGGTCGCCGTGGCCATCGCCACCATCGCGCTGGTGCCCAATGCCGCCACAGGCCTCCTGCTCGCCGCCGCCGCGCTCGGCGGGGCAGAGGCGCTCCGCCATTTCAGCAAGGGGGAAAGCTTCGCCCTGCTCGCCATCGCCCTTGCCCTGATGGGCACGCTCGGTCTCGCCGGCTGGGTCGCGTGGGAGTTTGAGGACGCGCCCGTCACCGCGCCCGCCCTCCTCGTCACGCTGATCCTGTCGGCCGGTGCCATTCGTTATCGTTCGGCCTTCCTCGCCGCCCTCTCGATGGTCGCCCTCGGCCCGGTCCTCGGAACGGGCACAGGCTACTGGCACGCCAGCTATGCCCTGTTCGTTGAAGAACCCGTCCTCAGCATCCTGATCTTCGGCGCCCTCAGTGCCGGGCTCTATCGCCTGCGCCGGGAACTCGCCCCCGCCTGGCAATCGCTTGCCACCTCCGCTGCGCGCACGGGCCTAATCCTCCTGCATTTCAGCTTCTGGGTCGGCTCGCTCTGGGGCGATGTCATTGGCGATGCCTGGCTGCCGTATGACAGTGCCGGCGACGCTGGCCGCATTGCTCCGGCCTGGTTCTCGGTCGGCTGGGCCGCCCTTTCGCTTGCCCTCGCCCTGAAAACCCGCCGGGGCGGATTTCTCTCGGTCAGCGCGCTCGTCTTCCTGACGATCCATGCTTACACCCAGTATTTCGAGACCTTCGGGGCAGAGCCCGCCACACTGCTGGTGGCCGGTATCGCGCTCATCGGGCTCGCCATCGTCACCGCCAAACTCACACGGTTCGGCAGCGCCAAAGACAAGGTCAGCCCTGCCGGATGAACTTTGAGAAGGTGTAGATCAGGTCGCGCGGCGCGTCGGCAGACATCAAGCTGTCCACAGGATCATCCCGGCGCGCCAGCATCGAACCGTTTTGCCCGGAATGGTCCACACGGAAATAGTTCATGGACCAGCGGGGGAAGGCCCGGTGTTCGGCTTTCTCCGCCAGGATCCGCACAAGGCCGGTATGGCGCTGGTCGTGCATGATGCGGGTGTAAATGCCTTCAATCTCCGGGCGCGGGCCTTCAATGAGCTGCATGAAGCTCGGCCCGTTATGCACCAGATAGCCGGTGATATAGCGTTCCTCGTTATTGGATTGAGAAACGTCAAGAATATCCGCCACGTCCTGCTGAGACAGGCCGGGTGTGGCGGTGCTCACATAGATCAGTCTGAATAGGTCGTTGCTCATAGAAGTGGAACGGCCAGGCCCCTGCCCGGGTTCCATTATCAAGCGGCAGAGCGCGGTTGCGTACAAGCCCCCGGTCTGCGCTCGCGTGGCGTGCATTGGCGCCAAACGGCCCGAGGCTTGACTTACCCGCCCTCCCTCCGGCCATCTGCCGCAGGACTCGACAACGACTAAGGGAAGACAGGAAATGACCACGCAGGATCTCGCAGGACGCACCGCCCTGATAACCGGCTCCGCCACCGGCCTTGGCCGCTCGATCGCCCTGAAACTGGCCGAGCGCGGCGCCAGCGTCATCATCAACTGCACCAAATCCATTGCCGATGGCGAAGCCACCGTAGCCGACTGCCAGAAGGCCGGCGCGCAGGCTCGCCTCGTGCAGGCCGATGTGTCCACCGATGAAGGCTGCCAGAAACTGGCCGACGCCGCCGCCCAGTCCGGCCGCCTCGACATTCTCGTCAACAATGCCGGCATCACCAAGCACGCCCGCGATCACAGCGATCTGGATGCGCTGAGCCGTCAGGATTTCCTCGATCTCTACTCGGTCAATGTCGCCGGCCCATTCATCCTTATGCAGAAGACAAAAGACCTGATGGTCGAGGCTTATCGCCAGACCGGTCGCGCCTCCGCCGTTCTCAACGTCTCCTCGATCGCCGGCGTCGCCGGGGTTGGCTCCTCGGTCGCCTACGCCGCCTCCAAGGGCGCCTTCAACACCATGACGATCAGCCTCGCCCGCGCATTGGCCCCGGCCATCCGCGTCAACGCCGTTTGCCCCGGATTCATCGGCACGCGCTGGTTCAAGGACACAATGAGCGAGGAGCAATACAAGAAGATGGAAGCCGGTGTTGCCGCCTCGGTGCCCCTCAATGTGGCCTCCGGCCCAGACGACATCGCAGATTCTGCGCTGTTTCTGGTGACCGACGCGTCCCGTCACATAAGTGGTGAAACACTGCTGGTGGATGCCGGGATGCACCTTGGTTATGCTCCGCTGAAGGCACGCTGACTCGCTGTCTGCACATTTTCTGGACGCGAGGGCGCACAATTGCGAGGCAAAGGCGCCCCCGCCTGCCCAAAACCAGTGCGCAGCGCCCCCTCCCGCCTCAGTTCGCCTAACGGCAGCATCGGCAAGCCCGGTAAAGATCGGCAGGGTCACCTACGGCGCTCAAGCGGGAGCGTGATCAAAAGACGGGGTTAACACGCATGCGTATGAAATTTCTTCAGGCAGGTGTCGCACTGGCCGCCATGGTGGCAGCCGCAGGCACTGCATCTGCACAAGGCGAATTCTCGGGCAACGTCGCTCTGACGTCGGACTATGTCTGGCGCGGTGTGTCGCAATCGGGTGGCGACATGGCCATCTCCGGCGGCTTCGACTACACCAACGGCATGTTCTATGCTGGCACCTGGGCGTCCAGCATCGACTTCGACAGCGGCTCCGACCCGAACGTCGAACTCGACTTCTACGGCGGCCTGGCCGGTGAGTTTGCCAGCGGCATCTCCTGGGATGTCGGCCTGCTCTACTATACCTACCCGGACTCTGAGGATGACGATCTCGACTTCCTCGAGATCAAGGGTGCCCTGGGCTACTCCTTCGACAGCGGCCTCTCGATCGGCGGCGAAGCTTACTACGACCTCGACAATGAGAACCTCTACGTCGCGGCTTCGGCCGGTTACTCGCTGACCGACGCCTTCAGCGTAGACGGCAGCGTCGGCAACTACCAGTTCGACGCTGGTGGCGACTACACCAACTGGTCGCTCGGCGGCACCTACTCGGCAGCTGGCTTCGACTTCGACCTGCGTTACTGGGATACCGACATCGACGGTTCCGACCTGGCCGACGAGCGCGTCGTCTTCACGATTGCAAGGTCCATGTAATCTGCCTTCAGGGCCTGGCGACAGGGTCTGAAATCTGAAGCCGCGTGCGGGTTTCTCCATTTCCCGCACGCGGTTTTCTTTTGCCTGCATTTTGGGCGCAGGGTGGAACCGCCCCAATGTGAGGTTTATAGGCGTGATCTTTCCCAAAGGAGTGGATCATGCGCATTGGCGTTCCAACTGAGATCAAAAAGCAGGAATCCCGCGTCGGCCTGACACCTGAAAGCGTTGGCGAGCTTGTCCGCGCCGGCCATCAGGTGAACATCCAGGCAGGCGCGGGCATCGCTTCGGGCTTTGCGGACGAAGCGTACACAACCGTTGGCGCGCAGATCCTGCCCGGTGCCGACGAAGTGTTCGCCAGCAGCGAACTGATCGTGAAGGTGAAGGAACCGCAGCCGGAAGAAATCGCGCGCCTCACCCCAAACCATACCCTCTTCACCTATCTCCACCTGGCGCCCGATCCGGTCCAGGCCAGGGGCCTTATGAACTCCGGCTGTCTCGCCATCGCCTACGAAACCGTCACGGACGCGCATGGCGGCCTGCCGCTGCTGCGGCCGATGAGCCAGGTGGCTGGCCGAATGTCCATGCAGGTTGCCGCCGGCGCACTGATGCGCACCAAGGGTCGCGGTCGCGGCATCCTGATGGGCGGCGTTCCTGGCGTTGCCCCTGCCAAGGTCGTCATCATCGGCGGCGGCGTTTCCGGCACACATGCCGCGGAGATCGCCGTCGGCATGCGCGCAGATGTCTGGGTCTTCGATCGCAACAATGAGCGCCTCGGCGAACTCGACGAGCAGTTCCGCGGCACGGTCAATACGATGTATTCCACCGCCCACTCCCTGTCCGATGCGATCAAGGACGCCGATCTGGTCATCGGCGCCGTGCTCATCCCCGGCGCCTCGGCTCCCAAGCTGGTCAGCCGCGCGCAACTTTCGACCATGCAACCGGGCTCGGTCCTCGTCGACATCGCCATCGACCAGGGCGGCTGCTTTGAAACAAGCCGTCCGACTACGCATGATGATCCGATCTATGAAGTCGATGGCATCCTGCATTATTGCGTTGCCAACATGCCGGGCGCCGTTCCGCGCACATCCACCTATGCGCTCAACAACGCCACCCTGCCCTTCGTGATGCAGCTCGCCAATCACGGCGCCCGCAACGCGATCAACGCCAACAAGCATCTGGCCAATGGCCTCACCGTCGATCAGGGCGCCATCGCGCACAAGCTGGTGGCCCGCGATCTCGGCGAGAAATACGTTCGCCCGGACTGGCTGACAGTTATCTGATTGCCGCCCCGAAAATGAAAAGGCCCGGAAGGCGTCAAACCTTCCGGGCCTTTGTATTGAGGGGGTTACGTCCCTCTATTCCTTGATGACTTCGCCGCGCGCCATCACGAAGTTGACCGACTTCAACACCTTGATGTCCGCCAGCGGATCACCCTTCACAGCGATGATGTCGGCGCTCTTGCCCGGCTCCAGCGTACCCGCCACATCCGTCACACCCAGCAGGTCTGCCGCGTTCACGGTTGCGGCCTTGATCGCTTCCATTGGCGGCATGCCGAAACGAACCAGAAGCTCGAACTCGTCAGCGTTGCGGCCATGCTTGGAAACACCGGCGTCCGTGCCGAATGCAATCGGAACGCCCTTCGGGTAAAGGATCTCAAGGCTCTTGCCTGTGATGCCGATGCGCCATTCGATCTTGGCGCGCACATCCGGCTCATAGGCGTCGGCATTGGCTTCGATCCGTTCGATATATCCGTTCACGGTCGACAGGGTCGGCACGTAATAGGCGCCCGACGCAACGAAAGCTTCAATCGTTTCGGGGTCGAGGATCGTGCCGTGTTCGATCGAGTCGACACCGGCTTCGAGGGCGAGCCGAATGCCATCGCCACCATGGGCGTGCGCGGCAACTTTCTTGCCGAAAAGATTAGCCGTCTGCACGATGGCATAGGCCTCATCCTCGAACATCTGGCGGCCAAGGCCGGCGCCGATGCGGCTGTTCACGCCGCCGGTCGTTGCCAGTTTGATGACATCTGCTCCACGCGCGACCTGCAGGCGGACAGCCCGGCGGCAATCATCAGCGCCGTCACAGGTGTTTCCTTCCGCGCGGAAATAGGGGCGCAGATCGTCGCGGAAGCCCAATGAGCCGTCCATATGGCCGGATGAAACAGAGATGGACGCTGCGGCATCGAGAATGCGCGGCCCTTGAATCTGGCCATCATTCACGGCGTCGCGCAGCGCCAGCACAGCGCCGTCGCCATCGCCCAGATTGCGCACGGTGGTAAAGCCTGCGCGCAGGGTTTTCATGCCGTTTTCCCAGGCGTCGAATGCCTGAGCCCCAGGAGACAGCGTCACCCCCTGAAGCTGCCCGGCAATCCCGCCGGCGTCAGAGGTAAGGTGGACGTGGGAATCGATCAGGCCCGGCAGGACATAGCTGTCCTTCAGGTCGATCACGCGGGCTTTCTTGTCGCGCGCGGCCTTGAAGCCGCTTTCGAGCGAGACGATCTTGCCATCGGTAACGGTGATGGTGGTTGCGCCGCGCGGCGCGTTGCCGGGAATATCCAGCACCTTTCCGGCATGGATCACGATGGTCTCAGCCATCGCGGGAAACGCGGCAACCGCTGAGATTACGGCAATTGCGGCCGTGCGTTTCAGGCCAGTCAGCAGGGTCATTGGGGCTCTCCTCCAGGATAATTCAGATTTGGCATATGTCTTATAAGACGCATCCGGCGAGAAAACCCGCATCATAAGTCCCATGTGCGGTAGGGTGTTCACAGGCAAGGAGGAAGACCATGATCGAACTCATCATCGACAAGCGCACGCGTGACCTTGGCGGCGGCTTTGAAGTGGGCCGCGTCCTGCCCTTCGCAAAGCGGCGCATGGTCGGCCCGTTCATCTTCTTTGACCAGATGGGCCCTGTGGATTTCGCCGCGGGCATTCCCCGCGAGCTGGATGTGCGCCCTCACCCGCATATCGGCCTATCGACCGTCACCTATCTCTATTCCGGCGCGATGACCCACCGCGACAGCCTCGGCTTCAAGCAGGAGATCCAGCCCGGCGCCGTCAACTGGATGACCGCCGGCAAAGGGATCACCCATTCCGAACGCCTCGAATATGCGCGCATGCACGGCGCCCATATGCATGGCATCCAGGCCTGGGTCGCCCTGCCGAAAGAAGAGGAAGAAATCGACCCCGGCTTCTGGCACCATCCCGCCGACAGCCTGCCAGTCTGGACCGAGCCGGGCCTCAAGGGCCGCCTCATCGCCGGCAGCGCCGAAGGGCTGGACGCGGGCGTCAACGTTCGCTCGCCGATGTTCTACATGCATTGGGAAATGGAAGCCGGTGCCCGCCGCAAAGTGCCGGACGCTCATGCCGAACGGGCCGTCTATGTCGCGAATGGTGTTGCCCAGGTGGCCGGACAAAAGCTGGGCGCCGGCCAGATGGCCGTGCTCGGCAAAGGCGACGCCGTCGTCACGGCCGAAGAAACCTCAACCGTCATGGTGCTCGGCGGCGAGCCGATTGGCGAGCGCTTCATTTTCTGGAACTTCGTTTCCTCGTCCAGGGAACGGCTTGAGCAGGCCAAGGAAGACTGGAAACAGGGGCGGATGAAGCTGCCCGATGGCGACGATCAGGAATTCACGCCGCTACCGGAAAGCTGAGGCAGCCGAAGCCGGGCATCAGGCGGCGCGGTGCGGGCGCCCTGCCGCCAATGCCTGCGCGTCGCCCAGCTTGGTCGAGGTGGCATTGGTGTTGAATTTCAGGATGTAGACGATCGAGCCGTTGCGCGCCTCGCGCATTTCGACCTGCCCACCGATGGTCTGCATCAGGGCGCGCCAGACAAGACGGTTTTCCGAGCTTTCCGAGAGATAATCTTCGGTGATTTCATTGGACATCGGGCCGTTGGCAAGTTTTGCCGCCTCGACCGAGACCCAGCCCTGATCGCCGCGGACTCCGCAACGCACCCGCATCGCCCCGCCACCGCGGCTAACCTGGCCAAGCTCCAGCAACACGGCCGAGAAGACGCGCGAGAGGACCCGCGCCGCCTTGGCGCTGTCGATCATCGTGTCCTGGCCGCTCGGCTCTTCGTCGATCTGAACACCCAGTGTGGTGATGGCAGACTGCTTCTGCGAGATCACCTGAGACAGCGTTGACTTCAGCGACACATCCGAGCCATCGACGATACTGTCGCCGCCCTGGGTAATCGAGAGAACTTCGTCCACGAGGCTGAGGGCCTGATCGGCAAAGCTGACCATCTTGTCGCCAGCCAGGCGCACTTCGCCATCGTCGAACGGGATCTGGCTGCGCGTTTCAAAGCGCGAGGCAATCGTACGCAGCGTGCGCAGCGGCAGACGCAATTCGCGCGTCACCGAGCCAACGAAACGCTCCACCGCCAGGCGGGCTTCTTCGGCGTCGCGCCGAGATTCGTCCGCTTCCTGACGGAGGTCTTCCATCTTGGAAACATCGGTATGGATAATCACGCGGCCGCCCGAGCTGGTCGGCACGCAGGAGCGCATCACGCCGCCAACATCGGCCAGCTTACGCATCTCCGTACCGGGACGGAAATCGGACTTCTCCAGGCCTTTGGGGAACCAGCGCTGGTGCACAGCGTTCTGGATGATCACATTGCCCGAGGCATCGTAAATTGCGAACGCTTCGGGAATCGCAGTCACAGCGTCCAGCAGCTGTTCATGGTTCTGCGCAGCAAGACGCTTGGCTTCCATTTCGAGCAGCAGGTTACGATAGCCGTTGAGGCTCGCGAATGCAGAGGCGAGCGTCAGCACGATGCCGAGCATGACGATCGTGGCCGGCAAGCCAAGCGGCGCCATGAAGAAACCGAGGGTCGCCGTCGTCGCTGCGCCCAGCAGGAAGCGCGCCGCCACGTTGGCAACCGGAGAGACAACGGCCACCACGCCGGCACACATGCCAAACACGATGGCGAACATGGAAACCTTGAGACCGACATCCCCTGTCGGCGCCAGCATGACACAAAGGCCCCACCACGCGCCCACAACGCCGGTGGCAACTTCAGCGCGGCGCAGGAAGCGGCCACGTACCGGGCGCGCCGGTGAGCGGTCCCAGCGGCTGCGCGCCCAGAGAATCTGCGAAATGGCGAACACCCAGATCGGGATCATCCAGCCAAACAGCACAACAAGGCTCGTCTCGGTGTACAGCGTGAACACGACTGCGGCAGAATTGACGAGGTTGATGAAGCCCATCACCGTAAGTAGTGACACCAGGCGATGGTGCATATAGGCAGGGACGTCAGGCGTCTCGCGACGCTTGAATCTTCCGACCCCGACTATGGGGAACAGAACAACATCTGTCAGGCCTATCGACATCTTCATGCGAGCGTTACTAACAGGACATGATGAAGATCGGTTTTTACCGAACTGCGCGACCTTCACGGTCGCGTTAACCGAAGAATAACTATCTATGAGCCTGCCGGACCGAACTTCCCTGGCGATTGTCGGCGCAGGCCCCGGCGGGCTGACGCTCGCGCAATACCTGCGGCTCACAGGTTATTCACAGTTCACCCTGATCGAGCAGGCCGACCGTATCGGCGGCAAATCCGACAGCATGGACCTGGGAGACCTGATCGCCGAGATGGGCACCTGCTACGCGACAGGCGCCTACAAGGATGTGCTGAAGTGGATGAAGCGCCAGCGCAAACCCTTCCGCATGCTCCGCAAGACCACGGTCGATGGCGCGGGCATGCGCGATTATGTCAATGACGCGCCCGGTCCTTCCCTGCCCCAGCAGGTGCTGGCCTATCTGTCAAAACGCCAGGGGCTGCTTGGCCGTCTGAAGAAAAACCCGGACGACCCGCGCGCACTTGCTGAAGCGGCGATGTCCGCCGAGGCCTGGCTGACCGAACAGAAGCTGCCGAAGATCATGCGCATGATGTACCGCGCGGTAACGGCGCTCGGATATGGTTACCTCAACGAGGTGTCGATCTATCAGGCGATGATGTGGGTTGATCATCACGCCATTATCAGCGGCGCGACCGGCAAGCTGATCATGCCCTCCCAGGGCTGGTCGAATTTCTGGGACGTTCTGGCACAAGATTTCGATGTCCGCCTGTCCCACCAGATCACGAAAATCGAGCGCGGCCCGAAAGAATCCCTGCTGCATTTTGCCGACGGTCGCCAGCTCTCGGCGAATGCGTTGGCCTGCACCATTCCCGTCGATGACTGGGCGCGCCTTGTTACTGATCCGACGGCGGATGAAAAAACCGTCGCCGAGGCCGTGACGTGGAAAGGCTACGCCACCTCGCTCATCGTTGTCGAAAACTGGTTTACGGAAGAAGACATCCGCTCCTTCTCGCGCGCCTTCCTGCCGGGCTCCTATCCCGGCCAGCTGATTTCGGCCCGCTATGAAGGCCACAGCCCGGACTTTGGCGGCCATCTTTATGTCACCGGCCAGATCCCCGGCGACTATACGGTGCCGGAACTGCGCATTTTCCTTGAACGCGATCTTGCAGACCAGGGCGCGCAGCTCGTCAACGTGGTGAACGTCAAGAACTGGCGCTACTTCCCCCACCTCAATCTCAAGGCCATCGAAAACGGCCTGATCGGCCGGATGCAGGCAATGCAGGGGCAAAGCCAGTCCTGGTATTCGGGCGCGAGCTTCTCGCACGAATCCGTGGCCAACATCTCCCGCTTCAACAAGGCGATTGCGCCGCAGGTCCTCTCCGCTCTCAAACGCTGAGGCAGCTCCGCCGCGCATGGAGGGGCGCCCGGCGCCTTTATCCATCCCCTCCCCGCATAAATGTTATCAGGTCATCACGGGATCAAAGGCGACCGCACCTGCCCCATTTCCACGGCGTTGAACGAAACGCCATGGAGGCAATTCCAATGTCCAACCTTCTCGTCATCAATTCGAGCGCCAACACGGGCGCATCGGTTTCCCGCGTGCTGATCGAGGAAGCGGTCACCCAGATCCTCAAGGCCGCCCCGAACACCACCATTGTCCGCCGCGATCTTGGCTCCGATCCGATCCCGCACCTGACGACAGCAAACCTCGCCGGCGTGCGTGGCACGCCTTCCACATCGGAAGAACTCGCCGCCCGCGCCCTGTCCGACAAGCTGATCGCCGAGTTGCGCGCCGCTGACACGGTCGTCATCGCCGCCCCGATGTATAACTTCTCGGTGCCCACCTCGCTGCGCGCCTGGTTCGACTTCGTGCTGCGTACGGGTGAAACCTTCCGCTACACCGAAGCTGGTCCGGACGGTCTCCTGAAAGGCAAGAAAGTTATCGTGCTGACCTCGCGTGGCGGCCTCTATTCCGAAGGTCCCGGCGCAGCCGCAGACTTCCAGGAACCTTACCTGCGCCACCTCTTCGCCTTTGTCGGCATTACGGATATTTCCTTCATCCACGCCGAGAAGACCGGCTTTGGCCCGGACGCGCGCGACGCCGCCATCGCCAGCGCAAAGTCGCAGATCGCTCAGGCGGCCCAATCCCTCTCAACCGTCGCAGCCTGATACTTTCCCCATGGCCGGCGCCCCACCGGTCCATCAACTGCGACGCGCGCCCGCACTCCATCGTCCCCGGAGTGCGGGCGTTTCGCGTTTTGCCGGCACGCGCCGATCCCTTGCTTGCCAATCGGCCTGCCACCCCGTATCGCTCCGCCCCAAGGTGCCGGCGTGGTGAAATGGTAGACACAGGGGACTTAAAATCCCTAGGCCCAACGGCCGTGCCGGTTCGAGTCCGGCCGCCGGCACCATTTGCCCAGCCGCGAAAAACCGTTAGCCTTCCAGAAAAACGACACCAATGCGGGGGAATTGATGCCAAACGTAGCACTGCCAGACAGCGCTGTCGCCGGACCGGGTCTGGCCGCGCGGCTCGGGCTAATCATTGGCCCGCTGCTGGCGCTGCTGATCGCGGTGCTTCCCCCCCCTGAAGGGCTTGAACGTGGCGGACTTCTGGTCGCCGCCGTTCTTGTGCTGATGGCCGTGTGGTGGGCTACTGAAGCGGTCCCGATTGCGGTCACGTCCCTGCTGCCCCTCGGGCTACTGCCTCTCACGGGCGTTGCCAGCCTGAAGGAGATCGCCGCGCCTTATGCCGATCATGTCGTGCTGCTGCTGCTGGGTGGCTTCATCATGGCTATCGGCATCGAGAAATGGAACCTCCACAAGCGGATTGCGCTGAACGTCCTGATTGTCTCCGGGGCGCGCCTGAAGCTTCTGGCTGGCGGCTTCATGATTGCCACGGCCCTGCTTTCGATGTGGATCTCCAACACCGCCACCACCCTGATGATGACGCCAATTGCCCTGTCCGTTGCGATCGCGGCGGGCGGCGGCGCGCGCCTTGCCAGTGCCTTGCTGCTCGGCATTGCCTACTCCGCTTCCATTGGCGGGCTCGCCACCCCGGTCGGCACGCCCACCAACCTGATCGCCATGGGCTGGCTGAACGAGAATGCCGGGATCGACATCTCCTTCCGCGAATGGATGAGCTTTGGCCTGCCGATTGTCCTCATCATGCTGCCCTTTGCCTGGTTCATCCTGACCTGGGGTCTGAAGTCGGATACGGCCTCTGCCAAAGCGGCTGAAGCCGTGATCCGCGAGCAGCGCACCGCCCTGGGCCGGATGACGACACCCGAAGGCCGCGTTGCGATCGTTTTCGGCATTGTTGCGCTCGCCTGGATCACGCGGGAACAACTTGTCCACATTCCCGGCTTTGGCGGCCTCACCGACATGGGCATCGCCATCCTCGGCGCGATCTTCATGTTCCTGATGCCCCATGGCAGCCGCCTGCCGGAACACCAGCCCGGCGGCTGGGCACTTCTCAACTGGAATGACGCCAAAGCCGTTCCCTGGGAAGTCGTGCTCCTGTTCGGGGGCGGCCTCTCCCTCGCGGCAGCCGTACAGGCATCCGGACTGGCTGGCTGGCTCGGCACCTCCCTCGCCGGCGCCGCTGCCCTGCCGCCCATCCTTCTGATCCTGATAATCGCGACGCTGCTGATCTTCCTGACGGAAATCATGTCGAATGTCGCGGCGATGACCACCTTCCTGCCGGTTCTCGGCGCACTGGCAGCCGCAACCGGCATCGACGTGCGCAGCCTGATCCTGCCCTGCGCCATGGTCGCGTCCTGCGCCTTCATGCTGCCCATTGCCACCGGTCCGAACGCCGTTGTCTTTGGCGCCCGTCAGTTCTCGATTGGCCGAATGATGAAGTCCGGTTTCTGGCTCAACATTGCCTGCATCGTCATCGTGACGCTGTATTTCGGCCTCTGACATCCGGTTTTCCGGATTGAACTGATATGCAATTGTCACAAAACTAGCGTTGACCTGTAGGCCCCCTCCATCCTAGTTCGCCGCGCGGACTGTCAGGAACGTGTCAGTCGCACGGGGATAATCGGCGGCCATGAAACATACATTTCTTGTCCTGACAGCGCTGGCCTGCTGCCTGTCGCCCACTGCCATGGCCGAAAACCAAATCTGGACTTCAGCCAGCGTGAAGACCAAGCCGTTTACCGACGACCGGATCGAACTCAGCCTCAATAGCGACTTCCGCTACCAGCCCGATGGCGATCTGGACACGATCGAGCTGCGCCCCGGCATCGGTTACAAGCTCAGCAAGCGGTTCAAGGTGTCAGGTGGTTATCTCTGGTCCAGCGCCCGCCGCAGCGGGCCGGACCGCAAGGAACACCGCCTCTGGCAACAGGTGAGCTACGATATCGTAGACGCCCTCGGCGGCGAGTTTTCCGGGCGCAGCCGCCTGGAACAGCGCCAGCGCGAGGGCTGGGACGATACCGGCCTGCGCCTGCGCCAGGAATTCGGCTTCGACCGCCCCATCGAAGGCACGCCGTTCGAGCTGAAGCTCAGCACAGACCTCTACTTTGAACTGAACGAAACCGACTGGGGCCAGACAACCGGCTTCACCGAAGCGCGCAGCGAGATCCTCATCGGATGGGACCTCACCGACACGCTGGACATGGAAGTCGGCTACATGAACCAGTTCGAGAATGAAAAAGGTGGCCCGGACAATACCAACCACCACATCGTTCTCGGTCTCTCCAAACGCTTCTGACCAAAAGAAAAAGCGCGCCCCACAGGGAGGCGCGCTTCATCCGTCTGTTCATTTGACAGAGCAGCCTTTCCGGCGCTCTGCCCCGTGAATTAGACCAGTTCGATCGAGCTGACGGAAGGCTTGCCGGAGCGTTTGTCCATCTCGGTTTCGTAAGCCACTTTCTGGCCTTCGTTCAGAGTGGCAATGCCCGAACGCTCAAGCGCCGAGATGTGCACGAACACGTCATTGCCGCCATTGGTGGGCGCAATGAAGCCGAAGCCCTTCTGGGTGTTGAAGAACTTCACGGTACCGTTTGTCATATAAGTCTCATGGTCGTTTGTGAGCTGACAGTGTGTCAGCTCTTGCATATCGAATTTTGGAGAGTTTCTGAAACTGCAACTCACCTTGATGAGCGCACGCGCCTGATCGTCCGGCCAATGTCGATGGCCGCCATATGCGCTTTCCACAGGCAAATTGCAAGATTAATTTGCTGTCAGGCTCCGGAATTTCCGGAGCCTGACCGATAGTTTAGTTAACCCGCTCGAACACCGCGGCAAGCCCCTGCCCGCCGCCAATACACATGGTTTCAAGGCCGTAGCGCGCGCCGCGGCGGTCCATTTCCCGCAGCATGGTTGCCAGGATACGCCCGCCTGTCGCGCCGACAGGGTGGCCGAGCGAGATGCCCGAGCCATGCACGTTAAGGCGCTTGTAGTCGTCTGCGCCCAGTCCCATCGCCTTGGTGCAGGCGAGCACTTGCGCCGCAAAGGCTTCGTTCAGCTCCAGCAGGTCGATGTCTTTCAGGCTGAGCCCCGCACGCTGCAGCGCCTTCTCCGTGGACGGAACGGGACCGATCCCCATCACCGCCGGACCGACGCCGGCGACCGCCCAGGAAACGAGACGCGCCAGCGGCTTCAGGCCATTGGCCTCAGCCATTTCCCGCGTCATCACGAGGCAGGCAGACGCGCCGTCATTCTGGCCGCTGGCATTGCCCGCCGTAACTGTTGCTTCGGCGTCCTGCTTCTGACGGATCGGCTTGAGCTTCGAGAGCACTTCCACAGTCGAATCCGGGCGGGGGTGCTCGTCGGTGTCGATCACCGTGTCGCCCTTGCGGCCCTTGACCGTGAACGGAATAATTTCTTCCGAGAACACACCGGACTTCTGCGCAGCGACAGCCTTGGCATGGGAAGCGGCTGCAAATTCGTCCTGCGCCTCACGGGTGATCTGGTAATCGCGGCGCAGGTTCTCCGCCGTCTCCAGCATACCGCCGGGCACGGGGAAGTTCTTGCCGCCCGCTGTCAGGCGCCCGGTCACGAGGCCATCATTCACGGTCATGTTGCCCTGGCCGAGACCCCAGCGCAGTTGGGTGGAATAGAATGGCGCATTGCTCATCGATTCCGCGCCGCCTGCGATCACGCAGTCCATCGCGCCAGTGGCCACCTGCATCGTCGCATTGATGATCGCCTGAAGACCCGAGCCGCACCGACGGTCGATCTGCATCCCGGTCACTTCCACCGGCAACCCTGCGTCCAGCGCCACGACACGGCCAAGCGCCGGCGCGTCCATCGACGCATAGCATTGCGCGAAGATCACATCGTCGACCTTGTCTTTTGCAAGGCCCGTGCGCGCCATCAGCCCTGCGACCACAGCCGCGCCGAGGTCATGCGCCTGCACGCTCTTGAAAGAGCCGCCGAAACCGCCAACGGCCGTCCGCACCGGCTCTACAATCACAACATCGCGCATTCATTCCTCCTGGAAACTATCTGACTGGTGCCCTGATAAGCCCGCCGCTGCGCCTCGCGCAACCCGTGCCTTTTCATGCATCATTGGCATAACTGTCAGGCCGGGCGAGGCCTGTCACTGGCAAAGAAGCCGACTTACCTTGGGGGAAGCAAGACTATCGGAGCTCAATCCCCATGACCCCGCCCATTTTCGTTTCGCACGGCTCGCCCACCCTCATCTTCGATGATGTGCCCGCGCGTGACTTCCTGTTGCAACTTGGCCAGACGCTGCCGCGCCCCAAGGCGATCCTCGTGGCCTCTGCCCACTGGGAAACGCCCGCTTCGCGCGTCACGGCCTCGCCTGCCCCGCAGACCATCCATGATTTCGGCGGCTTCGCGCCCATCATGTATCAGCAGCAATATCCCGCTCCTGGCGATCCGGCGCTCGCCGCCCGCGTCAAGGCGCTGCTCGACAAGGCCGGTATCCCGGCTGAGCTGGACCACGCCCGCGGCCTCGACCACGGCGCCTGGGTGCCGCTGAAGCTCTCCTGGCCGGGCGCGGACATTCCCGTGCTTCAGCTGTCCCTGCAAACCCATCTGGGGCCGGCTTACCATCTGAAACTCGGCGAAGCCTTGCGCCCGCTGACGGAAGAAGGCGTACTGATCCTTGGCAGCGGCAGCCTCACGCACGACCTGCGCAGCGTCAGCTGGCGCGGCCCGAATGCCGAGCCTGACTGGGTGAAATCCTTCGGCGACTGGGTGAACCAGGCGCTTATCGAGGGGCGCACGGACGATCTGGTGAACTATCGCAAGCTCGCCCCGAACGCTGCACGCAACCACCCGACGGAGGAGCATTTCCTGCCCCTCTTCGTCGCCCTCGGCGCCGCCGGCCCGCAGCCCCGCATGGAGCTGCTGCATACGTCAGTGACGTTCAGCGTACTGAGAATGGATGCGTTCGAGTTTGCGAGGTGAAGTTAGAACCCCTTCTCCCATTGGGAGAAGGGGTTGGGGATGAGGGGGCGCCAAGATCACAACCGAGGGCAACGCACCTGGCGGAGAGAGAGGTCTCCCTCACCCCTGCCCCTCTCCCAAGGGAGAGGGGTTTAGCGTTGCGTTTGCGGCGAAGCCCCCTTCTCCCTCTGGGAGGTGACGGCTGGCAACCGCCCGAAGCTTACCCCTGCTGATTGCGGCCTCGCGCCGTCACCTGCTTGCGGGCTTCTTCCACGGAATCGGCGGTAACGCTCTGCGAATGCTCGATCGAGCGTTTCACTTCTTCCTTCATGCCTTGCGCAAAGGTCATGCCGAAACCGTCATCGATCAGCGCCTTGTACTTGCGCAGCAGGTCCGGATTGGTCGAGGTCATCTCGCTGGCGAGCTGCAGGGCAGCGGGCACCAGGTCTGCCGCCGGATAGACCCGGTTCACCAGGCCCCACTTCTCCGCCATATGCGCGTCGATGAAATTGCCGGTGAAGGACAGCTCCTTGGCGCGGCTGATGCCGATCAGGCGCGAAAGTTTCTGCGAAAGTCCCCAGCCCGGCACGATGCCGACGCGGGCATGGGTGTCGGCAAAGCGCGCATGTTCGGAGGCGAGCAGCACATCGCACATCAGGGCGAGTTCAAAGCCGCCGGTGATGGCAAAGCCATTGATCGCGCCGATGATCGGCCACGGGTAGGCTTCCAGCGCGGCGAGCATGTTGATCGCCTTGCTGTCTTCATCCGCGCCGAGGGCAAAGCCGGTCTGCCCGGCTTCCTTGAGGTCGATCCCTGCCGTGAAGGCGCGGCCATTTCCGGTCAGCACGACGGCGCGGATTTCCGGGTCATCCTTCAGCTCGGTGAACACGCGCACGATCTCGGCCCGCAGGGCTTTCGACAGGGCGTTCAGGGCGTCCGGGCGGTTCAGCGTGACGAGGCAAACGGCGCCATGGCGCTCGGTCAGGACGATGGGCTCGGACATGGGGCTTCCTCCGGTAATGTTGGCTGCCGAAGGTGTTAGGCCCGCCGGCGCCTGCCGCCAAGCCTGACGCCGCGTCGCGCTAGCCTGGGGCACGCTTGCCAGAGGCCAGCCGGAACAGCGCCACCAGCGCCGCTGCCGCCGCAATGGCTGCGCTGAGCCAGAACAGGCCGAATTTGAGTGGCGTGATCCAGGCTTTCGCATCCAGCGCATTGGCCGCGCCGGAGAGCGCCAGCGCCTGAACGGTGTTCTCGGTCAGATCGAACACGATCACCGCAAACCCCGGCAGCGCCGCCAGCCGCCCCCATTTGCCGAAAAAGCGCAGCGCCATGCCGGCAAACAGCAGGCCAAAGCTCAGGGGAAACACGGTGTCGAGCAGGACGGTCACCCAGAAGTGCGCCGTTTTCTGCTCCGGTGTCAGGCTGGCGAAGAGGGCGTTCACATCGGCGGGCGCCGAGATGAGGTCCAGATAAGCGCCGCCAACTGCCGGGCCGAAAACGCGGAACCCCGCCCCGGCCAGAACCATCAGCACAAAGAGCGCCCACAGAACGGGCGTGCGAGCAATCAATTTCATGGTCTCCCCCTTGGAGTGTTTTTGGAGTTTTCTAGCAGCTCGTTGGAGGAATGGTTGGAGTTTTTTTGTACCCCCTATTCACGCTTTTGGCGGTCAGAGTGGATCGAGAATGGGCTCCACGCCCAGGCCCCGCATAAGGCTTTCCAGCTCGCCCTGCACCGCGGCCAGAACCCCGGTATCGGTGGCGCGGGCCACCAGGGCAACGCCTGTGTCGCCAATGCCCTGATACCAGGGATAAGACCCGATGGACGCTGCAGGATAGGCCTTGGCAATATCGCCGAGGCGTTCGGCCAGATCGCCTTCGCGCAGGCCCGGCCCGCGCAGCTGCACCTTGTGGACAACGGCCCCGCCCTCTAGGCGCGGGCCAATGTCTTCCAGCATGGCGCGGACGATTTGCGGCACGCCTGCCAGGGTGAACACGTTCTCCATCTGGAAGCCGGGCGCGCCGGAGACGGGGTTTTTCACGATGCTGGCGCCATGGGGAATGCGCGCCATCCGCCGGCGGGCGGGCGTGAATTCGGTATTCATTGCCCTGTAGCGTTCAGCCATGTCGGCAAGCACTTCGGGATGTTCCGAAATGCCCGTGCCAAAGGCCGCGGCGATGGCATCGGCCGTGATATCGTCATGCGTCGGGCCGATGCCGCCGGTGGTGAAGACGTAAGTGTATTTCGCCCGCAGCTGATTGACCGCCGCCACGATTTCCTCTTCCACATCGGCCACCGTCCGGCATTCGCGCACAGGAATCCCAATTGGTTCAAGGTATTGGGCGATCTGTTGGAGATTGATGTCCCGGGTGCGCCCCGAGAGAAGTTCATCCCCGATCAGCAGGACGGCGGCGGTGGGCTGGGTCATTCGGCCTCCTCAAGAGCCTCGTAGACTAGGTGGACCGAGGCGGAACGGCCATCGAAACCGCCCTGCGCGCCACCGAAGTGTTGGATCATACCGATAAAATATAGATCGTTTACCGGGTCTACCCAGAACCATGTGCCGGCTGCGCCGCCCCATCTGTAGCTGCCAGCCGGATAAGGCATCGCCGGATCGCGTTCCAGCATGACGGCAAAGTCGAGCCCGAAGCCGACGCCGGTCGGCTGGTCGGTCGCCAAGCCATCATGGCTGATGTGAACGCCGGGCGGCAGGTGATCGGTTGCCATCAGGCGCACGGTTTCCGGTTTCAGGATCTGGATGCCGTCGAGCGTGCCCTCATTCACCAGCATCTCGGTGAAGCGGGCATAGTCGTCCATCGTGCCAACGAGGCCGTGGCCACCGCCTTCAAAGCGGATCGTGTCCTCGCGGAACTGATAGGGCCAGTCAGTTGCGGGCGCCCATGTCTTGCCGTCCCACAGGTAAAGATCGGCGAAGCGGTCATACTGATCGTCAGGCACAAAGAAGGCAGTGTCCTTCATGCCGAGCGGATCGAACAGGCGTGTTTTGAGGAACGCTCCGAACTTCTGGCCGGAGAGCTTCTCCACCAGATAGCCCTGCAGATCGACCGAGATGGAATAGTCCCAGACGGTGCCGGGCTGATGCAGCAAGGGGATGGACGAAACGCGCTCGATCAGCCCCTCCATGCCCGGCGACCGGAAGACTTCCAACTCGCGGAATTTCTCATTCACATAGTCGTTGCCGCGCAGGCCGTATCCAAAGCCTGCCGTGTGGCTCATCAGCTCCTGGATCGTGGGGGGACGGTTCATCGGTTCGAGGATCGGTTGGCCGGCATCGTCCATGCCGGTATAGACCTGCAGTCCCTCAAGTTCGGGGATGTATTTGGTAACCGGGTCGTCCAGCTGGAACTCGCCCTCTTCCCACAGCATCATCAGCGCGACGCCGGTGATCGGCTTGGACATCGAATAGTAACGGTAGATCGTATCGTCTTCGATTGGGGCGCCATCCTCTTCACGGCGGATACCGGCGCGCACTTCGCTGACAATCTTGCCGTCTTTGACCAGCCGGGTTGCGATGCCCTTCACCTGACCGTCGGTGACGTACTGGGCCATGCGCGCCTCCAGCGCAGCGATGCCTCCTTCGCTGAAGGACGAAACTTCCGTTTCCGCCGCAGCAGCCTGCGTTTCCGCACCGCCTGAAAGCGGCGACGCTGCGGGCGTCCCCGCACAAGCCCAAAGTGAAAATGCCAGCGTTACCGCTGCGCATCCTGTTCCGAATTTCCTGGTTGCTGCCATCTGCTGCCTCCCCTTTTATCTGCTTTACGGTCGACAAGCCCCAGTTCACCGCAGACAGCAAGTGAGCAGATATAGGTATGGAAAACGGACGCCGGGCCTGTCATATTACGCGCATGAACGATACGAACCTCCTCCTGCCCATGCGCACTGGCGAAATCCGCATTCACGATGCCGAAGGCTTCGAAGGGATGCGCCGTGCCGGCCGCCTGGTCGCCGAGTGCCTGGACATGCTGGTGCCGGAAGTGAAGCCGGGTGTAACCACCGAGCATCTCGACAATCTCGTTCGGGAGTTTGTGCAGGATAATGGCGCAGTTTCCGCGACCATCGGCTATCGCGGCTATCGCCACGCCTCGTGCATTTCGGTCAATCATGTCATCTGCCATGGCATTCCCGGCACCAAGGCGCTGAAGGAAGGCGACATTGCGAACATCGACGTGACGCTGATCCTGGACGGCTGGCATGGCGACCACAGCCGCATGTACGGCGTCGGCGAAGTGAAGCGCAAAGCCGAACGCCTGATGGAAGTGACTTATGAATCGCTGATGGCAGGCATCGCTGCGGTTAAACCCGGCGCCCGCTTTGGCGATATCGGCGGCGCTATCAGCGAAATCGCCCGCCTCAACCGGTATTCGGTGGTCGATGATTTCTGCGGACACGGCCTCGGCCGTCTGTTCCATGACGAGCCGAATGTGGTCCACTCAGCTCTCGCCGGATCGGGCCCGGAGCTGAAACCCGGCATGTTCTTCACGATCGAGCCGATGCTCAATCTCGGCCGCCGGGACGCGGCGATCCTTCCCGATGGCTGGACCGCCGTGACGCGCGACCGCCAGCTGTCCGCCCAGTTCGAACACTCCATCGGCGTGACCGAAACCGGCGTCGAAATCTTCTCCGCCTCCCCCAAAGGCTGGCATGAACCCTACAAGGTAAAACTCTAAGCGCCCCGCTACTCAGCCGCAGCAGATGGCGGCATGTAGAACTCCGCCGCTTCGACGGGCATTTTTTCCATTGAGATCGTGATGCCATGCTCCGCTGCGAGCTGGCTGATCACCGCGCCAAAATCTTCCGCAGACTCGGGCTTTGCCTCCGCAATCCGTGGCCCCGCCCCATTCATGAAGGTCTCGAAGGAACCGCCGGTCGTTATCATGATAAGTTCCGTCGGCGCGTCCGATCCGTTCCAGAACATGTGTGCATGACCACGATTGAGCGCAGCAAAGTCACCGGGATTTAGACGAAGCACCTGCCCGTTCGACAAGACATCCAGCGTTCCCGACACAACAAAGAAGTATTCGTCTTCGAGCGAATGGGTGTGCGGCGGCGAACCAGGGCTACGCGGCGGGAGCAGAAATTCGTAGACGGTGACATCGCCTGCCGACTCTTCGCTCGAAAGCAAAAGTCGAACCGGATGGAACGGATTGTCCACAGCGTGCCCGGTCGCCGCACGCACGAGCTTGTCGGAATGATCCACCGCCGATGCCCCGGCATGGTCATGATGATGCATATGCCCATGCGCATGATGGGCGCAGGCAGCCAGACTCAATGCCAAAGCTGGCAGGATTGTTGATTTGATTTGCATGTACGTGTCCCCACACTTGATGCCGCCTCCCAGCAGCGCTGCCATCATGGGGTCAAGCGTCCGATGTTTCAACATTCCGCGCGAAGTTGCTTTATGGAACGCAAAATCCATGTTTTCTCCGCGAGGATGAACTCAGAAACACCCCCTCCTCACTGGCATGGCCATAGAGACCGGCTACGCACCAAGCTGCTGAAGCGCGGCGCCAACGCACTGGACGACTACGAGATTCTGGAAGTTCTGCTGATGGCGTTCATTCCACGCAGGGATGTAAAGCCTATCGCAAAGGCGCTTGAGGCAAAGTTCAACAGCCTGTCGGCAATCCTCGCGGCGCCATCAGAAGAACTCGTCAAAGTGGATGGAATCGGCGAAACTGCAGCGGCCTACATTAAAGCCATATCAGAGCTACACTCGCGGGCTGGCCGCGAAGAGATCAAATCGCGAGAAGCAATCTCTTCCTGGTCGGCGTTGATTGCCTATGTGCGCCGCGAACTACAACATGAGAAGCGCGAGCAGTTTCGCGTGATATTCCTTGATCGGAAGAACCAGCTGATCCTCGACCAGATCATGGGACACGGCACCGTGGACCATGCCCCTGTTTATCCACGCGAGATCGCACGCCGGGCGCTTGAACTTCAAGCATCCAGTCTGATCCTGGTGCACAATCACCCTTCTGGCGACCCCAAACCATCCCGAGCCGACATTGAGATTACACGAGAAATTATCGACGCGCTCGAACCGTTCGATATCTCCGTACATGATCATCTTATTGTCGGCACATCCGGAGTCGCCAGCCTCAAGACAGCAGGCCTGATTTAAGATCCATCTTACGGGCGATCCCTGTTTTCTGCAGGAAAGTGTTGTCATGACTGACAACGAGCAGAGCGCCATCATAAGCATTGAGCCCCGCTTCGACGACCTCCAGCGATGAAATATCCAGATGATTGGTCGGCTCGTCGAGGATGAGTAGTTGCGGGGGCGCTTGCCCGCCAAGCACGCAGGCGAGCCCGGCACGCAACCGCTCACCACCACTCAGGGAACCTGCCTGCTGTAGCGCGGCATCCGCACGGAAACGGAAGCGCGCCAGCACGGCGCGGCAGGCATTTTCATCGGCCTCCGGATTTATGCGCCGATAATTCTGCAAAATCGTGTCGGCAGGATCGAGCAAGGTGACATCCTGATCCAACATCGCCATCCGAACATGCGTGCAAACCTCGCCAGCGATCGGCTGCAAGGCGCCCGCAACGGTTTTCAACAACGTTGACTTCCCCGAACCGTTCGGTCCGGAAACACAAACTCGCTCAGGTCCGACCATTTCAAAAGTTAGTCCACGGATCGTTGGATTGGACGCATCATACCCCACGACAAGATCCCGGGCTGTGACAACCTTTCGGCTCTTGGTGAGCCCTGTTCCGGCGAGTTTGACCGTGAAGGGTTGCAGAACTTCGATCCTGGCGCGCGCGGCGGACGCCGCTTCGTTGGCCTCGGACTTCTGCCTCTCGCCAAGCCGATGAATATCTCCCTTTGATGCTTCAGCGCGCCGCTTCAGCGTCCCGCTCAGAATGCGCGGCATGTCTCCCTTGGCACCTTTGCGACTACCCGCACCATCGCGACGGGCCTTGCGCGCTGCTGCAAGTCTCGCCTTTTCGTTCACCTCGCCGATCCGCCTTTCGGCTTCGGCAAGGTCTTGCTGGGCGGCGGCCAGCTCCAGCGCCTTCTGTGCTTCATAAGCACTCCACCCACCCCCATATCGCGCAGCGCCAAGCGTGGTGAGTTCCACAATTGCATCCATTGTTTCCAGAAGGGCGCGGTCATGGCTCACCACAATCGCGCCGCCCGGCCAGCCTCCGAGTAACTCGGCAAGCGCCTCGCGGCCTTCGCGGTCAAGATTGTTGGTCGGCTCGTCCAGCAGCAGGAAATCTGGCTGAGCAAGGATCAGCGCCGCGATGCTGATACGGGTGCGTTGGCCACCTGAGAGCGTGGCAAGCAACGCCCCCGGTGGCATTTCCGGAAGACCCGCCTGTGTCAGCGCCTCGGCAAGCCGCTGTTCGAGCGTCCAGTCAGCGTCTGCAAAGTCGGCTTCGTCGCCGCCGCCTGACTCTATGCGGGCAAGGCGCGCCAGCCCTTCGGTGACGCCCATCAGATCCGCGACGGTTTCAAACGGTTCAGGCTCAAACGACTGCCGCAACAGGCCAGTGGCCCCAACAACGGAAACTACGCCCGTTGTTGCAGGCATTGCGCCGGCAATCAGACCCAGAAGAGTCGACTTACCGACACCGTTCCGGCCAACAAGGCCGATACGCTCATGGCCAAAGCTGAAATTCAGGTCTGAAAAAAGGACCCGGCCGTCAGGTAGCGCAAATGTAAGCGACGAAAGTGTTATGGAAGCGGGCATAGCAGGAACTCATCCGGTAAACTGATCCGTGGGCGGTCGTTTTCCGATTGTTGTTCATGTATTCAGCCTCGCATTGCCACGTTCTGAACCTGTAAACTCTTTAGCTCAGGTTTTTGGACATAGGCCGCCTTCCGGCCGAATTCAACTCTCGCCTTGCGGGAAACGGCTGCGCCTGCCCGCGCCTTACCTAACGATAACACTTGCAGGCGTCGTCGGGCAGGTTACCGTTACTCCACAAAATCCAGCGCGCCGCCAGAAGCGCGTTTCCTTGGGAGGCGAGCTTTAAGATGACGGCACCCGCAGATGCGGCTCAAAGCGACAATGGGCACATCACCGGTTTTGGCACCAAACCTTACCGGTCCTATGTGCTTCTGGCACTCACGCTCATTTATACGCTGAACTTCATTGACCGCACTGTGATCACGGTGGTGGCTCAGCCCATCATCAACACATTCTCGCTGTCCGATGCCCAATGGGGCCTGCTGACGGGGCCTCCCTTCGCGATTTTCTACGCGCTGATGGGAATTCCGATTGCCATGTGGGCTGACCGTGGCAACCGCATCTTCATTATCGCCCTATGCGTTATTGTATGGTCCATCATGACTGTCGCCTGCGGGCTTGCTGCCAGCTTTATCTGGCTGCTCCTGTTCCGCATTGGCGTTGCTGTCGGCGAAGCCGGGTGCACACCACCGGCCAACTCGATCATTACCGATTACTACCCCCCGAAAAGCAGGGCCAATGCCATTGGCATCTACTCCATGGGCGTGACCATTGGCGGCGTCATGGCGCAGCTGTTTGGCGGCGCACTGGCCGGCCTGCAGGGACCTGACTTCGGAAACTTCATCGGCTCTATGGGGCTTGGCGGGTTGTTCTCAGGAATAAACTGGGAAGAGGTCGAAGGCTGGCGGCTGGTGTTCGTGATCGTCGGCGCGCCCGGCATTCTGATCGCTGCATTGCTATGGTTCACCGTCAAAGAGCCGCCTCGTGGATATTCCGATCCCAAAGGCGCGACGCCCGTTGAAAAGGCCGGTTTCTTCGAGGCATTCAAGGAATTTGGCAAAAAGCCTACTTTCTGGACATTGTCTTTGGGCGCCGCATTCGTCGCGTTTGTCGGCTATGGTTTGATTGCCTTCCAGGCGCCGTTCCTCATGCGTGTGCATGGGGTCAGTGTATCGGAAGCCGCCATCCATTATGGCGCTCCGCTGGCCGCCGTCGCGGCACTGGGTACGTTCCTTGGCGGCTTTCTCTCCGAGAAACTGTCTCCCCGCTTTCCCGCAATTGTTGCCTGGCTTCCCGGCGTCGGCCTGCTGGTTTCCATCCCGGCCTATGTCGGCGCCTTCCTTGCCCCCACGCTCAGCATGGCGTTTGGACTCTGGGTCATCGCCGCTGTTGCGCACTACGCCTACCTCGGGGCGCAATACACAGTGTCGACCGCGATCGTGAGCCCTAGATCCCGCGCGACGACCGTGTCGGTCCTGCTCTTGATCGTAAGCCTCATTGGCAACGGTATCGGCCCTCTGTTTACCGGCATCATGAGCAGCGCGTTCATGGGCGGCATCATCGAAAAAAACGGCCTTACGGAAGCGTACGCCACTTTCAATCCGGGCTTTTGCGGTGCTCGCATCGCCGAGCTCGGAGAGCAAGGGCCGGCGCTTTGCTCAGCCTATGCTGAGGGCCTGCGCCAGTCGATGGTTGCCACGGTGCTGTTCTTCCTGGTTGCGGCTGCTTTCTACTTTCTCGCTTCGCGCACCTTCCTGAAGGATCGCTGGAGCCCCGCAACCTAATCCATCAAAATTTGCCTGACTGTCCGTGGAGACCCGCATGACCGACGCCGCCACCCCAAGCCAGACAAGCTCTTCCATTGCTCCGGGCTACATGACCGGGTACGGAACAAAGCAATACCGAGCCTATGTGCTCGGGTCGCTCCTGCTGGTCTACATCTTCAACTTCATTGACCGCTCAATCTTTGCGATCCTGACCGAACCCATGCGGAAGAGTCTTCAACTTGAAGACTGGCATATGGGCATCCTCGGCGGATTGGCGTTTGCCATCTTCTACACCACGCTGGGCATCCCGATTGCACGCATTGCAGAACGCCGCAGCCGGATGACGATCATTGTCATTTCACTGGCGCTTTGGAGCCTGATGACGGTGCTGTGCGGCTTTGCTGTCAGCTTCATGACGCTGTTCCTTTTCCGGATGCTTGTCGGCGTGGGGGAAGCAGGCTGCACACCGCCGGCACAGTCGGTGATTGCAGATTATTTCAAGCCGGGCAGCCGGGCGACTGCAGCGTCGATCTACGCGCTTGGCGTTCCGCTTGGCGGGATGATTGCCGGCCTCGCTGGCGGCCCGATCAACGATTATGTGACTGGCCACAATGTCCACGCGCTCCTGGGCAATCTCGGAATGGGCTGGGCACAGAACCTGGTCGATTGGGAAAATGTCGAAGGCTGGCGGATCGCCTTTGTCGCCGTCGGCCTACCTGGGGTTGTGTTTGCGATCATCATCGGGATGACCGTAAAGGAACCGCCGCGCGGATATTCTGACCCGCCCGGAGCTGTGAAAATCGAACGGGAAACTTTCGGCGCCGCACTGAAAGTCCTGATGCAGAAACCAACTTATGTGCACGTCGTGCTTGGCGCCGCAATCGCCTCCTTCGCGGGCTACGGCATCGCTCAGTTTTCAACATCCTTCCTCATGCGGGTGCACAAGCTGACCCTTAGCGAAGCGGCGCTGATTTTCTCGCTGGTGCTCGGCCTCATGGCGGCGCTTGGAGTGTTCCTGTCCGGCTTCCTTGCTGACCGGCTTTCGAAACGTCACCCCCGCGCTCTTTCCTGGATGCCCGCACTCGGGATGGGACTTTCCGTACCGCTCTACTGGCTCGGCTATCTCAGCCCGTCGATCGCGCTAATGCTACCTCCGCTGATGCTCGCCGCAACACTGCACTACTTCTATCTCGGACCGATGTACGCCGTCTCAGCCGGTGTGGTGGACGCCCGGACACGCGCAACATCCGTTGCAATTACACTGTTTGCGGTCAATCTCATCGGCATTGGCCTCGGCCCGACGGTCGCAGGCTTCCTGTCTACCGGCCTGAAAACCATGTTCCTCAATGGTCATGACCTCAACCTCACGCTGAGCATCTGCAAGGCCGCTGTCGACCTCTCAGCCGAACAGATCGCGGCCTGCACATCTTCTGACGCAAACGGCGTGAAGTGGGCAATCGTCATCTTCACGACGCTCTATGGATGGGCGGCAATACATTACATGATCGCGGGCAAGACGCTTGGCCGTGACATGCTTCCAAAAACTGCGTAAGTGCGCCGCCTATGGCGGTATACACACAGGTTTCTGACGAAGCGCTCGCAAGCTTCCTCGCCGAGTATGATCTCGGCGAGGCGCTGGCATTCAAGGGCATTGCCGAAGGCGTAGAGAACTCGAACTATTATCTCGAGACGCGCAAGGGCCGGTACATTCTCACCCTGTTTGAAAAGCGGGTGAACGCGGCGGACCTGCCGTATTTCATCGGTCTAAAGCAGCACCTCTCGGCGCAGGGTTTCCCGTGTCCGCAGCCGGTGATGGGGCGCGACGGCGAAACGCTGCGCACGCTGGAAGGCCGCCCGGCGGTGATCGTCACCTTCCTCGAAGGTCTGTCACCCAAGCGCCCAAACGCAAAGCAGTGCCGTTCGCTCGGCGAAGGCCTCGCCCGGATGCATCTGGCGCTGGCCGGCTTTGACGGACAGCGGGCAAACGCGCTTGGCCCCTCGGCCTGGGGGCGCATGTGGGGAGGCCGTGCGGCAGACGCGGACGCGCTCACGCCCGGCCTCTCGCAGGAAGTGAATGCCTGTTTCGAGCGGATCAATGCGGCCCGCGCCTTTGCCGGAGAGCTTCCGCGCGGCACGATCCATGCCGACCTTTTCCCCGACAACGCCTTTTTCCTGGGCGACACGTTCACCGGCGCGATCGACTTCTATTTCGCCTGCACAGACGCCCTCGCCTATGACCTCGCCGTATGCCTGAACTCCTGGGCATTCGAGGAGGGCAACGCGACCGATGCTTCGCGCCTGGAATACAATTTTTCCAAGGGGGCGGCGCTGATTGCAGGCTACCAGTCCATTCGCCCGCTGGAGGCCGCGGAACTGGCCGCGCTGCCCGCACTCTGCCTCGGTTCGGCGATGCGTTTCTTCCTGACGCGGCTAGCGGACTGGTCCTCTACGCCGGCCGGTGCCCTCGTCCGGCCCAAAAACCCCCTTGAATACGCCGCCCGGCTGGCTTTCCATCGCAAGATGGAAACCGCCGAAGGCTATGGGGCATGACCGTCCGCACTGCTGCAGACCCTCCTCTTCCTGAGCTAGCGCCACAGAGCGAGCTGCCCGCTTATGCGATGGCAGCACGCCCGCACCGTGTGAAACGGGTGAAGCTGGCGCTGTTCCTTTCCTCTCTGGCCGCCTGCGCGGGCGTGGCCATCATCGGCTTTCTGGTAATAGCGGCCGGCTTCATAGCCCTGGGCATTGCGGGCCGAAGTGGCGACTTTGCCATCAGCAACAATGATTTTGGCAGCGGCGTGCTGCTGGCCGCGCAGCTTTCGGCAATGAATTTTGTGCTGTTCTTCGTAACGGTTCCGGCCGCTGCGCTGGCCCTTGGCCTTTCCATTGCGCGCTTCCCCGGCCGGGGCATCGCGGGCGTAAAACCCTATCTGCGCTGGGGCGCGATATGGGGCGCCATTCTGGTCGGGGGAACGACGTGTCTGTTCGGCCTGTTCGGCGGGGCTGCCTCTGCTGCCGGTGCCCTCATCTGCGGGGCGGCCATCGGCGGATTGGCGGGCTCCTTCTGCGGCTTCCTCTTCCACGCCATCGTGCAGCCCGCGCGCCAGCTGACGGAATTGGATGTGAGTGTCTTCTGATCCCGGCTTGACGCGGCCAGCAAAGCCCCGCACCCCGCCTGCCATGACTGATGATATCATTGAAATCTGGACCGATGGCGCTTGCAGCGGAAATCCCGGCCCCGGCGGCTGGGGCGCGCTGATCCGCTGGAACGGGCACGAGAAAGAGCTTTATGGCGGCGATCCGGCCACTACGAACAACCGCATGGAAATGATGGCGGTGGTCGAGGCGCTGAACGCGCTGAAGCGGCCCTCCAAGATCACCCTGCATGTGGATTCAACCTATGTGAAGGACGGCCTGACCAAGTGGATCAAGGGCTGGAAGCGCAATGGCTGGAAAACCGCCAGCAAGCAGCCTGTGAAAAATCAGGAGCTCTGGATGGCGATGGATGAGGCCTGCAAGCGCCACGACATCACCTGGAAATGGGTGAAGGGCCATAATGGCGACGAAGGCAACGAGCGCGCCGATGCGCTGGCCCGCCTGGGCACGGAAGAAGCCCGCGGCCGGAAATAATCCGCCGCCTGACATGCAGACCGTAAAATGCCAAAACGCCCGGAGAGCAGCACTCTCCGGGCGTTTGATTTTTTTCAGACGATGTCAGACGCTCAGGCGGCTTCTTCGATCTCGCCGGTCTTTTGGCTCGGACGCGGATCACGGAGCACATATCCACGGCCCCAGACGGTCTCGATGTAGTGGTTGCCGCCGGTGGCCTGCTGCAGTTTTTTGCGCAGCTTACAGATGAAGACGTCGATGATCTTCAGTTCCGGCTCGTCCAGACCGCCATAGAGGTGGTTGAGGAACATTTCCTTGGTCAGCGTGGTGCCCTTGCGCAGCGAGAGCAGCTCGAACATCGCATACTCTTTGCCGGTCAGGTGAACGCGCTCGCCTTCCACTTCAACCGTTTTTGCGTCGAGGTTTACAACGATCTCACCCGTGCGGATCACGCTTTCAGCATGGCCTTTGGAGCGGCGCACGATGGCAGTGATACGGGCGATCAGCTCGTCCTTGTTGAACGGCTTGGTGAGATAGTCGTCAGCGCCGTAGCCGAGCGTTTTCACCTTCGCTTCGATGTCCGGGTTGCCCGAGAGGATCATCACAGGCGTGTTCACGCGGCTCATCCGGAGCTGCTTGAGAACTTCAAAACCGGTAATATCCGGCAGTGACAGATCCAGAAGGATCATGTCGAATTCATAGACCTTACCGATGTCAACGCCATCTTCCCCCAGGTCTGTGAGGTATACATTGAAGCCAGCGGCTTTGAGCATCAGCTCGATCGAGCGAGCCAGAGCCCGGTCATCTTCAATTAGCAGGACGCGCATCGCTCGTCTCCCGAATCATCTTAAGGTCAGTCGTACCCGGTTTGGTTAACAATGTGAATCCTAACGCAGCTTTATTAACAGGTATTAAAAAAGCGTTGGACCACAGATGAAATGATTCACTTTCCCTGAACGGATCAGTTGCCAAGCTCAGCTTGAGCCTGCCCCATGACAACTTGCGCGACGGCAAGAACGTCCTGAACAGGCTGAGCCTGGGAATCAATCGACATCAGCGTCTTCTGGCAGCGGATGGCGTCTCTTACCTTCGGGTCGCGCATCACCGTTCCGGCAAGACGCGGCCTGAAGCCTAGGAAAGTCTGACAGGCACGAGCGATCGCTTCGTAGGTCCGTTGACCTGCGGCGCGGGTGTCAGCCTGGTTGATACAAATGACCGGCTCCACCGAAGGTGCGTACCCACGCAGCACCTTGATGAATGCGTAAGCGTCCGTCATCGACGCCGGGTCATCCGTAATCACGATCAGCGCCTTATCGCCCGAGCGGGCAAGACGCATACAGTTCGCCTCGATGCCTGCACCGAGATCGATAACCACGTGATCATATTGTAGCGCAAGCGCCGAGAGGCCGGCGGCCAGGCGAGCGACTTCCTCGGTCGGCAGTTCGGCAAGCGCGCCAGAACCAGAACGGCCCGGCAGCACATCGAACCCGCCATGTCCTGCACCGCCATCAACCGGGGTCACTGCGTCTTCCAGCTCAACCCAGCCAGCGACGACTGCAGCAAGATCTGTCTCCGGCGCGATGCCAAGCTGCACGTCGACGTTGGCCAAGCCCAGGTCACCATCAACGAGCAGCACTCGGCGCCCGGACTGCGCCAGTGATGAGGCCAGAGAAATAGACACGAATGTCTTGCCGACCCCGCCCTTGCCGCTAGCAACGGTGATGATGGAAGCCGGAGTCACCCGCGGAGGGGGGCGAACAGCGGGCCGGTCCTGCGATCTGCGAAGTGCAAAGCTCATGGATCAGGCAGCTCCTTTAAGGGCAATTACATCGCCGCGGGCGTCTTCCATGAGAAGCGCCGCCAGGCGCGAAGGCGCGGCCGGAACGAGGCCTCCTCCGATGAAGGGGGTGATTGCCAGATGCGAGAAAGCGATACCCGAGGAAGTCAGAGCCGCGATGGCCCCGCCCCGGCGCCGAACGACGTCCAACTTGGTAAGGATAGCGCGGCGGACCCCAGCGCGATGAAACGCGCGGGCAGATTCAGCAAGATCGTCCGGGTGCCCCTCCGCAGAAAGTACAAGCACCGGTTCTGCGCGAATAGCGGCAACAAGATCACCGAGGCTGGCGAGATCATCGCCTTCGAACGGATTGATCGCCGGAAGATCGATCACGCAGCGGCGGCTCTCCTTGCGCAGTGAGCGCAGCTCGGAAAACAACGTATCCGGCGTCTCAGCGATACGAATTTGATCCCGCTCGCGCTCGAGATAAGCAGCCAGCTGCTCACCAGCAGCAGACCCATCAAGGTCGGCTGCAAGCGGCGTGATCTCAGTGCGCGCAACCGATGCGCGACGGGTAAGCTTGGCGGCAGTGGATGTGCGGCCATGTCCGGGCGGGCCGACCAGCAGGATGTCGCGGTCGAGGCGCGCCGGGATTGGGTCACATGTCACGAGGCGAGAAAGCCCCTCAGCCATCGCCTCTTCCGGCGTCGTAAATTCACCCGGGCGGCGGCCAGCGCCTTCATTCGCAACCCGTTCTGCGAAGCGCTGCGGGGCACCATGCCAGAGCAGCGCATCCCGGACGCGCGCGAAGAGCGGATTGTCCACACCCCGCCCATGGCCCAGGCTGCGATCGCGCAGGAAAACGGGTTCGTTTCCGATTGCCGAAGCGCCCTTGCGGTCGGTGGCCGCACGCACTTCGACGCCGCCGTCCACTTCGCGTTCGGACAGAATGACCGCATCCTCGCCCATCTCCGCAAAGATCATCGCCTTGGCAGCTTCCATCGATTCTGCGGCGAACATCTTCATGCGCATGGGCGTCGTGTCCTTGAAGCTACGCTTGTGCGGCAGGGATTTGAGTGATTCTCAGGGGCGCCGCTGAACTCAGGACGATCAAGCCGCCCAAAGGTTAATTTTTTCCGAAATTGCGTTAGGGTTTACAGGAAATTCAGCAAACATCCCCAGCTTCCATCGTAGCCAGGACGCGTTTCGCCTGCCCCCTCGCCAGCCGGCGGCTGTGCTCTAGTTTACCGGACACGAATGGAGATGACCGCCATGCCGATCACAGAGATCCTTGCTATTCTGGGACTTGGCGCCGGAGCGGCCATGGGCATGGGGGCTCTCTGCGCACCGGAATGGGCCGCCGGCGTGGTCCGCTTGAAGGCCGATCCTAAAAAAGGCGGCGGGTATTCAGAGTTCCGTGCGACGTATGGTGGCCTGCTGCTAATGTTGCACGCCGTCGCCCTTGTGATCGTCCTGATCACGCCGCCCGCCGGCTCCGCGCTGGTTGTCCTGCCGATCGCGCTCGCGTGGCTGGGAGCAGCGTTCGGACGGTGCGTGGCGCTGCTGTTTGATCGCCAAAGGCTCGGAAATGCCCGGATCATCCCCATCTGGATGGCAACCGAAGTGGCGCTAAGCCTTGCTATTGCCGCGCCAGTCCTGCAATTCCTTCCCTGATATCACTCTGGAGAAAGTAGTCACCATGACGGAGCGTCGAGAGACGGGCCGCCCGCGCCGGAAACCTTCCGGCCCGAAACGCGCCCCCCAATCCCGCAAGCCTTCCGCCGCCCCCACTCCGAAGGACTGGAGCGAGGGCGAACGCATCGCAAAATACCTGGCCCGCGCTGGCATTGCTTCGCGCCGTGAGGTCGAGCGCTTGATCGAAGCAGGTGAGGTGACGGTCAATGGCCAGAAACTGACCTCGCCGGCCTTCAAGGTCACCGGGAAGGAGCTGATCAAGGTCGGCAGACGGACGGTTAAAGCGCCGGACGCGACGCGTCTCTGGCGCTATCACAAACCTTCTGGCCTCATCACGACCACGAACGATCCGGCGGGCCGCCGTACGATATTTGACGAACTTCCAAAATCGCTGCCGCGTGTCGTCACCGTCGGACGGCTCGACCTGACAACCGAAGGCCTGCTGCTGCTGACGAATGATGGCGAACTCGCCCGGTTCCTGGAACTGCCCAATACCGGGCTGGAACGCACCTATCGCGTGCGCGCCAAGGGAACAGTTACTCAGCTAAAGATCGATGAACTGGCCAGTGGCATCACAGTCGAGGGCGTAAAGTATCAGCCCATCAAAGCGGTGTTCGATCGCGAACTCGGCGCCAACTCCTGGCTGACAGTGACCCTTACCGAGGGAAAGAACCGCGAAGTCCGCAAGGCTCTGGAGTCTGTCGGGCTGACCGTGAACCGCCTGATCCGGGTCAGCTACGGCCCGTTTGTGCTGGACGAGCTGAAACCCGGCCAAGTCGAGGAGATCCCCGGCGAGCTGATGAGCGCTGCATTGGCGGAGCTCGGACATGAGGTCAGCGTGGTGGTTGAGAAGCCGTCCCCTGCCCCAAAGTCACGCCTTGGCAGGCAAGCCCCTTCCGGTAGAGTGAGGCGCAAGCGGTCGTAGACGCCGCGCGCCTTGCTCTGGAGGAAATTCGATGTCCGATTCGGCTGTGCTGGCGGTTCCGCCGGACACAAAGAAAGATCCTGCGCGCGCGATGAGTGCGGCGGCGGCGGCGACCTGTGATCAAATCGTGACACCAGCGGTCTATGCAGATCAATCCACGTTGGATGCTGCGTTCAAACGCCTGCGCGAGGAGGATCCCCTCGCATGGTGTGAACCCGAAGGCTTCCGCCCCTTCTGGGCTGTAACCAAGCATGCCGACATTATGGAAGTCTCACGCCAAAATCAGCTGTTCACGAACGGTCAACGTGAGATGCTCTCGTATCACGAAGCCGAAAAAGGCGTGTACGCGAAGTTCGGCCAACCGCACCTGCTCAAAACCCTGGTCCAGCTGGACGATCCGCAGCACTATAAACTGCGCCACCTGACCCAGGAATGGTTCATGCCGCAGAATGTAAAGAAGCGGGATGACGCCGTGAAGGCGATCGCCAAGCAATATGTCGACCGGATGGAAGACCTGGGAGGCGAATGCGATTTCCAACGCGATATCGCGTTATATTACCCCCTGCGTGTAATCATGCAGATCCTCGGTGTTCCGGAGTCGGACGAACCGATGATGCTCAAGCTTACACAGGAGATATTCGGCGCACAGGATGAAGACCTGATGCGCGATAAATCGCTCGCCGAAGAACGCGATGTGGAAAAAGGCCTCGCTTCGATTCAAGCGACACTGGCCGAGTTCTTCATGTACTTCACCAACATTACGGCAGACCGTCGCGCCAACGGGAAAGATGATGTCTCCACGGTGATTGCAAACGGCATGATCGATGGCGAACCAATCGGCCAGCTCGAGGCGATGAGTTATTATATCATTGTTGCCGCAGCAGGACACGACACGACCAGCGCATCCACAGGCGGAGGCGTGCTCGCAATGCTGCAGAGCCCCTCCGAGCTGAAGAAGATGATGAACGATCCGAAAGGCATATCGCGCACCGCTGTTGATGAGGCTATCCGTTGGACGACGCCCGTTAAGCACTTCATGCGCACCGCGCAAGACGATTATATGCTCCGTGGGAAGAACATTCTCAAAGGCGAAAGCCTTCTGCTTTGCTATCCCTCCGGAAATCGTGACGAAGAAGTCTTCGACGCCCCCTACTCGTTCCGTGCCGACCGCACGCCAAACAAACTGATTTCCTTTGGCTATGGCGGCCATATGTGTCTTGGGATGCACCTTGCCCGCCTGGAAATGCAGGCCATCTACGAAGAACTCTTCAGCCGAGTTAAATCGATCGAACTTGCCGGAGAGCCTACTTTCATCAAGGCGAACTTCGTCGGCGGCCCAAAATCCATCCCTGTCCGGTATAAATTCTGAGGCCGCTCGGCAGACAATTATTTACGAGGCCGTGCAGTGGATTGAAGCTGGAAGCGGCCCACTCAAACGGGGAAACTTGAATGGTTTTTCAGAACGTCACAGATACATATCAATCCGAAAGCTCACCTAAAGAGCCGCATTTCGGCAAATCGTATTCCCTGCAGCCCCCGGTGGACCTGACGCAACCGACAGTGTTCTCTGATTTTGGCGGATACACGCACGCTGCGTTTGCTGAAATGCGGAACAATGCGCCAGTGATGTGGCATCCGGAGCAACTAGGCACCGGGTTTTGGGCTGTCACGGCCTATGACCTTGTGAAGAAAGTTGAGCTCGCGCCCGAAACATTCTCGTCTCAAAAAGGCGGCATCCTGATGAACTATGGCATGGAGGGTGTTCCGCGCCATCCATTGCTTCACGCTTCGTCGCTCAATTCCCTTATCAATCTCGATCGCCCCTACCATACGCCACTGCGTATGGAGCATATGGCCTATTTCCGCGCCGATTTTGTAGCTGAGCTGAAGAAACGCGTCGATGCAGAGGTAAACCGCCTTCTGGATGGAATGGAGAAACAGGGCCCAGTTGTGGACATGGTTGAGATGTTCTCCGCCGAGCTGCCCCTGTTCACATTGTGCGAAATTCTTGGTGTGCCCCCAGCAGACCGGCCGAAGCTGGTTCATTGGATGCATTTCCTTGAGACCTCGCAATACCAGGCGCAGCAAGAAGGCCTCGGCAACGTCACACCTGAACAGATCATGACGTTCATGGCCGAGATCCAGGCTATGTTCGAGTATGGTCGCTATCTCTTGGAAGAACGTCGGAAAAATCCGCAGCCTGACCTTCTGTCTGCTATCGCGAATGTGGAAATAGATGGCAAGCCGCTCTCGCCTGAGTTCCTCGATGGGTCGTGGCTGCTAATCGTATTCGCTGGCAACGACACAACCAGAAACTCACTCTCCGGCACTATGCGTCTGCTCACGGAGAATGCACATCTGCGCGCACAGTTACAGGAAAAGCCGGAACGTTTTCCGAACTTTGTGAACGAGGCGATCCGCATGGTGACGCCGGTAACCTATATGCGCCGCACCGCTACGCAGGATACCGAACTGGGCGGCCAAAAGATTGCCGCTGGCGAAAAGGTCATCATGTACTATCCAGCGGCGAACCGCGATCCAGAAAAGTTCGCCGATCCAGATACATTTGATATTGACCGCACCAACGCCAGGGAGCATCTCTCCTTTGGTCACGGGCCACATGTCTGCCTGGGCCAGCGGGTCGCCAATATGCAATTGGAATCCGCCTACCGGAATATTCTCGGTCGCTTTCCGAACGTCCGCTGGACAGGCGAGCAGACCATTGCACCCAATAACTTTGTTCACGCAATTTCTTCACTCATATTGGAACTTGGATCATGATAGTTGTTACTCGACAGGACCGCGATGGCCTCGCCATCCTCACGCTCAACAGGCCCGACAAGCTGAACTCCCTGACCGTCGGCGTATTCGAAGAGCTGCGCGCCCATGTGCTCGCGCTCTACAAGGACGATTCCATCGGCTGCGTGGTACTACGCGGCGCCGGGAAGTGCTTTTCGGCCGGCCACGATTTGGCAGACATCGCCGAAGGGGAGAAGGTTCCTTCCCCAGGCTGGCACTCGGAAACACTCCGCCTGCTGGAGCGCCTGCCGAAACCGGTGATCGCGGCGGTTCACGGACATTGCTACACAGGTGCGCTGGAAGTCGCGCTAGCGGCCGATTTCATTCTGGCTGCGGAAAGCGCAAAGTTTGGCGACACGCACGCAAAATGGGCACTCACGCCTATCTGGGGCATGAGCCAGCGCCTGCCCCGCCGCGTGGGCATCGCGACTGCCAAACGCCTGATGTTTACGGCCGAAATGATCAAGGCCGATGAAGCCTTCAGAATTGGGCTTGCCGAAATCATTGTTCCGGATGCTGAATTCGATAGCGCCATCGACGGTCTCGCTCGGCAGATTCTCGCCAACTCTCCGTTCAGCCACGCTGCCAACAAGCGCCTGCTTGAGGCAACGGATGCGCGGGATATGGACAGCGGCCTGCAATGGGAAATACTTAACAATGAGGGCGTAGGCCCGGACATGCAGGCTCGCATCGGCGCATTCATGGGGAAAGGCCGCAGCTGAGTCCGAACAAGGGGACTATGAATGGCTGACTTTCTGATCCGGCGCAGCGATCTGCGTGACACGTTCTGGGCCGACACGCTCTCGGCTCCGCTTGGGCCTGGCAAGGCGCGCCTAAGGGTCGACGCATTCGCGCTGACAGCAAACAACGTTACCTATGCCAGCTTCGGTGAGGCCATGGGTTATTGGAACTTCTTTCCGACAGCCGATCCTGCGTTCGGGCGCGTTCCGGTGTGGGGCTTCGCGACCGTCATGGAATCCAACGCTGACGGCATCGCGCCGGGCGCCCGCGTTTACGGCTACCTGCCAATTTCCAATCATTTCGATGTTCAGCCCATTCGCACAAACGCCAACGGCTTCATGGATGGCGCACCGCATCGCCAGGGCCTTGCGCCAATCTACAACACCTACATCTTCAACTCGGCTGACCCAGGCTACGATCCGGCATTCGAAGCTCAGCAGATGTTGTTCCGCCCCCTGTTTACAACGGGCTGGATGATTGACGACTGCCTGATGGAAACCGGAGCGGAAATTCCTGAAACGGTTGTCATTTCCTCGGCATCCTCAAAGACCGCACTGGCGCTGGCCCATTGCCTGAAACAACGTGGCGCAGTCGAAGCAATTGGACTGACCTCGACCGCAAATAAACACTATGTCGAGAGCACTGGCCTCTACGCCCGCACTGTCACATACGATGATGTGGATGACCTGCATTCGCGCGGACTGACCGCTTATGTAGACTTCCTTGGCCGGCCCACACTTACGGCAGATGTTCATCACGCACTGAAAGACCGTCTGGTGCGCAGTCTGGTAATCGGCGTTACCGATTGGGAGGGCAACCGGACTCCGGTCGACGCTCCTGGCCCGAAACCAGAATTCTTCTTTGTACCAACGTATGCTGCAGAACGGGCAAAAGATCTTGGTGCAGACGAACTAAATGCCCGGATGGGCCGTGCACTCACCGGCTTTTACGCGGCGTCCTCCAAGTATCTGACCCCGGAAAAAGCAGGTGGTCAGTCAGCAATCACACAAGCCTGGACACAGACTCTGGATGCAAAGATACCGCCCTCAACAGGCTTGATTCTCAGCTTCTGATAGTCAGCGGGAAACAATGGTAAACTCGGTCCGGCGGTTGCGGGCGTGCGCCTCAGCCGTCGTCCCTGTGTCGATCGGGCGGCTTTCACCATAGCCGACAGCCTTCAGCGTATCTTCTGGAACGCCTTCGCTCACAAGGTAATCACGGATCGCGTCCGCGCGCTCCTGCGACACACGCATATTGTAATCATCGGCGCCGCGCGTATCTGTGTGTGCGCCAATCTCTACCTCAAAAGCCCTGCAAAGAATGGTGATGCCGCCCAACGCATCAAGCAACGGCAGGCTGACGGGCGAAATATTCGCATTGTTCACGCCAAACTGGATCACACGACCATCCAGAGTCGCATTGAATGCCGACTGGCAGCTCTCAGCAGAGCTAAGTTGCCCCGCAAGCGCCGCAAGCGGCGCGCCGATGCCCTGCTCTCCGCCTTCTACTGAAATTCCGTCGATGATCATCAGGCCTGCAGCCCCAGCGCGCGGATGCCCCTCAATGGCCGCCGACCCGGTCGCAAAGCCCTGCGCCTTGGCGTCCACATCTGGCGCCAAGCCGGTCACGATGGCCACCTGATCGCGCATTACAATGCTAAGCCAGTCGATGCCTGCAGCTTGCAGGCCGCTCTGAATTTCCTGTGCCCAAAGTGCGGGATTATTGGCAGCAAGCTCGGGCGAGGTCGAGCTGACCAGCAGCTTGCCGTCGCGCATCTCGTACATGCCGTCCGCAAGCGGCACACATTCGTCGCCGTTCACCACCTCAGAAGCCGACAGTCCAACAGCGGGCTTGGCGGAGGGCGAAGGGCCCTCTCCACAGGCCGTCAACGCCAGAAACGCAGTGGATACGAGCAAGCAGGGGCGGATAGCCATGACTTTCCTCTTTAATGGCCGGCACCAGCAATGCCGGAATTGACCATTCAAATTGCATAAGCAGGCAGGCCTGCGCCGTCAAAGCAATGGCCTCACCTTGCCCACCCCTGCAAATTACTTGCCGGATTTGTAGACGTTGCCGTCCTTCATAACGAAGTCGACACTCTCCAGTTCCCTGATGTCCTTCAGCGGATCGCCGTCGACTGCAATAATATCTGCATACTTTCCGGGCTCCAGGGTCCCCACGGATTTATCCATTTCAAGATGCTGCGAAGCTACCACCGTCGCCGCACGGATAGCCTCCTCCGGCGTGAAACCGGCTTCCACCATCAAAGCAAACTCTTTCGCGTTTTCGCCATGCTTGGAAACGCCAGTATCCGTCCCGAACGCGACATTCACGCCGCCCTCGTGCGCCCGCCTCAACATGTCGAGCATCAATGGGCCGACTTGTGCCGCCTTGATCCGCGAAGCTGGCGGCAGCCATGGCTCATTCGTCCAGCCAGTGACGGTCGCCCCGGCAAGCACAGTTGGTACAAGTGTTGCGCCATTCTCCTTGAACAGTGCAATCGTTTCATCGTCGAGATAGGTCCCATGTTCGATGGAATCGACGCCTGCCCGCAATGCGGCATCCACCCCGCCTTTGCCATGCGCGTGCGCGGTGACCTGGCGTCCCATCGCATGTGCCGCTTCAACGATTGCTTTTAGTTCTTCGTCGGAAAACTGCTGCTCAAGGCCGGCCGACGTATTCGACAAGACGCCACCTGTTGCCGTGATCTTGATAACATCAGCACCTTCCTTGATCTGTTGGCGTACAGCGCGACGGCAATCATCTGCGCCGTTGCAAATCGAAGATCCGGTAAACGCGGCCATCACCTGCGCCGAATAGCCGTTGATATCCCCATGGCCGCCGGTGACCGCAACTGAAGCGCCCGATGCGCGGATACGTGGACCTGGAACGGCGCCGCGCGCAATCGCATCCCTCAGTCCGAAGATCGCATCGTTTGACGCGCCAACGTCCTGCACTGTCGTAAAGCCGGCCTCCAGCGTCTTCAGAGCGTAGGCGGCGCCATCGAAGGCAGTATCGACATCGGAGTTTTCAAACCCCTTGATGCGATCCCCTGGCCCGTTCTGGCTGGTGATGTGCACATGGCTGTCAATAAGTCCCGGCAGTACATAAGCATTGCGGAGATTGATGACTTCATAGTCCTTCGGCTTGGAAAAGCCCGACGTGATCGAGACGATTTTGCCATCCTCGACCAGGATCGTTTGCCGCGCGAGGTATCCCTCGCCGGGTTTTGCGAGCACATAGCCAGCATGGATGATGGCGTCCTCTGCCACCGCTGGCCCAACTACCATCAGCGCGCCAACAGCCGCTGCCAAAGTCCTTCTCATGGGTATTCCCTCCCAACAATTGCCGACACGCTAGCGCCTTGCGCTATGTTTACAACGCCTTCCGCAGTCGATCAGCCATCAAAAGGTAGCAACGCAGCCTGAGCCTTCCGCGTCAAGCCAGCACGAACGATGGAATACGCTTGTCTCAGCCGCTGACACAGTTCGTTATCCGGCATGGCGCCCTCCGCAACCTGCACCCATCTGGCTCGCGCAAGATAAGGCGCCGGCTGCGCAATGCTCGCCTCAGTCAACATCAGGAACGCCTCTTCGCTGCATTTGAACGAGATGCGTGAGCAGGCGCTGTCCGTCACGGCGAACATCTTGCCGCTGATCTTATAAACCTGATCATCGCCCCATTGCCTGACGAACACCGCACCCGGAAGAGAAAGGCAGTATTCCCGCAAATGGTCGGGCGTCATGCAAGTCGCTCTTTGGGATAATGTGGATAGCTCGCTTTCATGACGCCATGGTTTAGCAGCATCTCCGCCACTTGTTTCTGACCTGACGCGTCGAATATGCGCGTGCGAATCCAGTAGTTTTCTACTCGGCGCGATTCTGAAAGCGCAACAACTTCACGGCGAAGCACATACTCTTCACCAACAAGTAGCGGCCCCTCAATCATCCGGATTTCAAGATCTGCGAAAAGGCCGATGCTTGGATGCTTCACTGGAAACCGCGCAGTGTTCGCCGTATAGTTCGCCAGCACACTGACCATTTCCAACGGAATGACGGGGTTACCCCAGGCAGACGCAGTCGCATCCGAATACATCGGATCGTTCTCAGTGATTACATTCAGCTTTTCTGCGAGCGAGAACGGGTACAGGTCACCCATATGTTGATCCGGCCCCATAACAACCCGCTCCTCCGCAGCGCCCGCGAGGCCGACCCTCATATCCGCAAGGATCACGAGATCGTTTGCGGGACGCAACGCATTCATTCGCCCTTCCAGCAGAGTTTCGCCATGGTCAGGCCCCAGTGACGCGCTCGCCTCTAGAACTGGGGTTCCGTCTTCCTTGAAGGCCCGCGCCAGCGTGCGTGTTGCGCCCGGCGCTGGCCGGTCCACTTCAGCACGCACCTTCTCACCATCGAACACCATGTTGAGGAAGTGGCAGGAAAAGCAACCGCGCTCAAACCAGTCTTTGCCCCAGGCTTCCGCCAGCAGCGGCACGAATTGCTGGAAGTGTGTCGGCCCCTCGATCGGTCCGGCCTTGATGCCCAAGCGCGCGGCCTCTGCGTCGTCGTGCAGGGATTTGTGGCCACCATATTTCTGTTCGGTAAGCATGTTCACAGGGCTGCGCAGCGGGCCTTTGAGAATGTCGGTCATGGTGCCTCCAGTTTTGCGAGAACTCTGCCATCTGGGCGGCGGCGCGTCACGCCCTAGCGGGACACGGTCTTTGGACCGAACTGCATAGCCAGGAAGGACAACGTCACGATGAGGGACGACAATGCCAGCGTGAGCATGGATGTGCCATGCCAGCCAGAGTGCTCATAAACATAAGTTGCCGCCCAACTTGCAACGCCGCCTCCGATAAACATCAATGCGATGTAAGCAGTCATCAGGCGGGTGCGCACGCCCGGGGGCTTGCTCAGGAAGGTCATGCGCCCGGTCACGTCAATGAGCGGTCCCACAACATTCATCATGAGGATGGGGATCATCAACAGCCACAAGCTATGGCCGAAAAATCCAAGCAGGCTCACTGCAGAAAACTGAACGAGAGAAATCAGGAATCGCGCCTTGCGCGGGCCAATCCTGTCTGCCCATGCGCCCAGACGCGTGGTCGTGAACAGATTGAGCAAGGCAAAGGCGGCCAGGTATCCCACTGTATCGGCGCCATAGCCCATTTCTGGCGATGTCAGGTGCAGTCCCAACCCCAACCAGACTGACAGGAAGATACCGAACCCGAGCCCCTGTATCGTCGCGGACAATAGCACCTCGGGGTGTTGCCGAACGACCGAAATGACCGACAGCACAAGAGAGAGATGGCTTTGAACCGGCTGGCTCGCGTCCGACTTTTCCCGTTCATCCATGATCCGTGGCAAGAGCAATGTGATCACCAGCATAACGGTAGCCGCGCCATAATAGACTGTCCGCCACCCCAAATGCTCGCCGACCCAACCAGCGCCCACCCGCGCAATCAGGATGCCCGCGATAACGCCGGTCGCCAGCGTCGCTGTCACCTGCCCCAATCGACCAGGTTCCGCGCGCTTGGACGCATATGCCGGTAACAGGTAAGGCGTGATCGTGGAAAAGCCCAGAAAGGTCGAGCCCGCCACAAACACTCGGAAATCGCTCGCCAACGCCATGACGATCAATCCCAGCAACTGTCCAACCGCGAACACGGTCGCCAGCCGACGGTTACTGAACCGGTCGCCCAACGGCAACAGGATCAGAATACCGAGCGCCAGCGCAATCTGGTTCAGCGCAGGCACAAGCCCGATCTCAGAAGGAGACACGCCGAAGTCCTTAGCGACCAGCGCAATAATCGGATGGATGTAGTAGGCGTTCGCCGTGACAACAGCGCTCGCCAGCGCGAGCAACCAGAGGTCTCGGCGAGTCAGCAGCCGCCGGCCACCCTCAGGCGCCGGCGGACTGGAAGGCTCTGCGCTCACCCCGGCATGCCGGCGCGGCGCGCATACTCATAAGCAAACTTCGCCAGTGGCACGACGCGCGCTGCGTTCGATTCCGCGTTGGCGCTGTTGGCCGTACCGTCCCGCACGCGGCCGACGATGCCCTGCAGGATGCCAGCGAGCCGGAAAGCGTTATAGGAGAAGTAGTAGTCGAGTTCCGGCAGACTTTTGCGGCCTGTATGCTCGCAATAGAGACCGACATACTCCTCCATCGTCGGAATGCCCCAGGCCTTCAGGTCCGGGATTGCCATGATGGAGCCGCGTGCAGAATCGCCTGGCGGCATCACCCAGTTCATCAGGTGGTAGGAGAAGTCCGCAATCGGATCGCCCAGCGTCGACAGCTCCCAATCAAGCACTGCTATGACCCTAGGTTCGGTAGGGTGCAGGACCATGTTGTCGAGGCGATAGTCGCCATGCACGATCGTAGTTGTCTCGCCGGGCGGAATGTTCGCAGGCAGCCATTCGATCAGCTTTTCCATCTCTGGAATGTTGATCGTTTCCGAAGCCTTGTATTGCTTCGTCCAGCGATGGATCTGGCGGGCTATATAGTCGCCTTCCTTACCGAAGCCTTCCAGCCCAGCCTTCTTCCAGTCAACATTATGCAGATCGGCGAAGGTCTTGACCTTGGCTTCATAAATCGTGCGGCGTTCAGCTGGTGTACTTTCGGGCAGCGTACCGTCCCAAAGGATGCGGCCTTCCACGCAATCCATCACATAGAACATGGTCCCTGTGACGCTCTCATCGAGACAAAGGCCATAGGGACGCGCCACCGGGTAACCCAGCGGATAGAGGGCATTTATAATCGTGAACTCACGGTCGACGGCGTGTGCACTGGGCAGCAGCTTGCCTGGTGGCTTCCGGCGCATCACGTATTTTTTCTTCGGCGTGATCAGCTGGTAGGTCGGGTTTGATTGGCCACCTTTGAATTGGCGAACAACCAGTGGGCCTTCATAACCTTCGACATTCTCCTGCATCCAGGCTGCGAGTTTCGTTTCATCGAAACGATGCGACTCGGCCACTTCCTTGGTGCCGGAATAAAGTTCCTGCGCGGTATCGCCCTCTGACATTTTCTCTCTCTCAATTCTGCCGGAATTTGGCCGTTACCATACAAACACCGGTCGGGACGCCAAGCCCTGCCGCGACGTCGCAGACACTACGAGGACGCAAGAATGAGCGCTGCCAGATTTGCTTTCGCCCTCATCCTGCTGGCATTTTCGTGCGTAGACGGCAGGGCGACCGCTCTGGATCTCGACCCGAGCCATCAGGTCAGGCCCAGCTTCCTGAGCGCTGCGCTGGCCGCCGCCGAGATTATCGCGCCGGAGAACGCGACAACCGGCAAGCTGGTCGTCGTCGACTACAGCCTTCACTCCAGCAAGGAACGACTATTCGTCCTGGATCTGGAGACCGGCGCTGTAAGCGGATATCGGGTCTCCCACGGGCTCGGCTCAGACCCCGACCATGATGGCTATCTGGACAGTTTCTCCAGCATCCCCGGCTCACAGGCTAGCCCGGAAGGCGTGCTGCGGATGGCCGAGGAATACACTGGCAAGCATGGCCGATCGATACGTCTTGATGGGCTCGAAAAAGGCAACCGCACGGCGCGCTCGCGCGCCATAGTGATCCACGCCGCCAGCTATGCCGAGCCCGGCCATCTCACCCGCTACGGCAAACTCGGGCGCTCCAATGGTTGCATCGTCTTCTCACAGGCCGATCTGGAGCGCTTCCTCGCCGAAGTCCCGGAAGGAACGCTGATCTTCGTGGGAAAGTAACGCCGCCTATTTCACTTGATCACACGGCCCCCGCCCGGCTAAACCGCCGCTTATGACCGATACACCTCCCGACCGCCTCTCCATCTATCCTGACAGCCCGCACTACAGCTACGACGCGCTCGTGCGCGGCATTGGCGTCCGCTTTCGCGGTGAGGAAAAGACGAATGTCGAGGAGTATTGTATCTCCGAAGGCTGGATCAAAGTTGCCGCGGGCAAAGCCGTGGACCGCAAAGGTCGGCCCCTGCTTATGACGCTCAAAGGCCCTGTCGAAGCCTGGTTCAAGGATGGTGAGGCCGCTGAAGGCTGAGCCTTAACGCGGCCGAGGCCCCAACATTTCATTGCAATGCACAATGTGCTGCGCGCGAATCTGCTCCAGCGCGCGATGGATCATTGCCCGGCCACGATCAAACATCAGCTCCAGCGTAATCCCGCGCAGGGTCAGGATCATGACCCGACCGTGCACCACGCAGGCCTCTACATCCTGCGCGCCCGCCCCCGCTGCCGTGGCGCGAGTTTCCGTGTCGATGTCCGCTTCAACGCGCATTGCCACTGGCCGCAACGCTTCCGCCAGCGCTTCGTCCCACCGCGACGCAAGCAATACTTCGGTCACGGCCGCAGCTTCGGGAATGTTCTGGGTTTCCCAGTAAAAGTCGCACATCGCGCGGTAACGTGCCGCCTGATCCGGCAATGTACGCATCCGCGCGCGCGTGTCCGCCATCATGATTTCCATGGCCGATTCCACCGCCGCCGCGATCAGCGCAATGCGTGTCGGAAACTGGTGCAGCACAGAGCCGCGGCTGACGCCGGCCCGCTCCATGACGGCTTCAATCGAGGTCGCAGCATATCCGCGCTCACAAAGGCATTCGATAGCGGCCTGGATCAGCTGCCTGCGCGTTTCTTCGCCACGCCGGGTTGTCCGGCGACGCGCCGCATATTCCTGCGGCAGCTCTACGGGCTTGTTCTGCATCATGATTGTTAGAGTCCCCCACTTCCGACCATGGTCAACCCTTCACCAAAAATAGTCAATATTGACTATTTTTGACCCCATGGTACCGATGCAATAGAATGCCGCGCAGCCGGGCGCAGCGCCAGAGGCTTTTAAAAGTCCGAAAAAAATGATCCGGCTTGGGAGGAACCGATCATGACTGCAACCACCGCCAGAGAACCATCTGCCAATAGCGGCGCCGGAATGGAAATCTTCCGCTTTGCCTCCGCCCCGACGCTGGACGAAACCGGCCATATGGAGGTCTCCGACCTCAACGAAGACATGCAACAGGGCATCGGCGGCGCACTGGAAGCAGGCTTCGCAGAAGGCAACGCGGTCAAAACACTCTTCTCGCGCCCCGGCTTCAGCCTTACCTATGCCTGGTTCAAGAGCGGCTTTCCACTCCCTCTGCATACGCACAATGCCGATTGCCTCTATTACATTATAGCAGGCTCGCTTCAGCTTGGCACTGAAACGCTGGGTGCAGGCGATGGTTTTTTCATCGGCGCTGACAAAGCCTACCGCTATACGCCCGGCCCTGAAGGCGTAGAGGTTCTGGAATTCCGGTCTGAAGAAAACTTCGACATCAAGTTCATGGCCAAGACGCTGCCAGCATGGGCCAAGATCACAGACGTGATCAAGCAGCGCCGCCCGGCCTGGGCCAGCGAAGTCCCTCCAAGCACTGCGCGCTGAGCCGATCGATGACCCGCAAGAGATTTGAAAACAAAGTCGCCGTCATTACCGGCGCAGCCTCTGGCATTGGCGCGGCAACCGCCCGGCTCCTCGCCCGCGAAGGAGCGCTGGTTGTCCTCGCAGACCTGAACGACGATGGCGGAAAATCCATCGCCGCCGATCTTGGTCCGTCCGCGATGGCTGTGCGCTGCGATGTGTCCAGTGCGTCAGATGTCGAAGCGCTTGTTCAAGCAGCAATAGATCGCCATGGCCGTATCGACATTCTGTTCAACAATGCCGGCATCGGCAGCTTCGGAACCAGCGTGGAGCTTCCGCCCACGGAATGGGAACGCGTTATCGCAATTGACCTACACAGCGTCTATTATGCCTGCCACTTCGCCATTCCGCATATGCCGCGCGGCAGCGCCATCGTAAACACAGCCTCCATTTCCGGCCTCGGTGGAGACTATCGCTTCGCTGCCTACAACGCCGCCAAAGGCGCCGTTGTGAACTACACGCGCGCTCTCGCCGTCGATCATGCGCGGGATGGCATACGCGTCAACGCGCTATGCCCCGGTCTCGTCGACACACCGATCACGGCAGGCGTTCAGCAAATGCCGGGCCTGCGGGAAGAATGGCAAAAACGCATTCCGCTTCAGCGCGCCGCCCAGCCTGAGGAGATGGCAAACGTTGTCGCCTTCCTCGCATCCGACGAGGCTTCATACGTGACCGGAACAATTATGGTCGCAGACGGCGGCACGACAGCGCACACCGGACAACCGGAAGTCGCGTTGTTCGCCTTGCCCCCTCAATAGCGGAACGGAGATCATCATGCGCGCCGCTGTCCTGCAAGGTAATTCCATAAACATCCGAAACGTTTCCGACCCCACGCCCGCAACCGGTCAACTCCTTGTCCGCCCCCTCTTCACAGGAATATGCGGCAGTGATCTCAGCACCCGGAAACAGATGGCCGCCATGGCGGCGTCCCTACCGCCTGAAGCGCAGCATCAGATACCCCAGATCATTCCCGGCCATGAGCTCTCTGCAGAGGTCATCGACATTGCTCCGGGCACGGAATCGGCGCTGAAGGCCGGGGACATCATCACCGGCCTGCCATTCACCCACACCCATGATGGCCCGCAGACCATTGGCCTTTCACCGGGCCATGGCGGCGGCCTGGCAGAGCTGACCTGTATCGATGCCGTGCGCAGTTTTCGCATCCCGGAAGGCGTGCCGCATGATCTGGCCGCGCTGACAGAGCCGCTGTCGGTAGGCCTTCACGCCGCCAATTTGGCCAGTCGCAATAGCGGGCCCAATGTTGTCATCGGCTGCGGACCAGTAGGCCTCGCCGTCATTCTGGCGCTCAGCCTTCAGGGGCGCGGGCCCATCCTTGCGGCCGACCTCTCGGCCGAGCGCCGCAGCGCCGCCGCGCTTCTGGGCGCCGACATCGTGATTGATCCGGACAAGGAGTCTCCGCTGGAGCGCTGGCAGTATCTGGGGCTGACGCCACATGCCATGTCGCCGCTGCTGCCGCGCACATTCCGCGGCCTTCCGCCCGGCGCAAACATCTTCGAGTGCACCGGCGCTCAGGGCATGATCGACCAGATCATCAAGGGCGCCCCGCCACACAGCCATATCATCGTCGCTGGCGTCTGCCCGCATGAGGAGAAGTTCGCCCCGCTGGACGGCATCCTCCGTGAGCTGACACTTGAATTCAGCTTCGCCTACAGGCCAGAGGAGTTTGCGGCCGCCCTGGCGATGATCGAAGCGCATCCTGGCAAGGCCGCACGCCTGATCACCAGCCGCCAGCCGCTCGCCAACACCGAAGCTGCTTTCGACAGCCTCGCCAAGAGCCCCAGCGAGATCAAGATCCTGATTGATCCCCGTTCCTGAGGCGCCACCGAACGCAACGAACGGCTCATCCTGAGCGAAGTCAAAGGACGAGCCAGGGGCGGGCGTCGGCGCCGCTTGTCCATCCTTCGACTTCGCTCAGGATGAGCGTCACATGCGGTTATGACTGGCCAAGCGCGCGCCAGCCAATGTCCCGGCGGCAGAAGCCTTCCGGCCAGTCGATGGCATCGACGCCGGCATAGGCGCGGTCCACTGCTTCGCGCAGGGTCTTGCCACTCGCCGTCACGTTCAGCACGCGTCCGCCCTTGGCGAGCAGCACGCCATCGGCGGCAACATCCGTGCCCGCATGAAACACGGTCACGCCATCAATGGCGCCCGCTTCCTTGACGCCCTTGATCGGGGTGCCTTTCTCATAGCTTCCGGGATAGCCCTTCGCGGCCAGAACAACCGTTGCCGAGGGCTGAAACCGGTCGAGCTCCAACAGGCGTTCCAGATCTTTCTCATTGCCCTTGAGGCCGCCGGTCGCAGCGATCAGGATCGCAGGCACAATATCGCCCTGCAGGCCCTTCATCAGCACCTGGCATTCCGGGTCACCGAAACGCGCATTGAACTCGACCACCTTCGGTCCTTCAGGCGTCACCATGATGCCGATATAGAGCACGCCCTGATAGGGCATCCCGTCCTTCGCCATGCCTTTCAGCATGGGCTCGGCAATCTCGCGCTTCACGCGCGCCATGATGTCTTTGCTCACCACTGGCGCTGGCGCGTAGGCGCCCATGCCGCCAGTGTTCGGGCCTGTGTCGCCGTCGCCAACGCGCTTGTGATCCTGCGCGGCGGGCAGATAGATTGCGCCTTCGCCATCGGTGATCACGAACACGCTGGCTTCTTCGCCATGCATGAATTCTTCGATTACCAGCGTCGCAGAAGCCGAGCCGAACTTCCCCGAGAGCATCTCGTCGATTTCCGCGTCAGCCTCTTCCAGCGTCGCGGCGATCACCACGCCCTTTCCGGCGGCCAGACCATCTGCCTTCAGAACATAGGGCGCCGTCATGCTGCGCAGGAATTCCTTGGCCGGCGCTGCGTCGGTAAACTCGCCATAAGCGGCCGTCGGCACACCGTACTTGACCATGCGTGCCTTGGAGAAAGCCTTGGACGCCTCCAGCTGCGCGGCTTGCTGCGAGGGGCCAAAAACGTCGAACCCGCGGGCGCGCAGAATGTCCGACAGGCCGAGCGCCAATGGCGCTTCCGGGCCAATCACGATCAGGTCCGGCTCGATCTGCAAGGCCAGCTTCACCAGGCCGTCAACGTCATCGACCGGAACGTCAAAACACGGGCCGATGTCATCCATGCCGGGATTGCCGGGCGCGCAGTGCACCACATCCACCAGCGGCGATTGCGCCATCTTCCATGCAAGGGCGTGTTCACGGCCGCCCGACCCGATCAGAAGTATGTTCATGGCGCCGCTCCTTGCGCGGAGCGGCGCCAGAGATCAAGAGGCAGTCTGGATCAGACCTGCACGGTCACACGCAGGAAAGTTGCCGGAAGCACCATGCGGCCAGCCTCTTTGCTGGTGTTCTGGCGGTTGAACAGGTCCACCAGTTCCGCCTCAAGATCGGCATCCTTGCCGTTCGCAGCGGCGGCTGCGTAGGCATTCATGGTCGGGCCGTAATAGTCCCGGAAGATGCCCACAAAGTCTTCTGCCGTGCCCGTCAGGTCAAAAATGAAGGTTTCGCGCTCAAAGCTTATCTGGTCGGCAGTAACCCCGGCCTCGCCAAAACGCTGGATCACATCTGCCTCGACACCCCAGCGAACCGGGCTGATGAAGCCTTCCGGAGGCGGGGGAGAATAAGCGCCGCTGATTTTCAGGATCTGGGCGATCAGGGTCGGATCACCGGCAATCCAGTTGCCCATCACGATCCGACCGCCCGGCTTGGCAACCCGCACCATTTCCTTGGCCACGTCGGCCGGACGTGGGGCAAACATGGCGCCGAATACGGAAATTACCCAGTCGAAACTGTCATCTGCCACGCTGGCCAGGTTGCATGCGTCGCCATGGTGGAACCGGCAGTTCTGCAGGTTTTCGGCAGCGGCGCGCTGGTTGCCAGCCGCAACCAGATTGCGCGCGATGTCGATGCCGGTCACCTCAGCGCCGATCCGTGCAGAAGGCAGCGCAGTCGTGCCGTCGCCGCATCCAAGGTCGAGTACTTTGTCACCAACGCGAACACCTGTTTTCTTGATAAAGTTTGTGCCGCTATCCCGCATTGTCGCGGCGAGGCGGGTGAAGTCGCCTTTTTCCCAGAGTGCCTGGTTGGGGCTGATGGTTGCTGTTGCAGTTTGGAGTGTCATGGTTTTGTCCCTCAATATTTCTGGCCAGGCTCAATGCCCGGCGGCATGAGGCGGAAATATCGCGGAGGGGCTGGCACGGACTAGTTCAGGAACTGAACCAGACCGCTACAGATTCTGAACCACTGGAAGAACGCCCGAAAATCCTGAAACTTTTTGTTTTGCGCTGAGATCAACCCGCCAAAGAAGGCCTTGCGGATGCGGGCAACGACCGCCAGAAACCTGCCATGCCTGACTCTCCCTCGACCAATCAGCCCGAACTGTCCGTCTCCGAGCTTGCCGCAAGCCTGAAGCGGACAATCGAGACCAATTACGACCATGTGACCGTGCGCGGCGAGCTGGGCCGGGTGACCATCGCCAAGTCCGGCCACATGTATGCCGACCTGAAAGACGACAAGGCCGTCCTTAACACCATCATGTGGCGCGGGCAGGTCGACCGGCTGACCTTCCGGCCGGAGGAGGGTCTGGAAGTTGTCGCCACCGGGCGCCTGTCGACTTATGAGGGCCGCTCCTCCTACCAGCTGATCGCCACGACGATGCGCCCGGCTGGCGCCGGCGCGCTGATGCAGCTGCTGGAAGAGCGCAAGAAGAAACTGGCCGCCGAAGGCCTGTTCGACGCCAAGCACAAGAAGCCCATCCCCTATATGCCGCGCACGATCGGGGTGATCACGTCTCCCACCGGCGCCGTGATCCGGGATATCCTCCACCGTATCCGCGACCGTTTCCCCGTGCGCGTCATTGTCTGGCCTGCCCTTGTCCAGGGCGATCAGGCCGCCGCCCAGGTGACGGCCGGCATTCGCGGCTTCAACGCCATGACAGGCGCGGACCGCCCGGACGTGCTGATCGTCGCGCGGGGCGGCGGGTCGATTGAAGACCTCTGGCCATTCAATGAGGAGATCGTCGTCAGGGCCGCTTTCGAGAGCGAAATCCCTCTGATTTCAGCGGTTGGCCACGAAACCGATACGACCCTGATCGACTACGTCTCCGACCGCCGCGCGCCGACACCGACCGGGGCCGCCGAGATTGCCGTGCCGGTTCGCACAGAGCTGATGCTGAGCGTGGGCGAATCCGGCCAGCGGCTAAAACGTGCCCTAACCCGCAGTCTTAGCCGCGCCCGTGACAAGCTCGGCTCCGCGCGCCTGCCGCGGCCAGAAAGTCTCTTGCAATCAAAACGTCAGCGGCTCGACTATGCCGCCGCCAGCCTGCCGAAAGCCGCGCTGGCGCTGACCCAGCGAGCACGCCTCAAGCTCTCCCGCCTACAGCTTTCCCCCGCCACGCTGCGCACCGAGATCCGCGCCCAGCGCCAGCGCCTGCGGGACAGCGCCGTGCGCGCCCGGCCCGCCCTGATGCGCCTGATCGACCAGAAGAAGGCCGCACTGACCGCCGAGGGCAAACTTCTTGAAACCCTGTCCTACCAGGCCACGCTGAAGCGCGGATACGTCATTGTGAGGGACACTTCGGGACAGATTGTGCGCAATTCGGGACAAGCAAGGACACTTGAGGTCATGCGCGTGACATTTGCAGACGGCGATGTGACAGCGGCGCCGTTTGAAGGCGACACCCCGCCACCCGCGCCGGAAAAACCCAGATCCGCCGCCCGCGCCAAAAAAGGAGAACAGGGCGACCTGTTCTAGGCCCCCGAAACGGGGGGGCGCTCCTCAGCACGCCACCCTCTAAAATAATTCAGACCCCGCGCCCGTTGCCGGGGCAGACGGGGAATCTGAGACATGGCCAACACACGCATTCTGTCAGGTAAAGCCTTCCTCGGCGGCCTCGCGGCGCTTGCCGTTCTCGCGCTGCAGCCAGCACATGCCCAGGGCGGCTTACCGCCGGGCGCGGAGAACTGGCCGGCCCAGTGTGAGGCGGGCGACATTGACGCCTGCATCAATCAGGGCATCCGCCTGCTGCAGGGCATCGAGACGCCGGTGGACCTTCCAGGCGCGGCGCGGTTTGCGTCAAAGGCCTGCCAGCTCGGCTCGCCCGATGATTGTCAGATTGCCTGGGAACTCTATAGCGGCGCCCATCCCGATTATGCCGGCGACACCGCCCGGATGGTGACAGTCGGCGCGGTTGCCTGCGACCGGGGACTGAGCACACCTTGCAGCGATGCGGCGCTGCGCTTGTTCACCGGCGATGGCGTACCGAAGAATGTGGAACTGGCCCTGCCGGTTTACGCCAAGGCCTGTGATCTGCAGGACGCACTGGCCTGCGCCATTCTGGCCACGGAATATCTGGATGGGGACCAGGGCACAGAGATCAATGCCGAGCAAGCGGTGATCTATGGCAAGAAAGGCTGCGCGCTGGGGCAGCCCGATTCCTGCCGCGTGGTAGAGGCAGCCTATATGCTGCCCGACTATTCGACCTTCGAGCCCAAGGCGGGCCTGGAATATGCCCTCGCCAATTGCACGGACGGCTCCAAGGAAAGCTGCGTCAACCTGGGCATCGTCTACACTCAGATCGAGGAATATGATCTGGCAGCGGAGAATTTCGACAAGGCCTGCGGGATGAACCATCAGGACGCTTGCGACAGCTCGAAAATCCTGAAGCAATGGCGCCAAGAGGTCGCCGAGTACGAAGCCTATCTGGCGCGGCTGGCCGAGCAGAAAGCCGCGATCAATGGCTTGATCGCCTCCAGCGGCCATGACGCCGCCATGAACGCTGCGCTGAACGATTACGGTTCCACGGAGCTGGCGCAATATGTGGCCAGTGCGGCGGGCAGTTATTCCGGCTTCTCGACCAGCAATCTCTATGTCCTCTCTTACTGGTTCCCCGGTCAGGCAATCGGGGAAGCAGCAAACCGTGAGCTCGCATCGCGCGGCACGGGCCTGGAAGGCCAGTTCGGGGAAGGCACCAATACGGCGGGCGCCGCCGAAGCGCGATATCGCGCCGCCTATGGCTCCAGCCCGCCGAGCTATTCCTCGCCTGCTTCCTCTGCCTCCAGCGCGCCGCCGATGAAAAGCGCAGCGCAGATCAGCGCCGAGACGCGTGACCGTTATCGCTGGGCCCATTGCACCATGAGCGGCAGCAATCGCAGCGCGAAAGTTTGCCAATAGGCGGTTCCACGCCCGCGTGACAGGGGCCGGGGATCAGGTCAGGATAACGTCCTGAATTGATCCGCGGACCCTGCCATGCACCCATCGCCCCGATTTCGTGAAACCGATCCGGCGCTCCTGCTGGAGCGGATTTCGGCCCACCCGTTTGCGCTGGTGAGTGTGAACGGGCCGGGGGCGCCGCTGGCGGCGCATACGCCGGTGATCGCGGAAATAGACGAGCACGGGCCGCGCCTGCGATTTCACCTGTCTGCGGCAAACCCGGTGACCCGCGCCCTGCTCGACGGCGCGCCGGCGCTGATCGTGTTCACCGGGCCGCATGCCTATATCTCGCCAGACTGGTATGGCGACGTGCCCGATCAGGTGGGCACCTGGAATTACCTTTCGGTAGAGGCGGCAGGCGAGGCGATCCCCTTTGACCGGGAAGACGCAGCGGCCTTTCTGGACGACCTTTCCGCCGTATTCGAAGCCACCCTTCTGCCCAAACCGCCCTGGACGCGCAGCAAGATGAACCCCGCCGCCTTTGAAGCGCTGCTGAACGGCATCCGCGCCTTCGAGATGCGCCCGCAAAGGCTGGAGGGCATCACCAAGCTCAGCCAGAACAAGAACGCAACCATGCGCGCGGGCGTGATCAAGGCGCTGGACGCCCAGCCCGAAAGCGCCGGAATTGCCACTGCGATGCGGGCGCTGGAAGAATAGCAGAGGGGCCTCCTTCTGCGGGATGGCGGGGCCGGATCAGGCGGAGTAAACTGGCGCCATGACACAGACATTGCCCCCCGCTTTCCTTGCCGCCGTCAAAGACCTGCTTGGCCCGAAAGGCTGGAGCGAAGACCCGGAAAAGCGCGACGCAGCATCAACGCCCTGGCGGGGCACCTACAAAGGCGAAACGCCGCTGATCGTGCGGCCGGCCTCAACGGCGGAAGCCGCCGCGCTGGTGAAACTCTGCGCGCAGCATGGCGTGGCGATGACCCCGCAGGGCGGCAATACCGGCCTGATCGATGGCGGCACGCCGCATGGCGAGGTTTGCGTTTCGATGACGCGGATGAATGCCCTGCGCGAGGTGGACCCGTTCAACAATTCGATGACGATTGAGGCGGGCGCCACACTGGTAACCGCGCAGCAGGCCGCCGAGGATGCCAGCCGTCTGTTCCCGCTCTCGCTTGGCTCTGAAGGCACAGCCACCATCGGGGGCCTCATCTCGACCAATGCCGGCGGCGTTGCCGTGCTGCGTTATGGCATGATGCGCGACCTGATCCTTGGCCTGGAAGTGGTGTTGCCCTCCGGCGAAGTGTGGGACGGTCTGTCCGGCCTTCGGAAGAACAATACCGGATACGACCTGAAACACCTTTTCGCCGGGGCCGAAGGCACGCTGGGCCTCATCACGGCGGCAACGCTGAAACTCTTTCCGCAGGTGGAAAGCGCGAGCGCCTGGGTGATCTGTTCGACTACGGATGATGTGGTGAAACTGCTGGCGCTGGTGCGCGGGCGGGTGGGCGACTCGGTGACGAGTTTCGAGATCATCCCCGGCAATGCCGTGGACATGGTGGTGGCCGATATTCCCACCGCGCGCGATCCGATGCCCTCGAACGCGCCCTGGCGCGTGCTGATGGATATTTCGCAGACGGACGGCGCCTATGCGCGCAGCCTTCTGGAAGGCGCGCTGGAAGCGGCGATGGAAGAGGGCCTGATACAGGACGCCGTGATTGCCGAAAGCGAAACGCAGGCCAAAGCCTTCTGGCATATCCGCGAGACGATCCCGCTGTCCAAGCGCGCCTATGGCACCGCGCTGAACCAGGACATTGCCGTGCCGGTGAGCCGCATTCCCGCCTTCATCGAGGCCTGCAATGCGGCGGTGCGCGGCGTTCTGCCAACGGCGGATTTCGTGATCTTCGGCCATGTGGGCGATGGCAATTTGCACTATTCGGTGGTGGAAGCCGCCGGGGCGGACGCGCCACTTCTGAAAGCGAAGGAAGCGGCCGTGACGCGCGTGATCTTTGACACCGTGATGGCCTATGGCGGCTCCATCTCTGCCGAGCATGGCGTGGGCCGCCTGAAGCGCGACGAACTCGCCCGCCTGCGCCCGCCCGCCGCGACGGACGCCATGCGCGCCATCAAGCGGGCGCTGGACCCACAGGGCATCATGAACCCAGGCCGGGTTGTGACTGTCTGACACCCTGCCCGGCCCGGCGAATCAGCCTCATATTAACCCCTCGCTAACCTTACTTCCTGAAACGCTATCCAGCCGCAGAACGCGATGGGGACATGAATGGTCTGGTATACCGACCTCCGGAACCGGAGATTGTTTTCCGAAGCTGAAAGCGATTGGACCTCGCGCCGCCTGCTGGAACTGCGTGCGCAGCTTGCTTCGCCCGCGCCGCGCGGCGTGCCCCGCCGGACAAAAGATTCCAGCCTCATCATCGGCACCTGGAACATACGGGATTTCGACAATAACAAGTTCCGCCACGGCCCCCGCCGCCGCGAAAGCCTGCATTACATTGCCGAGATACTCTCCGCCTTCGATGTGTGCGCCATTCAGGAGGTCAACGAAGATCTCGGGCCTCTGAAGGATGTGATCCGCCTTATGGGACCTGGCTGGGATTTCATCACCACCGATGTGACCACCGGCGCCAGCGGCAACCGCGAACGGATGTGTTTCGTGTATGACAGCCGGAAGGTCCGCTTCCGGAATATCGTCGGCGAAATCGTCCTGCCAAAACACGCCCTGTTGCCCGGCGAGCAGCAATTTGCGCGCACGCCCTTCATGGTTAGCTTCCAGGCAGGCTGGTTCAAATTTTCGCTGTGCACGGTACACATTTATTTCGGTGAAGTGGCGAAGGGAAGCGAGGGCTATGCCCGCCGCGTTTCCGAGATCGAATACATCGCCAAGGAAATGGCCAGCCGCGCCGAGCGGGAGAACGAGAATTATATCCTGCTGGGCGATTTCAACATAAAAAACCCGATGGACGAGACGATGGGCGCGCTGACCAAGGCGGGGTTCCAGCTGCCGCCGGAGCAGTATCCATCAAACCTTCTGGGGACGCACTATTACGACCAGATTTCCTTCCGCACCCGCAAGAACGAACTGACATTCCTGTCTTCCGGTGCGTTCGACTGGAACCAGTCAATCTATCGCCCCGATCATTACGAACATTATGCGCCCATCTTACCGGCACGCCACCGCGACCTGAAGCCGGATGGCGCCCCGCGCGACGCCGGCAAGGACAAGGATTACTATTCCAAGCGCTGGCTGACCTGGCAGATATCCGACCATTTGCCGCTCTGGGTGGAGCTGGCGATCGACTTCTCGGACGCACACCTCCTCAAGAATGTAAAACCGGAATTCGAAGCGGATAACGCACCGGCACAGGTGGAGATGACGGAGGAGGAAACGCCCGTGGAGGCGCCGCCCGTTCCGGCAGAGCCCGTCCGCCCCCTGAAGAAAAAACGCAGGGCACCAAAGGTGGCCGCCCCCGAGAAGCAAGGCACGCTGGCGCCGACACCGAGGCTGAGTTTTGCCGAAGGCTGGCGCATCTTCTGGTGGGTTGCCGGTGGCGGCGCCGACAGGTTGCGCAAGGCAAAGGCCGAAGCCAAGAAGGGCGGAAAGGCCCGCAAAGCAAGCAAGAGCGTTGCAAAGAAAGAGGGTTGACCCCCGCTTGCGCGGCGCCGCCGCAAAGCTAGTGTGGGTGCGCATATCCAACTAGAGACCGCCATCCATGAAGCTGATCGCCGCCCTGATCCTGCCTGTTTCCCTCTCGCTGGCCGCCTGCGCCGCGCCGATGCCTGGAACGCCGATGGTGGGCGGACCTTGCAGCTACGCCTTCATGACGACCATTGCGACGGTCAGCCGCGTGCTGGATGAAGACATCGAACTGGTCGATGCGGAAGGCCTTACCTTCTACAAGCCGCTGGATGAGTTTGATCCGGTCCCGGAGGTTGGTGCGCGGTTTGAAGTGGCCAAGCGCTATATCACGCAGGGCAGCTGCACGCCCTACGGTTTCGAAATCACGAGGCCCGCACCGGAAGAAACTTCAGAGAGCGGCGAGTAAGCCCTCCGCCGCCGCCCAGAGCGGAGCGGTTGCCTCCACCATCACCGGATGACGCGGCGCGCGGGCCGTGCCCGCTTGGGACGTGCCCGTAACAGCAAAAGCGATTTCGGCGTCGAGCGCAGGCGCGTGGAAGGCGCCGGAATAAAGTCCGTAGGCTTCGCCATGATGGCCGATGAGCGTGACGCCGGGAATGGGCGAGGCGGCCGCTTCATGCACCTGCGCGCCCGCTGCGAACGTCTCGAAATAACCTGCTTCATCATCGCCATTGGGCCAGGCCGCATCATGGCGCCAGAGAGGCGTTGCCAAAGCGGGGACCGCTGCGGCTGCGCGAGCGAGCGCAGCCATGTCCAGAAGGCTCGCCCGCAGGCCGCCCTGCGGGCTGAACAGCGTACCATTGGTACCGGTTTTATAGTCAGCGAGCGAATAGCCATCCTCGATAAGCACAGCTGGCTTCAAGGCGGTCAGCGCGCCGGGCCCATCCACTTCCACCTGCCATCCTTCCTCCGCCGCGCGGCTGTAAAGTGTCGCGCCAAGGCTGCGCTGTGCCAGCGAAACGCCTGACCAGTTGAAGCCAGCGTCAAGGCCAAGGGGGCCAAGCACCTCGCGCGCAGCCAGACGATCAAACCGAACGCCGGTCTGCACCTCAAGAACATGTGCGGCGAGGCCATAGCCGAAATTGGCATAGCGGAAGCCTTTGCCAGGCACCCCCCAATCGGGCGTGCGCCACATGCCTTGCGTGAACAGGTCTTCCGTGCGGCCCGGCAGGGCGCGCCAGTAAACGTCCGGGTCTTCCAGCCCGGCTGTATGGCTGAGCAGGTGATTGAGCGTGATGGCCGCATCCGGGAAATGCGGATTGATGAGCGCCGGGGAAAACATAGATCGAATGTCTGCATCCGGATCGATCCCCCCGGCGGCGGCAAGACGATGGACGGTGAGGGCCACCGCTAGCTTTGAGACAGACGCAATCCGCATCGCCGTGTCAGGCGTGAAGGAAACAGCGCCTGCCTCGCCGCCGGCGCCCTGCGCGCGGCCTTCGGCATGCGCGAATATGATCTCTCCATGCTGGCGCACCACGAGCCCTGCGGCGGGCACGATGGCGGAAAGAACGAGATCCTCAATCCGGCGGCGCGCAGATGACGCGGGAATATGCAAGGCGCCCCGATGGGCGCAGGCAGCAAGCGCGAGGCCGGAAAGGCCAGTGAGAACGGAGCGGCGGTTGATCATGCTGGCAAGCTAGCGCCCGCGCAGCGCGGTGGCAATTTCGGCATGCGTGGCATAGACCGCATGTGCCCCCGCATCGGTGAGACGCGCGGCAAGCTCCGCATCGGCATGGCCACCACCGGTAAAGCCCCAGGCGGTCATTCCGGCCGCGCGCGCCGCTGTCACGCCATTGACGCTATCTTCAATCACAAGGCAGCCTTCCGGCGCCGCCGAAAGTTTCTCCGCTGTCAGAAGGAAAAGATCAGGCGCGGGTTTGCCATGCGTCACGAGATCCGACGAATAGATATGCGGCATGAAGAGATCGTGGAGGCCGGTAATTTCCAGCTTGCGGACGAGCTTTGCGGCTTCGGAGGATGAGGCGACGGCAAGCGGCCCGCCAAATGCGGCGACTGCGTCGGCAACGCCTTCAATAGCGGTCAGCTCCGCTTCATAGCGCGCCCAGTTGTTTGCCTGCAATTGCTGCCCGAAGCCTTCCGGAAGCATCACGCCAAGGCGCGCCGCATCCGCAGCCAGGGCTGCGTAAAAGTCCCGGTTATGCAGGCCAACGAAGCGGGAGACGAAGGCTTCGAACCCGTAATCCAGGCCCCAGCTGCGCAGCAGATCTCGCTCGGCCTGAATGGCAATCGCTTCGGAATCGACCAGCACACCATCGCAATCGAAAATCAGGGCGCTGAATTCCATTCGTCCTATCCTCTGCGGCCGAACAGGCGCTCAATGTCTGCCAGCTTCAGTTCTACATAGGTGGGCCGGCCGTGATTGCACTGGCCGGAATGAGGCGTTGCCTCCATCTGGCGCAGCAGGGCGTTCATCTCGTCTGCCGCGAGGCGGCGCCCGGCGCGGATGGAGGACCGGCAAGCCATGTTGCCCATCACTTCCTCAAACCGTTCAGACAGGGTGAGCCCGGCCTCATACTCAGCAAAGTCGTCCGCCAGATCGCGGATGAGGCCGGCGGCATCCATCTCGCCAAAGAGCGCGGGCGTTGCGCGTACGGCGACTGCGCCGGGGCCAAAGGGTTCGATCTCGAGGCCCAAGGCCGCGAGTTCCTCGGCGCGGGCAGTGACGCGATCGGCTTCGTCTTCTGACAGCTCAACGATATCCGGGATCAGCAGAGCCTGACGGCGCACACCGCCTTCGGCCATCTGCCGCTTCATCGCCTCATAGACGAGGCGCTCATGCGCAGCATGCTGGTCAACGATGACGATACCGTCCGCCGTTTGAGCAATGATATAGGTTTCATGAACCTGCGCGCGGGCCGCGCCGAGCGGATACTCCGCCAGCGCGCCGGGCGCGGGGAGCGGGGCGTTCACCACTTGCGCGGCGGGCGCTGCTTCCGGGGCGCCAGGCTCCGGCACAAAGACGCGCGGCGCGTAAGGCGCATCCGCTGCGTCTTCCTCGACATGGCGCGGCGCATAGGATTGCGGCGGCATCACCGGGCGCTGGACATAGCCGCCCGTCTGCGGCGCCTGCCAGAGGAAGCCCGCCTGCGGCTCGGGCTCGGCGCGCGCCTTGCCGAGTGCGTAACCGGCAACGGTTGTGGAGGCGCGGTGACCGGCAGCGGCCAGCGCATGGCGTAGCGCCGAAACCATAAGCCCGCGCACGCCGCCCGCATCGCGGAAGCGCACTTCGGTCTTGGCCGGGTGGACGTTCACGTCCACGCCTTCCGGATCGAGATCGACAAACAGGGCCACCATCGGATGGCGATCCCGCGCCAGGAAATCCTGATAGGCGGCGCGGACAACGCCCGTCAGCATCCGGTCTTTCACCGGGCGGCCATTGACGAACAGGAACTGCATCTGCGCATTGCCGCGATTGAGCGTGGGCAAGCCGGCAAAACCGGATAGGCGGACGCCCTCGCGGGTTGCGTCGACCGAGACGGCATTGTCCGAAAACTCCCGGCCCATGATCGCGCCGAGGCGTTTCAGCCGGCCCGCATCGCCTGCCGCTTCGCCGCCATAGCGGAAGAGGTTGCGGCCATTGCTTTCAAGGGTGAAGCCGATTTCGGGATTGGCCATGGCGAGCCGCTTGACGGCATCGGTGACGGCCATCGTCTCGGCGCGCTCGCCGCGCATGAATTTGAGACGCGCAGGCGTTGCGTGGAATAGATCGTTCACGTCGATGCGCGTGCCGGTCGCGCTGCGGCCTGTGAAGGCGGCGGGACGGGGACCATCCAGGCGGCCAGCCTCGGAGAAGATCTCGGCCGCCTCTTCACCGGCGGCGCGCGAGACGATGCGCATGCGGCTGACCGAGGCGATGGAGGGCAACGCCTCGCCCCGAAATCCCATGGTGAAGATGTTGAGCAGGTCCACCCGGCCTTCGGTATCGGGCGCGAGCTTGGAGGTGGCGTGACGCTCCAGGGCAATCAGCAGATCGCCGGCGGAGAGGCCGCAGCCATCATCCTCGATGGTGATGCGCTTCAGGCCGCCTTCCTCAATCGAGATGGCGATATTGCGCGCGCCGGCATCAAGGGAGTTTTCCACAAGCTCCTTCACGGCAGCAGCAGGACGCTCGACAACCTCACCAGCTGCGATGCGGTTGACCACATCGGCAGGGAGTTTGCGGATCGTCGGGCGGGGATAAGCAGAATCAGCCATGGGCCGGAAAGACTAGCTGATCGGGAGAGCGCTGTCCTCAATTGCGCTGCGCCCCGCCCGCCTGATTTGACGGCCCGGCTCAGCGCCTTGATTGTGCGAGCTTTCCTGCAAACTGCTGGCTGCGACAGGCTGGCGGTTGAGTTTGCCCCGCAGGAAGGCAAATATGTCCGTGCATTTATCCCGCCAGATACAAGGTATTGAAACCGATGCGCTTTTCCGCTGCCGCCTCGATCGCCCTGATTGCCGCCCTCGCCCTTGCTGCCTGCGGCGGCTCCGGACCTGCGCCGGAAGCGCCTGCCGAACCGGCCGCCTCCACCACCCCGGCAACCACGGCGGCGCCTGCCACACCAGCCGTCGCGCCGGGCGAGCCGAGCCCGGAATTCGCCAACCTGCCCGCCCCTTACAACACCGCCAATTACGCGGTCGGCGCGCGGACCTGGAAACTCTGCCAATCCTGCCACCTCACCCAGGAAGGGGCGGGGAACCTTGTTGGCCCGAACCTGCATGGCATCTTTGGCCGGCAGGTCGCTGCGGCGCCTGACTTTGCCTATTCGCCGGCCCTGGCCGCCGAGAGCTTCATCTGGACTCCGGAACAGCTCGACCACTGGCTGCAGAACCCGCGTACCTTTGTGCCGGGTAACCGGATGAGCTTTGCCGGCGTCCGCAAGGAAAGCGACCGTCTGGGCGTGATCGCCTATCTGATGATCGAGACCGGCTACCAGCCCGAGACTGCCCCGGCAGAAGAAACCGCTCCGGAATAAGCGCTCAGCGCTTCATCACGACAGCAACCAGAACGGCGTTTTCATTGAAGGCTCCGCCGATCTCTTCCCGGTAACCGAGGGAAAGATCGAAAGATCTGAAATGAACGCCCAGCTGGGTTTCGGTTTTCACCGAACGATCGCTGATCTTGCTTTCTTCAAACCAGATTTGCTGGCCGATGAAGATGCGGTCTGTCAGATCCTGACCATAGCCCATTTCGATCCGTGTGCGGCCACACTGATCTCCCTGCGAGAGATGGGCGACATCGCTGAAGATGTAGAACGCCTTTTCCCGGTAATAGCCGGACCAACCGCCCCCAAGACGCGTTTCAAAGCCAGCGCCCTCACAAAAGATGAGGCCGCTGGCGGCGCTGCCATTGAGCGTGGCACCGTGGAAGACGCCGACTTCGGCGCCGGCGGTCCAGCCCTTGTAGCTGCCGAACGTGCGCCGGGCGGTGAGGCGCCAGTTTTCCTGATCGAAGGCCGGAGCATCGGCGTATTTCACCGCCTCATTCTTCAGGGTGAGCGTGGTTTTCGAGGTGAGGCCGTATTCGCCATAGAGGTCGGCCCGCCAGCCTTCGACGCCGTTGAGGCTGTCGCGGGCGACGAGGCCGCGGGCATACCAGCCGCCATCCTCCTGCACCCAGGGCGCCGCTTCGGCAATGCCGGACGCCGTGGCGCCGACCGTAATGACTGAGATAATCCCCCGCATGAAACTACCTTATGGAGAAAATTCCACAGGGTGAAGCCTTGTTTTTGTTTGAGGCAGCGCCGCTGGCCGGAACGCACGCTTTGGGGCGTGGCCGGTGGGGTGTGCTGCGGGTTGGCGGGCGCTTAGGACGTGTCGGGGGCGTGCCCGCTGATCCTTCGACTTCGCTCAGGATGAGCTTCGGGAGGTGGGGCGCCTGAGGCGTCCCCAAAACGACAGGAAAACTCCAGCGGGGCCTGGGCGAGGTTCGTCGGGAGATCGGATTCCCAGCGGGGATCGCTCCATTCCGGTTTCGTGCGTTCGGGCTTTTTATAAGCGCGCCAATGGTCGCCGACGCTGACGATGTGGATGCGGCCCCATTTGGTGACGGCGATGAGGAGGGTGCGAAGCTCGACATCCTGCCGTTTGAAGATCGCGCGCAATTGCAGCCAGAGGTATGGCCAGAAGACTGGCAATACGTGGGCGTAGAGGCGGGCGATCTGGGGTGTCATGAGGCTGAGTATATGTCAGCCGGCGGAGGGGGGGATACGATTTCCGGAAAGCGCGGAGTTGCGGCCGGTTTGACGGGATTTTTTGTTGGATAGGGAGCCCGCCCATCCTTCGACTTCGCTCAGGATGAGCTCCGAAATGCTGTGCCCAAGAAGCTCATCCTGAGCGAAGTCGAAGGATGGGCGGGCTTTGCTGGGTCCCGGTCTTCGCTTGCAGCGAAACCGGGATGACGGAGCCGAGAGGGCGGAGGCCCTCACCCCGGCCCTCTCCCGGAGGGAGAGGGGGCGGGTTGCATCCTGCCGAAAAGGGGACGCGCCGTGTCAGACTGTGTCTTTTTGAGGCATTTCAGGGACAGTTTGGGACACAGTGGATCACAGTTTGATATAGTCCGATACGATGCGGGACGGGTGTGTGCCGGGCGCGGGATGGTCGAGGCGAAGGTGCCAGCCTTCGGCTTCGAGGAGGCCGTTCACGTCGATCATCTCGTCGATGGAGACGAAGTTGTCTTTATGGCGGCTGGTCCATTCCGGCGAGAGCGCGCGGGCGCGGCTCCAGACTTCGGCTTTGTCTGCCCCGGCGAGGAAGAGGTAGTTGTGCTGCTCGCCGAAGAGGCCGGGCGTGTAGCCACCCAGGTTCACAAACCAGAGGCGGCGCGCAGGCGGCGCGGATGGGCGGCCGGGGACGACCTCCACCTGCCAGCCATCGACCTCGGTAAGCTCGGCATAACCATCGATGTGAAGCGAGGAGGGATTGCCCCACCAGCCTGCACGCAGGGCCGGGATGGTCGCCTCAAGGCTTTCGCCGACCACGGCGCGCAGATCGTGCACCTCGATATTGGCGCGGGGATGATCGCCCCCGACGAAGACGGCATAGAGTTTCATGGGCGGGCCTGCGACTGCGGGAAAACTGCGATGGCATGTAAAAGGATTTTGCCGGCGGGCAAAGCCCCCTTCTGGCCCCCTATTACCCCCCTATCGGCCTTCGCCAGCCGGAACGGTTATCCGCCCACAGACAAAAGAAAACCCCGGAGCGCCCCATCTGCGCTCCGGGGTTTCCCCCATTTGCCCCTTGGGCATCCTGCCCCGCCTTGCAGCGGGCCGGATGCTTCCCCCAAAGCTCTTAGAGACGATAACGGATCTGGTCGGACCAGAAACGCTCAAGACGCGAGATGGTCTTGTTGAGCTGGGACAGATCGTCAGCGCGGACGCTGGCGGTCGGCTCAAGCGCAGTTGCCTGCTTCTCGAACAGTTTCTCAACCCGTGCACGGACTTTTTTGCCGCGCTCCGTCAGACGCAGCGTTACCGTGCGCTTGTCGTCTTCCGAACGGGTTTGAACGAGGTAGCCACCTTCCTGAAGTTTCTTCACGTTGTAAGAAAGGCTCGTACCGGCAAAGGCACCGCGGGCACGCAGGACCGAAGCAGGCGCTTCCCCTTCGCCAATCTCGTAAAGGAGCAGAGCCTGAACGCCGGTCAGCGACCGCTCGCCACCACGCTCCAGATCATCCTTCACAACATCATGGAGACGGCGATGTGCCTGCTCCAGAAGCGAAAGCGACTTCAGGAAAGATTCGCCAATTGTGCCGTTTGCAGTTTCCTGCATGTCCATCATCATCATATTCACCACCACTCAACTTTTACTCAACTTTTGTTGTAGTTTGAGTAGATTTACAGGAGCGGGCCTAATAAATTGATAAGCACAACACGGTTTCAAATGATGTTGGTAAACAAATCAGAGAATTCATTAACCGTTACTTCCCCGTAACGGGTTTTGCCGCCTCTTTCCGTTTCATTTCGGCACAACTTGCAGAAAAAAGCCGCCCGGAAAGTATCCGGGCGGCTTTTGTCTTATGAATTACAGATTAGTCGGTCGCAGTATGCTTTATTCCGGGAATGTCAGCTCATCAGCGCCGAGCGGCGCGAAGTAACGCGCGACATCTTCATCGGAGACATCTTCTATACGCGCGGGCGACCAGACGGGCGCATTGTCCTTATCTATAATGACAGCGCGCACGCCTTCCTGGAAATCGCGGCTCTGGACCTTGCGCCAGCCGATGCGGAATTCCATGCGCATGTTGTCTTCAAAGCTTTCCAGCTTTGAGCCTTCGCGCAACTGGCGCAGCGAGACCTTCACCGTTTCGGGCGACTTGCTGCGCAGGGTGACGGCTTCGCCTTTTGCCCAGTCGCTCGAGTCCGCCTCAAGGCAACGGACGATCTCTTCAGCGGTTTCCTTGCCGAAGCAGCGGTTCAACGTTTCGAGATGGGCCGCAAAGCCCGGCGGGGGCACCTTGCGTGAGACCGCGGCGAGGATGGCGTCGAGACGCGCCTGCGCGTCCGCAGAGAAATCAGCCGCTTCAAGCCGGGCAGCGAGGGCGGGCAATTCCTCCGAGGGAAGATAATGTGTGGCAACACCGCAGGCGGCGACATCGGCGCCCTTGAGGCGCGCGCCTGTGAGGGCGAGCCATGTGCCGACCTCGCCCTGCAGGCGCGGGAGGAACCAGCCGCCACCAACATCCGGGAAGAGGCCGATGCCGGTTTCGGGCATGGCAAACAGCGTGCGCTCTGTTGCGACGCGGTGGGAGCCATGCACGGAGAGGCCGACGCCGCCGCCCATGGTGACGCCATCGAGAATAGCCAGAACCGACTTGGGGAAGGCTTTGAGCGCAGCGTTCATGCGATATTCGGTGCGGAAGAATTCGCGCGCCTCGGATGCGTCGCCCGCGCCGCTTTCGGCAAGCATGCGAATGTCGCCGCCCGCACAGAAGCCGCGTGTGCCTTCCTGATGGTCAATCCAGACCAGATGGATTGCGGGATCGTTTTTCCAGGCCGTGAGGGCGGCGAGGATGCCGGCACACATAGGCGTGTTGAGGGCGTGGAGAGCTGACGGACGCGTCAATGTAATACGGCCGATCCCGCCGACACTCCGGATAAGGACTTCTTCGCTCATTAAACCCCTCCCTAGGCGTAAAAATGAATTAACTTGAATCTATTGAATTAAACCGATGCCTTTTGACCGGATTTTACCTGTCCGTGACATGTTAGATTTCCAACAGCGATCTTCTGGCCATCCCCATGACCCAACCTCGCCATCAAATCAACCATACGCCGTTCATGCAGTATAACCGGCGTGGGCAGCGCATCCGCGTGGAAGGAAAGGTGTATGTGCGCCTGGGCCTGTTCAAGCGGCTGGAGTGCGAGTTGCGCGACATTTCGCCCGGCGGGGCACGCATCTGCCTGCCGGAGGGCGTGTCGCTGCCCGACGAGTTCCAGATGACGCTGCCGCAGTTCAAGTATCCGCGTACCTGTATGAAGCGGTGGCAGAGTGGCCGCGAAATCGGCGTCGAATTCCGGATGGATTGAGGCCCCCACGGCCCGCTTACGGGCCGGGGCGTAGCTTACCTACTTCAATTCAGCGCACAGCCTTCGATGGTGATACGGTGCATCAGGCGCCGCTCGCCATGATAATCATTCATCGCCCAATGCCAGGTGGAGCGGTTGTCCCAGAAGGCAACCGAGCCTTCCCGCCATTTGAACCGGTGGGCGTGATCGGGCTTCATCGCATGGGCATAGAGGCGCGAGAGCAGCGCGGATGACGCCTCTTCGTCATAACCATCAATCCGTATCGTGAAGGCCGGGTTCACATAGAGCGCCTTCTTGCCGCTGAGCGGATGGGTGATGACGACGGGGTGGGTCACGTCCTGCAGCGCGTCGGCGGCTGAAGTATTGCCGATGCGGCCATCAGTATCTTCATTGGCTTTATAGAAGTTATTATCGCCCGATCCGAAGATATGCTTGGCGGAATGGACCGCGCGCAGGGTTTCAATCTCTTTCTTTGTGGCTTCGTCCAGTGTTTCGTAGGCCGTATACATGGAGGCAAACCATGTATCGCCGCCGGCATCCGGCAACTGGCGCGCGACGAGAACCGACCCCATGGCAGGCTCGGCATCATAGGAATGGTCCGTATGCCAACCGCCGCCGATATTCGACTTCTGTTCCTTCTCCTTCAGCACCAGCGCAATTTCCGGATAACGCTCATGCGCGAGGAAGAAGCGGTTGATGTTGATCGGGCCGAAGCGGCGCGCAAAGGCGATATGGTCATCCTCGCTCAGCGACTGGTCGCGGAAGAAGATGACGCCATGATCGGCATAGGCGCCCTGGATTGCGGCGAACTGGTCAGCGGTGAGATTGCGGATGTCGACGCCTGTAATCTCAGCGCCGGCGCCTGCCAGCGGGGTGACCTGCATGTTTTCCTCCCTGCCCGCCTTGTGCATTCCGGCGGGTCGTCAGGAGGCGATTATGCCGCCGTGGGCGAAATTGGCAATAAGGCTGACTAAAGAGTGACTGCGGTTTGCGCTGTCAGCCAGCCCGCAGGATGGACCGCACAGCCCCATCGGCGAGCTGGCGCGCGCTGGCTGAGGGCTTCCTGGTGGCGCGGCCATCCAGCCAGCCCCGGCAGACAAGCTGGGCCGGGCCAATCAGGAATGCTGCGAACAATTCCCCCGACAACTCATGCAGACGGCCTGCCGCAACCCATGGATCGCGCCAGGCCGAGAGCGCAGCCCCGAAACGCTGGTTTTCGGCCCCCTGACGATCGCGCACGAGTTCGCGCCATTCGGCCTGCACATGCCGGAACATAAGGAGCGCCGCCGGCCGGTTTGCCTCCACCCATTTCAAATGGGCCAGGACCAGAGCGCGCAGCCCTTCCTCCGGCGCGGGATTGCCCGCAACGGCTGCGATCATCGCATTATGGTAACTCGACAGGCAGTCGATCCAGAGATGGGCGGCAAGCGCATCCTTGGAGGCGAAAGCATGAAAGAAGCTGCCATTGGAAACGCCCGCACGGGCGCAGACCGCGGCCACGGTCAACCCGGCGAAGCCATCGGCATCGAGAATCTGGCGCGCGGCCAGCATGATCTTTTCGGCGCTTGAAATCGACATATTGGAGTGATACTCTAGAGCGTTACTCTAAACAATCCATCAACGGAGCCGCCCGGTGATCATCGATGCCTGGGGACAACACCCGACACTCAGACATTCCCAGGACCCGATCTTCGACTCCCTGCGGCGATGGAACCGCCAGACATCGGCCCCGCAGACAGCCCTGCCCGTGGAGCGGACCCTGGCCGCCATGGATGCAGGCGGCGTCGACAGGATGCTGATCAGCGCATGGTACGCCCCGCGCAATGTGATGATCTCCAATGATGAAGTTGCAGAATTTGTCGCCCAGTCCGGCGGCCGGTTTGTCGGGGTCGGCTCTGTCGACATTTCAAAGCCCTCGCTGGCGCTGAGGGAGGTTCGCCGCTGCGTCGAGGAGCTGGGGTTCAAGGCAATTCGCGTGCTGCCCTGGCTGTGGGAGACACCGCCGACCGACCGGCGCTTCTATCCGGTCTATACTGCCTGCTGTGAAACCGGTGTGCCATTCTGCACACAGATCGGCCATACCGGGCCGTTGATGCCCTCTGAGCCCGGCCGACCGGTCTATCTCGATCAGGTTGCCCTGGACTTCCCCGAACTGGCCATCGTAGGCGGCCATATCGGCTATCCGTGGACGGACGAGGCCATTGCCGTCGCGACCAAGCATGAGAACGTCTATATCGATACCTCTGCCTATACCGTGAAGCGGTATCCCGATGCGCTGGTGAAATTCCTGAAGACCAACGGGCGCAACAAGGTGATGTTCGGCACCAACTATCCGATGATCACGCCGGGCAAGGCCCTGGAGGGACTGGACGAGATGAACCTGGAAGAAAGCACGCGCGCAGCCTTCCTGGGAGGGACGGCGGCACGCGTGTTCGGACTTTAGGATCAGGCCGCCTGCTTGCTGCTGATCATGCGGGCGAGTGTGGCGTCCTTGTCCAGCAGCGCGTGCTTCAGGGCGCCGAGGGTGTGGGCGAGGATCAGGGCCACGAAGGCATACGGCACGAGACCGTGGAGGCTGCGCGCGAATTGCTGGATACTCTCCACCTTCGAGAAGCCCGGAATGGAGAAGAGACCGTAGATGTCGATGGCGCGGCCGCCGAAGAGCGACATCAACACGCCCGAAAGCGGCATGGCGAGAATGCAGAGGATGAGCCCCCAATGCACCGCGCGGGAGGCCGCTGCCTGCCAGGCCGGGACACCGGCGACCGGCGCGGGGAAGCCCTCGCGGAAGCGCCAGACGATGCGCCAGAACGCAAAGACGAGCAGGACCGTGCCCGTTGCCTTGTGCAGGTCGCGGAGCGGGCCGGCCTGCTCGCGCGTCAGCAGATCGAAAGCGAGCGTGAAGCCGACGGCCAGCATTCCCAGATAGAGCAGCGCGCCAAGCCAGTGATTAAGCCGCGAGATGCCGCCGAAGGTGCCGTTCGTCTTGTCGCTCATATGGGATGCCCTCTGCTGATCGCCCTGACGGCAGATTAGAGGATCAATCGATGGCGGCAATCTCCTGAAGAAGATTTGACCAGGCCGTCTCGTCTTCGCCTGTCCATTCATCAGCGAGGAGTTCGCGGAATGTGTCGCGGATGACGCCGAACATCAGGTCCAGGTCTGCCTCCACGAGGCCGTAGCCTGTGTGGCTGAAGCGCGCCGACGAGATGATGACGCGCTGGGAGGGCTCGCCCTCCAGGAGGCCGAGGATGGCATCAAAACAGGTCTGCACCATGGAGCCGCGCACGCCGCCGTCGGTATCCATGTCAAACAGCGGTTCGAATTCCGGGCGCAGTTCGAAGAGGCGCTGATAGATCAACGGCGCGGGATCGGCGCATTTCTCGGCGGCACGCTCAAAGGTCGCGTAGATGGTTTCTGTATCCGGCATTGTTCCTCCCCGGTGTCATTTTTCCACGACTGAAACCAGACTTCGGGGCTCTTGCAACAGGTAGTTCCCCTGATTGACTCGCCCGAGGTAACGCAGCGTGAGCCTGCCCGCTCGATTGCGCGGCCCCATGGCCAGGCGCATGATCGAAAAAAACCAAGGGAGGAAACCAATGAAGAAACTGGAGGGAAGAACCGCGTTCGTAACCGGGGCCGCGTCCGGCATCGGCCTCGGCATCGCCACGGCACTGGCGCAGGCGGGCGTGAAGGTGATGCTGTGCGACATCGAGAAGGACGCGCTGGACAAGGCTGTGGCAGGCCTGCGCGCGACCAATGCCGATGTTGACGGCGTGGTGGCGGATGTGTCGCTCAAGGACAATCTGCAACGCGCCGCCGATGAAACCATCGCGCGGTTTGGCAAGGTGCACATTCTCGTCAACAATGCCGGCGTGGGCGGCGGGGGCGATTATGGCAGCTGGAACGATGCGGGCTGGAACTGGGTGATTGGCGTCAATCTGATGTCGGTCGTCTGGGGCATCGAGATATTCGGGCCGCTGATCGAAGCGCATGGCGAGGGCGGGCAGATCGTGTCCACCGCCTCCATCGCCGGCATGATCGCAGCAACCAACCCCTCCTATGACGTGACGAAGTTTGGCGTTGTAGCCCTTTCGGAAGGCTTGCGGCCGAAGCTGGCCGCGCGCGGTATTGGCGTTTCGGTGCTGTGCCCCGGCATTATCCGCACCAATATTCTCGACTCGCGCCGCCATATTCCGGGCCGCTTTGCCGGGCAGATCCCAGAAACGGAAGCAGATGGTCCGGGAACGGAGATGTTGCAAACCATCACCAACGCCATCGCCAGCGGGATTGACCCGCTCTATGTCGGCGAGCTGGTGCGCGAAGCGATCGAGGGCGACTGGCCGCACATCTTCACCGACTTGCAGTTCGAGCCGTATATCGAGGCACGTTTTGCCGCGATCAGGGAGGGGTTTGACCGGATACGGGACCGGGTGCCGCGACACTGACGCCTATGGCTGGGCCGGAAGCGCGGGGCCGGTGATCTCGATCCGGTCTGTCCAGACATAGCCGCCGAAGCCTTTGGGGACTTTGCGGAGCTGCTCAGGCGTGTCGGTGCCGGGCGTGCCGTCATTGCCTGTGCCGCCGGGCGTTCCGAAGAGGATGACGGTGGAGCCAGCCGCATTCATGCGGGCCTCGAAGGCGCGGGGCCAGCCCCAGATCAGCGGCGCATACTCAACGGGCATGAGGACGAGTGTGTTCTTGCAGCTATCGGGCACAAAGCCCGACCACCCCATAAGCAGATAGTCGATCAGGCAATCTTTCGCGCTGCCCTTGGTGAAATGGTTCATGTCCGGAATGCGCTCGACCAGGGCGTCCACCGGAATGGGCCCGCCATAGACGCCCCAGACCTGCGCGCGCCAGCGGGGGGGGGGTTCCTCCAGCATCTCTGCCAGCACGCGGCCTTCGACGGGGCGGCGGCTTTTGAAGTTGATGAGAAAGCGACCTTCAGGGAACGCATCAAGCACTTCGGGAAGCGATTTGATCATGCCGACGCCCTTGCCGCGCAGCGGGAAGGTCTGCCCGTCATCTGCGGTGTAGCCGTAGCCTGCGTCCAGTGTACGGATGAGGCTCATGGGCGTCTTGTTGGTCTGGCCTTCTGCCTCTGTGCGGCACTCCAGGGTCCAGTCATGGAAGACAGCAAATTCGCCATCGGAGGTCAGGTGAACGTCAATCTCGATGATCTCTGCCCCGGCCTCGAAGGCGGCCTGCATGGAGGGCAGCGTGTTCTCGATAAATTCATGCGTCGGCGGATCGATGCGGATCGCGGTACAGGTGTCCCGCTCCAGATCGACGCGGTGATAGGTCTGGTGGACGCCGCGATGGGAAATGAAGCGGGGCGGACCATCGGAGGCCGGCGGCGTGAACAGGCTGGTGTTGCGCAGCCAGAGCGCGGCGATGAGCACGCAGAGGACGATCAGGATTTTCTTCAGCATGTTTTAGCCCCGCGATTGATGGGCGAGGGTTTTGCCGAAGAAGACGGCGGGATAACGGCGGGTTTGGGATTGTTTGGGGTGGAGGCGCACGCGAGGCGACCTATCGCCCGAAGGATGCGTCGCCCCCTCACCCCAGCCCCTCTCCCAAGGGAGAGGGGTGAGGCGCGTCTAGCCGGGCTGTTGGGGACCGGAGGGCGGCGCCCTAGCCCTTCAGCATATCCCGGCTGATGATGACGCGCATCACTTCGTTTGTGCCTTCGAGGATCTGGTGGACCCTCAGATCCCGGACGATGCGTTCGACGTGGTAATCGGCGAGGTAGCCATAGCCGCCATGGATCTGCAGCGCGTCGTTGGCGACCTTGAAGGCGGTGTCGGTGACGAAGCGTTTGGCCATGGCGCACCAGCGGGTGGCGTCTGGCGTTTTGCGGTCGAGGCGGCCGGCGGCTTCGTAAAGCATAAGGCGGGCAGCCTGAAGCTCGGTTTCCATGTCGGCGAGCTTGAATTGGGTGTTCTGCAGCGCGGCGATGGGCTTTCCGAACTGCTCGCGCTCTTTGGCGTACGCGACGGCCTTGTCCAGCGCGAGCTGGGCGCCGCCGAGGGCGCAGGCGGCGATGTTGAGGCGCCCGCCATCGAGGCCCGCCATGGCGAAGCGGAAGCCGTGGCCTTCCTGCCCGATGCGATTGGCGGCGGGCACGCGGACGCCATCAAGGATGACCTGACGCGTCGGCTGGGATTTCCAGCCCATCTTGCGCTCATTGGCGCCGAAGGAGAGGCCCGGCGTGTCTTTCTCGATGATGAAGGCGGAGACGCCCTTGGCGCCATCTTCGGAGGTGCGCGCCATGAGGACGTAGACATCGGACGTACCTGCGCCGGAGATGAATTGCTTGGTGCCGGTGATGACGTAATCGTCGCCATCCTTGACGGCCTTGGTCTTGAGGCTGGCGGCGTCAGACCCCGCGCCCGGCTCTGTGAGGCAGTAGGAGGCGATCAGCTCCATGGAAGTGAGGCGCGGGAGCCAATGCTGGCGCTGGGCGTCCGAGCCGAACGTGTCGATCATCCAGCTCGCCATATTGTGGATGGAGATGAAGGCCGCGGTGGAGACATCGCCATAGGAGAGCTGCTCGAAGATCAGCGCGGCGTCTGTGCGCGTGAGGCCGGAGCCGCCGACTTCTTCCTTCACATAGATGCCGGCAAAGCCAAGTTCGGCCGCCGATTTGATGACATCGACAGGGAAATGACTGTCCCGGTCCCAGGCTTCGGAATGCGGGCCGAGCTTGTCAGCGGCGAATTTGGCCGCCATGTCGGCGATCATCTGCTGCTCATCCGTGAAGATTAGGCTCATTGGCTCGGCCCTCCGATTGTCTTAAGTCTTTGGCCCCGCTTGTCGTTTGAGGCCCTGTCCATGTCAATCCGACGCCCGCCTGCCGGGTATATGATCACCGGCGCGGCGCCGGAGGAAATTCCGGCGCTGATCGAGATAGACCTGGCGGCTGGCAAGGTGTTTGAGGGGACCGGGCTGCTGCCCGAGGCGCAGCTGGGCGATCATGTGCCGGCCGATGTGCTGCGCGAGGCGATGCGCAGCGGGCATTTGCATGTGGCCCGCCACGGCCAGGGCGAGCTGGCCGGCTTTGCGCTGACTTCCGTGCGCGAGGGCTGGCTCTACCTCGACCAGATCAGCGTGGACCCGGCGCATGGGCGCGGCGGCGTGGGCAGCGCGCTGATGAGCCGCGTGATGCTGGAAGCCAAGGACCGGAGCCTGAAGCGCGTGACGCTCTCCACCTTCCGCGATCCGCCCTGGAATGGCCCGTTCTATCGCAAGAACGGCTTCAAGGAGCTGCCCCGGAAGAAGATGGAAAAATGGATGATCGAGATTGAATCGATCCAGGATGATAACGGCCTGATCGTGCGCGACCGGTGTTTCATGGCGCGGCGTTTGGGCTGGTTGTGAAGGCGCCGGAAGAGGCGCAAGGAGCGGATATGACACAGTTTCCACAATCCTTTCCCGGAACCCGCATGCGGCGCCTGCGCCAGGCCCCCTGGACGCGCAGCCTCGTGGCGGAGAATGTTCTCACCCCCGCAGACCTTGTCTGGGCCGTGTTCGTGCATGATGGCGAGGGCCGCGTGCCGGTGAAATCCCTGCCCGGCGTGGACCGCCTCAGCGTGGCGGAAGCCGCCCTGACGGCCAAGCGCGCCAAAGCGCTGGGCATTCCGGCGATTGCGCTGTTCCCTTACATCGGCCCGGAGGGCAAGGATGAGGAAGGCACCGGCGCGCTCTCGCCCGACGGCCTTGTTCCGCGCGCGCTGAAAGCCATGAAGGACGCAGCGCCGGAAGTGGGCCTGATTACCGATGTGGCGCTTGATGCGTATACGGCGCATGGGCATGACGGCCTGCTGGACCCGGACGGGACCATTCCGAATGATGCGACCGTGGAGCGGCTTGTGGAGATGGCGCTTACGCATGTGGGCGCGGGCGCAGATGTGGTGGCCCCTTCGGACATGATGGACGGGCGCATTGGCGCCATCCGCTATGCCTTCGAGGAAGAAGGCTTTACCAATGCGATGATCCTGGCCTATGCGGCGAAATATGCGAGCGGCTTTTACGGGCCTTACCGGGAAGCCATCGGCTCTGCCACCGCCCTGAAGGGCGACAAAAAAACCTATCAGCAAGACCCCGCCAATTCGGACGAGGCGCTGCGCGAAGTGGCGCTGGACCTTGCCGAAGGCGCCGACATGGTGATGGTGAAGCCGGGTCTTCCGTATCTGGACATTGTGCAGCGCGTTTCCAGCACCTTCGGCGTGCCGACGCTGGCTTATCAGGTGTCCGGCGAATACGCGCAGATCATGGCCGCCGCGCAGAATGGCTGGATCGACGGCGACCGCGTGATGATGGAAAGCCTGATGTGCTTCAAGCGCGCGGGCGCGAGCGGGATCATCACCTACTTTGCGGAAAAGGCGGCGGAGAAGCTGGGCGGGTAAGCCCCGCAGTCACCGTCAAAAAAATACCCCCGGACACGCGCTTTGCGCATCCGGGGGTATTGAAAAGCAAAAAACCTACGCGGCCGCGTCGATGGCCATGAGTTCGATGTCGAAGATCAGGTCTTGCCCGGCGAGCGGGTGGTTGGCGTCGAGCGTGACGGAATTTTCGTCCGACGCGACGATGACGACCGGAATGACCTGACCATTCTGGGCCTGCATCTGGAGGCGCGTGCCGACTTCCGACGGCACATTGTCCGGAAACTCCGCCTTCGGAATATCCTGACGCATGGACGGGTTGACCGGGCCATAGGCTTGGTCACACGGCACGTTGACGGTTTTCTTGTCGCCCACGGCCATGCCGGGAATGGCGACATCGAGGCCCGGAATGATCTGGCCGGAGCCGACCTGGAAGGTCAGCGGGTCGCGGCCGGCAGAGCTGTCGAAGGTGGAGCCGTCTTTCAGCGTGCCGGTATAGTGGATGTGTACGGTGTCACCGTTTTTGACCTGGGTCATGGGAAATCCAATCGTTCTTGAGGAGTGTTTAAGTCGGCCAGACCTTGCGCGCGGCGCGTCTTGCATGAATCGGAGATGAACAAGGTAGGCGCTCGCGGCCGGATGTAAACCCACAGGCAGGGAATCTGCGTTCCTTCGTTTCGCAGGGAGGCGGGCTGGGGTAATCTCGCCGGGATATTCACAAGCTCCGGAGACGAACCATGTTCCGTTCTGTTATTGCCGCAGCAGCGGTCGCCTGCCTCGCCCTGCCCGCCGCAGCCGACTTCGATCCCGACCGGCTGGCGACGTGTATGAAAAGTAACACAACGTCGGCACTGAAAGCGAATGTGAAGCAAGTCATGGTTCACGCGCTGCAAGAGCAGAAGCAGGAAGCCAATACGGCGCTGATGAATTTCAGCCTCAACGCGCTGGCCATTGCGACCTCGCAATGCGGCATGAGCTTTGCCGACGTGCAGAACCCGAAATTCGAAAGCGCGGTGGAAACCTATGCGCAGCTTCTGGGCGAGGAAATCCTGAACGACGCCATCACGATGCTGGACATACCGGCGTTCTGAGATTTCGCCGGGGCGCTATTCGTCCCAGGTCTGATAATTCTTCCGCATGTAGGCGACGCCGTCCTGCACGATCTCCTCCAGGACGGACATGTCTATATCGGAGAGCTTGTTGATGTAGAGGCAGGACTTGCCGAGCTTGTGCTTGCCGAGGCGGGCGAGCTGGGCGGCCTGATCCTCGTAGCCGGGCATGATGTAGAAGACGAAATTGGCCTTGCGGGGGCTGAAGCCGGTGAGCATCGCTTCGCCGGAATGGCCGCTGTCATAGGTGTAGGCATAGCGGCCGAAGCCGATGATGGAGGGGCCCCACATTTTCGGCTTGAGGCCGGTGACCTTGCTCATCCATTTGAGGGCCACCTGCGCGTCCGCCTTGCGGGAGCCATCTTCCATCGCGGCGATGAAGCCTTCGGGGCTGAGCTCCGTCTGCTTCGTTTTAGCTTCGTACTTTGCCACCTGCCCGCTCCTTCAGTTGCCGATGTCGACAGTCTGGCCAAGGTCGAGCAGCAGGATAAGGGCAATCGACACAAGCAGGAAGATGCCCGAGAGCGCCGCATTCAGCCAGACTGCACGGTCTGCATGTTGCTGTTCGATCCATGTCCGGGGACGGATCTTGCGCAGGCGGAAGACGATCAGCGCCGAGAGGATCAGCGCGGCCACATTGAGGCTGAGCAGCAGCGCAGCGCGCAGGGCCAGCTGCCATTCGCCATAGCCAAGGAACAGGCCGAAGGCGGCGCCCGGTGGCAGCAGGGCCGCAGCGACCATGACGCCGACGAGCGCCGAGGAGGCGCCGCGCGTGACCGACAGCGCCGCCGCCCCGCCCGCCGCCATGGCGAGGGCCAGGCCATCAAGGCGCACTTCCGCGCGGGACATGAGTTCCCGGCTTTCCCAGTTGGGCGGCATGATCATCGCGAGGGCAAACGAAACGGCCAGCGCAATGCCGATCCCCGCCAACAGCGTGAGGATACCGCGCCGCAGCAGCGCCAGCTCGCCTAGCGCGGCGCCCATGGCAAAGCCGAGGATCGGCCCGAGCAGAGGCGCAATCACCATGGCGCCGATGACTGCCGCGACCCCATCCGACACCAGCCCGATGGCCGCCACAATGGTCGACAGGATGACCATGACGATGAAATCGCGGTCGAGCTTGGCGCCACTGGAGACCTGCACATACAGCTCTTCGCGCGTATTCTGCTGGCGGGCGTTTTTCTTTTCGTCTTTCGGCTCGGGCAACTTCGGGATTGTGACATCGAGCGAAGCGACCGTGATGCGCCAGTTCTTGCGATCTTCCAGCACTGACTGGAGGTTGTCCAGCAGGGACTGGGCCGGCCCATCGCGCATGTAGACCTGGATCAGCCGCCGGTCTTTCTGTTCGGGCTGGAGAACCAGATAGTCGAAGGGATCTGCCGCTTTTACCACCCGAAGGGCAATGTCGAAGGCTTCGCCATCGGCGAGGTGGATGTCGACGCGGCAAATGCCCATTCGGTCAGTCCTTCCGGTTGAGGCGGGCGATCAGGCTGGAGGTATCCCAGCGACTGCCGCCCATGGCCTGAACATCGGCGTAATACTGGTCCACCATCGCCGTGAGGGGAAGGCTTGCGCCATTCTCGCGGGCCGCGTCGAGCGTGATGCGGAGATCCTTGCGCATCCAGTCGACTGCGAAGCCAAAATCGAACTTGCCATCGGTCATGGTTTTCCAGCGGTTTTCCATCTGCCAGCTTTGCGCGGCGCCGCCGGAGATCGCGGCGATGACTTTCTCCGCGTCGAGGCCGGCCTTGTCGGCAAAGTGGAGGGCTTCAGCGAGGCCCTGGACGATGCCGGCGATGCAGATCTGGTTGACGGATTTGGCAAGCTGGCCTGCGCCGCTGGGGCCAATGAGGGTGACGGCGCGGGCGAAGGCATCCATTACGGGCTCGGCCTTGGCGAAGGCGTCTTCCTCGCCGCCGCACATGATGGTGAGCTTGCCGTTGACGGCACCGGCCTCGCCACCCGAAACCGGCGCGTCGATGAAGTGGGCGCCCTTCGCGCGGCAGCGGGTGTCGAGATCGCGGGCGAGCGCGGCGGAGGCCGTGGTGTGGTCGATGACGGTCATGCCTGCGCCGAGGCTCGGCTCGAAGGCATCGAAGACGGCGCGCACATCCGGATCATCGCCAAGGCACATGAGGACATATTCGGCGCCGAAGACGGCGGAGGCGGGGTCTTTGGCGACCTCACCCTTATGCGCGGCCGCCCAAGCGGCGGACTTCGCCGCGCTGCGGTTCCAGACGGTGACCTGGTGGCCGACCTTCGCAAGGTGGCCCGCCATGTGGAACCCCATCACCCCAAGACCCAGAAATGCGGTGCGTGCCATGCCAATCTCCTCATGAATTCAGGGCCAATTAGAGCGAATTTCAAAGAAATCCCACCCCTCGCGAAAGCGTGGCCTTCACCACGACCTGCTACACCGGCCTCATCCATCAGAAGGATCGGACGCAAAAGAGCAATGGCATTCGCCACGACCTCTCGGCGGCAGACGGGCAGAAGGCTCGTCATGCCTGCTCGCAAACAGGGCACCTGGAAGCTGGCCTATGCCGACTTCCTGACGGCCCTCGTTGCGTTTTTCATGCTGCTCTGGCTGGTCAGCGGCGTTTCGCGGGAAGACCGCGCGGCGATTGCCGCCGAGTTCACCGGCAACCGCGTGACGGTTTCGCAGAGCACGCTGCTGGCAGCGTCGGAAGCCGACAGGCTGATCGAAAATCTGACACTTTCGGGCGATCTGGCGACTGCCGGTGAGAGCGTGCGCTTTGCCGCTGACGCGGCAGGCGTGCGGATCGAACTGGTCGATACGGCAGGCCGCCCCCTGTTTGAGACGGGCAGCGGCGCGCTGACCGAAGATGGCCGGGCGCTGGTCGCCTCTGCCGCTGCCGTGCTGGCGGGCACGCCTTTCCCTGTTTCCATCGAGGGCCATACCGACGCTTTCTCGATGGCGGGCAGCGGATATTCCAACTGGGAGCTTTCTTCCCAGCGGGCCAATGAAGCGCGCCGGGCGCTGGAAGCTGCCGGATTTGGCGCTGAGCGGGTGACGTCCGTAACCGGATTTGCCGATACGCGCCCGCTGGAAGCTGGCCAGCCCCACCTTGCCGCCAACCGGCGCATCAGCCTGCAGGTGCATATCGGCGGTTGATCTGTCACCGCCGGAGCACACCGGCGTTGCATTTTTGCAGCACATTCGCCCCTGCCCCGAAAACGCCACTTGGCGGATTCGCGGCGCGGTGTATCGTTTCACCACGATGAAATTTGCGGATTCACATCTTCTGCCAGCGGGCCTGGAGCGGTCGCTGAGGTTCTACGTGACGAACCCCAGCCCCTGCCCTTATTTGCCTGACCGGAAAGAACGGAAGGCGTTTACGAACCTCGCCATTCCGGAAGCTGATGCTTTGCACAACGTGCTCAGCCAGTCGGGATTCCGCCGCAGCCAGTCCATCGCTTACCGCCCGGCCTGCGCGCGCTGCAATGCGTGCAAGAGCGTGCGCGTGGTGACGCGGGATTTCGAGCTGAGCCGGAACGATCGCCGGGCGATTGCGAAGAACGAGCATCTGGTGCGCCGCCCGGTTGCCGCGCAGGCGACGCGCGAACAGTTCCGCCTGCTCAAGACCTACGTAACGACCCGCCATGACAATGGGGGCATGTCGGACATGACCTACCGGGACTATGTGGCCATGGTTGGCGGCAGCCCGGTGCAGAGCCTGATTTTCGAATACCGCGACGGGCCGGAAGAGGATGCGCCGCTGGTGGCCGCCGCGATTACCGACGTGCTGCGCGACGGCCTGTCGATGGTCTACACCTTCTTCGATCCGGAAAAGGCGAGCCGCCAGAGCATCGGCCATTACATCATCCTCGACCACATCCTGCACGCGCATGACCTGGGACTGCCGCATGTCTATCTGGGCTACTGGGTCAAAGGCAGCCCGAAGATGGACTACAAACGGCGCTATCAGCCGCTGGAAGTGCTTGACGGCGACCGCTGGCGGCCCTTGAGAGACGAAGACTAGTTTTTCGCTGGCAAAACGGACAAGACGGCCCTGCGGCCGGGAGACACCGTGCCGCGTGGGGAGGGCATCGATGATCAACCGCCGCAACCTGATCGGCGCGAGCGTGCTTGGCGCAGCTGGCGCCGCCGCAACGTTTTCGACACCGAAGGCAGGCGCCGTGCTGGCGACCCCGGCCATCAGCCGCAACCGGCGCCGCTTCAACATGGTGACCACTTGGCCGAAGGGCCTGCCCGGCCTCGGCACCGCCGCAGAGCGGGTGGCCGAGCGGATCGGCGAGATGACCGACGGGCTGATCGAGATCAAGGTTTTCGCCGCCGGCGAGCTGGTGCCACCATTTGAGTCCTTCGATGCGGTCGCCAACGGCTCGGCCGATATGTATCACGGCGCGGAGTATTACTGGACGGCGAAGTCCACCGGCTTTCCCTTCTTCACCGCTGTGCCCTTCGGGATGACGGCGCAGGAGATCATGGGGTGGATCGACTATGGCGGCGGCCAGGAACTCTGGGACGAACTCTCCGGCCAGTTCGGCATAAAGTGCATCCAGGGCGCCAATACGGGCCACCAGATGGGCGGCTGGTTCCGGAAGGAGATCCGCTCCGTTTCCGACATGGCCGGCCTCAAGATGCGCATTCCCGGACAGGGCGGCGAAGTGCTGCGCGCGCTTGGCGGGGCATCCATCGCGCTGGCGGGCGGTGAAATCTATCAATCCCTGCAGACCGGCGCGATCGACGCCGCCGAATGGGTCGGTCCGTGGAACGACTATGCGCTGGGCTTCCACCGCGAGGCGCCCTACTATTATGGCCCCGGCTTCCATGAACCGGGCGCAAGCCTCGCCGTAGGCATCAACCGGCAGGTCTGGGACGGGCTGACGCAAAGCGAACAGGCAATTTTCCGCGCAGCTTGCGAGTCGATCAACCACCGCACGCTGGGCGAGTTCACCTATCAGAACTCCGTGCACCTCGACCTGCTGGTGCGCGAGCATAACGTGCAGATGCGCTCTTTCCCCGAAGACGTGGTGAAGCGGATGGCGGAAGCCTCTTATGATGTGCGCGCGGCTGCCGGACGCAGCGGCATCGAGAAGCGGATCTATGAGAGCTTTGAGCGATCGCTGAAGCTGATGCGCGGCTGGGCCGGCGTTTCCGACGGGCCGTATTACGCCGCCCGCGCGCTCGGCAAGTAAACGGCGCCGGGGCGGGCCATGGACACGAGCATCTTCCTTTATATCGGAACGGGGCTGAAATGGCTGGGCATTGCCAGCCTGCCGCTGTTCCTTGTGCCGTTGATCGCACTCAGCGTTCCAAAACTGATCGACGGGTTTGCGCTGAAGCTCAGCCAGCTGATCGACCGGGTGAGCGGCTTTGCACTGGGCGGGGCTGTGATCAGTTCGCTGGTGCTGGTGTTTGCCATGCTGGCGGTGGTGATCCTGCGCTACACATTTGCGCTTTCCTTCAGCTGGCTGAATGAAATCACGACCTATGCCTTCGCCGCGATGTTCATGCTGGGGACCGCAGCAGCCCTGCGCGACGGGGCGCATGTGCGCGTTGACATCCTGCGCCCGCGATTTGGCGAGACGGGCCGCGACTGGGTCGAGCTGGCAGGCATCTACCTGTTCCTGTTCCCGATCTGCGTGCGCATCCTGATGACCAGCGAAGCGGGTCTGACGCGTGCCTGGACACTGCTGGAAGGCTCGCGCGAGTCCGACGGCCTGCCCATCTTCTTCCTGTTCAAGACGCTGGTGCCGGTATTTGCCGTGCTGCTGATGGCGCAGGGGCTTTCTGAAGCCATCAAGGCGGCGCTGCGCCTGACGGGCGCCCTGCCACCGGAAACGCCCGAGCAGCTGGCAGCAGAAGGAGGCGGCCATGGAGCTTGAGGCGATCCTGGCAATCTCCATGTTCGTGGTGGCCATCGGCGCGCTACTGGCAGGCTATCCCGTCGCGCTGACGCTGGGCGGCGTGGCCCTGATCTTTGCGCTGATCGGCATTGCCACCGGCGTCTTCCCCGACACATTCCTGAAAGCCTTCCCCAGCCGCATAGAAGGCGGCGCGATCATGCAGAGCCAGACGCTGCTGGCGGTGCCTTTGTTCGTCATCATGGGCGTGATCCTTGAACGCTCGCGTGTGGCAGAAGACCTGCTGGGCATTGCCAGCCGCCTGATGAGCCGGGTGCGCGGGGGGCTTGGCTTTGCGGTGGTGCTGGTGGGCACGCTGCTGGCGGCTTCGACCGGTATTGTCGGGGCAACCGTGATCACCATGACGCTGATCGCCCTGCCCTCCATGCTGCGGCAGGGATATGATCCGCGCCTTGCCACCGGCACGATTGCCGCCTCCGGCACGCTGGGCCAGATTATTCCACCCTCCATCGTGCTGATCCTTCTGGCGGACGCGATTTCCAATGCGGCGAGCCAGGCGGCGCTGCGCACGGGCGGCGGCTCTGCCGTTGTGTCCGTGGGCGACCTGTTTGCGGGCGCGCTGATACCCGGCCTGATCCTCGTGGCGCTCTACATGCTGTGGATCGCCGCACTGGCGATCTTCAAGCCGGAAACCTGCCCGCCGGCGAAAGTGGATGATGATACCGCGCCGCTGACCTTCCGCGAGATCGCGCTGGGCCTTGGCGCGCCGCTGGGTCTTATCGTGGCCGTGCTGGGGTCGATCCTCGGCGGAATTGCGCCGCCGACGGAAGCGGCCGCTATCGGCGCGGGCGGCGCCATCCTGCTGGCCGGGATGCGGCTGGCACGCGAAGCAGGCAGCCGGCTGATGCCGGTGATGCTGGTGGGCCTTGCCGGGCTGATCCTCATCATTGCGCTACGCAACGTGCTCGACCTGCGGGCTGTCTCCACTGGCCATAGCGGCGCCGACATGATCGGCATGGCGATCACGGCGCTGAGCGCGGTCGCTTTTTTTGCGGCGCTGGTTTCCGGCCTGCTCGTGCTGCGCAAGATCGGTCAGCTGAAACCTGCCCTGACGAGCGCGGCACACATCACCTCGATGGTGTTCCTGATCCTGATCGGCGCATCGTTGTTCAGCCTCGTGTTCCGTGGCTTTGACGGCGACGACCTGGTGCATAACGTGCTGCACAATGTGCCCGGCGGCAAATGGGGCGCGCTGGTCGCCGCCATGCTCGTGATGTTCGTGCTCGGCTTCTTCCTCGACTTTATAGAGATCGTATTCGTCGTCGTGCCACTGGTGGCGCCACCCCTGATCGTGCTGGGCTTTGATCCTGTTTGGCTGGGCATCCTGATGGCGGTGAACCTTCAGACGAGCTTCCTGACGCCGCCTTTCGGATTTGCCCTGTTCTACCTACGCGGCGCAGCGCCTCCGGAAGTCTCCACAATGCAGATCTGGCAGGGGGCTGTGCCGTTCATTGGACTGCAGCTGATTCTGCTGGCAATGGTTGCGGCGATGCCGGCACTGGCCACCTGGTTGCCATCGCTGGCGGCGAAGTAATTTCAGACAGGCATTCCCCATGGGACAGGACATTGCGCCGTTTCAGGCGATCTCTCTCAGCCGCCGCGCGCATGAGCTAAAGGCAGCGGGCCAGCGCATTCTGCATATGGAGTTTGGCCAACCTTCGACCGGCGCGCCGGGTGGCGCGATTGCGCGGGCGCATGAGGTGCTCGACGCAGAAGCGATGGGCTATTGGGAAAGCCTGCCGCTGAAGGAGCGCATCTGCCGGCATTACCGCGAAGGCTTTGGCGTGGAGCTGAGCCCCCGCCGGCTGGTGATCACCTGTGGCGCTTCGCCGGCGCTGGTGCTGGCGCTGGCGACGGCGTTCAGCCCCGGAGCCCGGATCGCCATGGCGCGGCCAGGCTATGTGGCCTACCGCAATACGGTGCGGGCACTGAATATGGAGCCGGTGGAGATTGCCTGCGGCGCCGATGTGCGCTTCCAGCTATCCGCCGCAGCGCTGGAGGCCCTTGAGCCTGCCCCCAATGGCGTGATCATCGCCAGCCCGGCAAACCCGACCGGCACGATCATTCCCAAGGAAGAACTGGCGGCGATTGCGGAAGTCTGCAAACGCAGGGGCATACGGATCATTTCCGACGAGATCTATCACGGCCTCAGCTATGGCCCGAAGATCCATTCGATGCTCGAATTTGCGCCGGACGCCTATGTCGTCAACAGCTTCTCGAAATACTTCTCGATGGCAGGCTGGCGTCTTGGCTGGCTGGTTTCGCCTGAAGAAGGCGTGGCGCGCACCGGCGCCTATATCGGCAACCTGTTCCTCACTGCGCCGTCGCTTGCCCAGCACGCCGGACTGGTGGCGATGGACAGCCGCGCCGAACTGGAAGGGCATGTAGAAGTTTACCGGCGCAACCGCGAGCTGTTGCTGAACGCGCTGCCGGGGCTAGGCCTTGAGAAAATCGCGCCGCCAGACGGGGCCTTCTACATCTATGCTGATGTATCCCGCTTCACCGATGACAGCTTAAGCTTCTGCATGAAGCTGCTGGAAGAAACGGGCGTGGCGACGGCGCCCGGCGTTGATTTCGATCCCGTAGACGGCAACCGTTTCGTGCGCTTTTCCTTTGCGCTATCGACGCCGGAAATCGAGGAAGCCATCGGGCGCATTACGCCATGGTTCCGCGCGCAACCGCTGCGGCTTGGCTACTGAGCGGCGCAGGACGCCCAGAAACTTTCCATTCCCGGCATCTCGCCCTGGCCGATTTCCTGCTCGGGCACGAAGAGCTGAAAGTCCGCCTCCGGATTGACGCGAATGTAGAGCGTGCGCTTCAGGCTGGCCGGCGTTTGCTCGGCCTCGTTCCAGCAGCCGGGCGCCGCCGCGCCAAAGCTCAGCTCATTCTCGCCCGGTGCCACGCTCTTCAAGCGGGCAAGCTCTTCGCTGATCGCCATCAATAGGGGCGCGTCTTCCGTGCGCGTCCCATATGTCCATATCCTGAACCCCTCCCTGGCTTCGGCTTCCAAAAAAGGGCTGGATACCTCGCTCGTCTGGATGAGCGGGAACTCTTCCGAGACATCTACACCGAGGCGCTGGTTGATGACGTTGATCTGAAGATATGCGCCTTCGCCGGTCGCCTGGAAAGCTGCCGGGATCCGCATCGCGAGCGCGATCCGCGAAAGATCGAGCGCGGAAGGGTCAATCGCCGGGCGCGCCGTGGTTGACTGCTGAGCAGCAGAATCCACCGGAGAGGTGATCTCCGCTTTCAGCGTTTCCCCTTCCTCAACCTTGCTTGCCGGAGAGCAGGCCGTGAGCAGCGCTGTTGCCGCCAATATCAGATAACGCATGATGTGGCCTCAACCCAGTTTTCCGAACCTTCCGCATTCTGAAGCTCAGGCGGCCAGCAGTGTCCATGGCCGCTAACATTTAAGTTTTGCAATCATCGCGCCTGCCCCACCTTCGGGCAGATATGCAAACGGCGGGCACAAAGGCCCGCCGTCGCAATTGGATATGGATGCTATTCGGCCCGCTGATGCGCGCCGGGATAGATCAGAACGAAACCTTTGGCGGCTCGTCCATCGCGGCGCGGCCTTCGGCACCGACATCGAAAAACTCACGGGACTCGAAGTTGAAGCTGCCGGCAATGATGGAGCCGGGGAACTGTTCGCGCGCTGTGTTGTAATCCTGAACGGCCGAGTTGTAGAACCGGCGGGCAGCGGCAAGCTTGTCCTCGATGGAGGAGAGCTGCTGCTGGAGTTGCAGGAAGTTGGTGTTGGCCTTGAGGTCCGGATAGGACTCGGCCAGCGCGAAGAGCTTGCCGAGCGCCTGTGTAAGCACGCCTTCGGCGCGGGCCATGTCGCCAGCGGTGGAGGCGGCCTGCGCGGCGTTGCGCGCGGCGATCACCTGCTGCAGCGTCTCCTGCTCATGGGACGCGTAGCCTTTGACGGTTTCGACGAGGTTCGGAATCAGATTCTGGCGTTGTTTCAGCTGCACATCAACATCGGCGAAGGCCTGATTGACGCGTTGCCGCTTCATCACGAGGCCGTTGTAGATGAGGATGATTGCGCCGATGACGGCCACAACGATCGCCAGCAAGATAAGAAATACGTTCATTCGGGTGTCCCCTTATTGCGAATGTCAGCCCGGAAAGGCGTAACGGTGTGCGCCAACCTGCGCAAGAGCGGGTCAACTTGACCTTAACAGCCCGATTTTGCACTGGTTTATTGTTTCCTGTAGCCCCTGTTCCGGTGGAATTGCCCGATGCCTGACGCCTATTTGCCCAAAGAACACCATTACAGCCAACGCACTGGCTGGCTGCGCGCCTCCGTACTGGGGGCCAATGACGGGATCGTTTCGACCGCCAGCCTCATGATTGGTGTCGCCTCCGCCGAAACTTCGGCATCGGGCATCCTGGTGGCCGGGATGGCCGGACTGGTCGCGGGCGCGATGTCCATGGCTGCCGGAGAGTTTGTCTCGGTCAGCTCGCAAGCGGACACCGAAAAGGCAGACCTGGAAATCGAACGGGCAGCGCTTCAGGCCTACCCGGAAGAAGAACTGGAAGAACTGACGCAGATCTATATCGATCGCGGTGTTGAGCCCGTCACGGCACGGGCTGTTGCAGAACAATTGAGCCGGCACGACGCCCTCAGCGCCCATGCGCGCGATGAGATCGGACTGACGGAAGTGGCCAGCGCCAACCCCATCCAGGCGGCCTGGAGCTCCGCGGCCAGCTTCTCCGCCGGAGCGATCCTGCCGTTGATCGCCGCGGCGCTTGCCCCGGCCAATCTGGTGACGACTGTGGTCGCCGTCGTCTCACTGCTCAGCCTTGCCGTTCTCGGCTGGCTTTCGGCAAAGGCAGGCGGCGCCGGATGTGTCCGCGCCGTGGTGCGTGTCGTGTTCTGGGGCGCAGCCGCGATGATCGTGACCGGCCTGATCGGCGCCGCCTTCGGAACGGTAGTTTGACGCCCATCACAGGGAGACCTGACCTGTTTTGACGGCAGCGCTGATCCTGATCGCCAGCCTGCTCGCCGCCGGTGGGCTGCTTCTGCCGCGTGTCCGGAATTCCCCGTCCTGGCGCGCGACGGTGACGCCGCTTGCCTCGATCATCGGGAGTGGCTTCCTGGTATTGGGCCCGATCCTCAGTGAAAATTATGGGAAGTTCGCGCCGCTGGTGATGGTGGCGCTGTGCGCAGCGGCATACGCATTCGGATCGGCCATCCGCTTCAACATAAGCGCCCTTGACGAAACACCGGCGCGCCCGGCCACCGAAAAGCGTCTGGAGACCGCCGCGTCCTGGGCGCTGGCCTTCGCATACTGCGTTTCTGTTGCCTATTATCTGAACCTGTTTGGCGCCTTCCTTGTAAAGATGACGCCGCTGAATTCGGCGGCTAACGCGAAGCTCGCAACGAGCGCGGCCCTGATCTTCATTCTCGTGATGGGCTGGATGAAGGGCTTTGCCGCCATGGAGCGGATGGAACAGATCACCGTGAGCGTGAAGCTCGCGATCATCGTGGGGCTGCTCGCTGGACTAAGCCTTTTCTTCGGAAAGCAGGCCGCGCAAGACGCGCTGATCTTCGATGCGCCCACCCAGTCTGGCTGGCCCGCCGTCGCGATGGCATTCGGGCTGATCGTCACTGTGCAGGGGTTTGAGACTTCCCGCTATCTGGGAGAAGAATATTCCGCAGCGATGCGACGCCGGACAATGCAATATGCCCAATGGATCTCGACGGGCATCTATCTGCTCTACGTCCTTCTGCTGACATTCACTCTGGATGTCAGCGGGCACGCCTTGTCGGAAACCGCAATCGTGGAGCTGACGGTCGACATCTCCATTATCCTGCCGGTCATGCTGGTGGTTGCGGCGCTGGCCGCGCAGTTCAGCGCCGCCGTGGCGGACACGAGCGGCGCGGGCGGCCTCGCCGAGGAGCTGACACGCGGGCGGCTTCCAGCCAGGGCCGCCTATGTGATGCTGATCCTGATCGGGCTTGGCCTCACCTGGTTCGTCGACATCTTCGAGATCATCACCTTCGCATCACGGGCCTTCGCGCTGTATTACTGCCTGCAATGCGCCATCGCTGCGCGGACCGCCCTGGCATATCCGCGCGACAGAATGCGGGGTGTTTTCTACCTTGCGCTCAGCGCACTCGCGCTGGCTATCGTGTTCCTCGGAAAGTCCGTCGAGGGCGGCGGCTAACGACCCTCCAGATCTTGCCGCAGCCTTGAAAGCACATTGACGGCCGCCGCAGCATGCGGGCCGATCCAGCGGTCGTGAATGCCCTGAATTGGCAAGGCATTGAGATGGTTCCAGCGGACGCGGCCGACCTTGTGCGGGATCACCAGATCGGCTGTTTCGAGCACTTTGAGATGCTGCATCACCGTGCAGCGGTCGATCTCCGGAAAGCGGGCGCACAGCTCGCTCGTCGTCTGGGGATTGTCCTTCAGAGCATCAAGAATTGCGCGCCTGACGGGCGCGGCGAGCGCTTTGAAGACGAGATCGTCTGCGGTTTCGGTGACTGCGATTGACATGTTATATTTTTATAACATAATTGCCTCAAGATCAAGCCCCGGAGAAAAGCCATGGACCTGAAATTCGAAGTGAGCGGCCGCATTGCCCGCCCGGTGGACGACGTGTTCGAGGCGGTGGTGAACCCGGACATGTTGTCGGGCTATTTCACGACCGGCGGCGCCAAGGGCCGGCTTGAGACCGGCGCGACCGTCACCTGGGACTTTGCGGACTTTCCCGGCGCGTTCCCTGTTCACGTCGTCGAAGTGGAAAAAAACAAACGTATCATCCTGCAATGGGACGCTGGAGACACCGCCGCCGAGCCGGGCGGCGTGACCGGCACCTACCGGACGCAGGTGACGATGCGGTTTGAACAACTCGGCGATGGGCGCACGCTGGTGACAATCGCCGAAGAAGGCTGGCGGCAGACGCCTGAGGGGCTGAAATCAGCGCTCGGCAACAAGGGTGGATGGATGCACATGCTCTGCTGCATGAAGGCGTGGATCGAACACGGCATCAATCTGCGCGAAGGCATGTTCCGCTAGAAGCCAGCGCAAAAACTGTGTAGCTTCAGGCGCATGACTGAGACTGATGCAGACGACCTGGCCTTTCTGATCCGCGAAGCGGAGCGCGTTGTCGTGTTCACCGGCGCGGGGATTTCGACCGAAAGCGGCATTCCCGATTTCCGCTCGCCCGGCGGCGTGTGGAGCAAGATGAAGCCCATCATGTATCAGGACTTCGTTGCCTCACGCGAGGCGCGCCGCGAAGCCTGGGACCGCGTGTTTAACCGCACCGCCGGCTGGACCGGCGCGGCGCCCAATGCCGGGCATTTTGCGGTGGCGAAGCTCGTGGATGCCGGCAAGGTAACCAGCGTCATCACGCAGAATGTCGATAACCTGCATCAGGATTCCGGCGTGCCGGACGCCAGAGTGATCGAAGTGCACGGCAACGCCAGCTATGCCCGCTGCCTGCAATGCGGAAAGCGCTATGAGCTGGAAGACCTGCGCTATCGCTGGGAGTCCGGCGACGACATCACCTGCATCTTCTGCACCGGCCTGGTGAAAACCGCCGTGATCTCCTTCGGCCAGCCGATGCCGGAAGCGGAGATGGAACGGGCGACAGAGGAATCTATCCTGGCAGACCTGTTCCTCGTGCTTGGTTCATCGCTTCAGGTTTACCCCGCAGCGGGCCTGCCCGTTGTCGCCAAGAAAGCCGGATCGAAACTCGCCATCGTGAACCGGGAGGAAACAGATCTCGATCCGTATGCGGACCTCGTATTGAATACGGACATCGGGCCCCTGATGACGGCTGTAATCGGGCGGCTTTAGGGCGTTTTGCGCCTCACTCGGCTGGAGGGCGCACTTCGCTGGACAGTTTCGGACAAGTCAGCTCAGCAAAAAACCTCTCAGGCCTCATCACCAGCCTGTTGAGCTTTTTCCTCTTCCGCTCTCCGCCTCGCGTCGCGTTTGCCTTTCGGCGAGTTTTCGTAGGACCACATGGATGACATGTGACCCGTTGTAGCCTTCACGCCGCAGAAGTCTTCATCGGTGAGGCCGAGCACATTCCGCCCGAACCAGCCAAGCATCCATTCGATAGCAGGCGGTAGATATTTATACAGCACAAAGAAGACAAGAACGAAGGTGAGGAGCGCCACGCCGCCCGGCAAAGCACCCCCGGAATCGACAATGATGACGGCCAGCGTCGCCGTTATCCACGCGGATATCTTCTTGAGGACAAGGAAAGACATATATCCACACCCGAACATTGCACCGCCAGCACTATAAGGTGGACCGGTAAACATAGCTCAGGCGGCGACGTTACGAATTTTCCGCCGCCGGTTATCAATCGGTTTACCGTAATCCTGTCGCTAGCCGCTGAACGTACCCGCACGCGGGAAGCCCTTGGGCACGACCTTGCCGGCCTGAGCGCGCTGGCCTTTCCATTCCTTCCACTCTTCGAAGGCCCGGTTGCGACCGCCCGTCATGACGATGAGGCCATCGCGCTTGTCGAAGGTGATAAGGTCAGCGAGCTCCGCGCCGCCGCTATAGGATTGCAGCTTGTTACCCTTGCCGCGCGGCATTTCGGGCAGATCCTTTAGCGGGAAGATCAGCATTTTCCGGTTTGTGCCGACGACCGCGATCATGTCACCCAGCACTGGCACGCAAACATTCAGAACGCCGCCGCCTGTGTTGACGATCTGCTTGCCCGCCTTGCGGTTTGACTCAAGCTCCGTCTCCGGAACAACAAAACCGTAACCGGTGGAGGAGGCCATGACGCGCTTGCGCTCGGGCTCGAACTTGAACATGCCGACGATGGCGACATTGTCTTCCAGCTCGATCGAGAGGCGGATAGGCTCACCATGTCCGCGCCCACCGGGCAGCTTATCCGCCGCCAGCATGAAGGCGCGCCCGTCCGACGACATGAAGACCAGCTTGTCTGTGCTCATCACCTCCTCGGTGAAGCCCGGACCATCGCCTTCCTTGAACTTGATGGACTCCGGATCAAGGCCGTGGCCTTTCATCCCGCGAATCCAGCCCTGAGACGACAGGACAACCGTGACAGGCTCTTTCGGGCGGGTCGCTTCGAGGGCCGCGGCAAGATCAACCGTCGGCGCCTCACCGAAGGTGGCACGGCGACGACAAAGATCCGTTGACGGATCGAATTCGTCGCGGGCGACTTTCAGTTCCTTGGACACTTTCGTCCACTGGCGCCGCTCAGAGCCGAGCAGCTTCACCAGCTCGTCACGCTCTTCCTGCAGGCGGGTATGCTCGCCCTGGATCTCCATCTCTTCCAGCTTGCGCAGGGCGCGCAGGCGGAGATTGAGGATCGCTTCAGCCTGGATTTCGGAGATCTTGAAGCGCTGCATCAGGACAGGCTTGGGCTCGTCCTCCGTGCGGATGATCCGGATCACTTCATCGATATTGAGATAGGCTTTCAGGAAGCCTTCGAGGATGTGCAGGCGCTTCTCGATCTTGTCGAGGCGGAACTCTGCGCGGCGAATGACGACTTCGCGGCGATGGTCCAGATAAGCCTGCAGCACATCGCGCAAGCCCATCACTTGCGGGGCGCCCTTGTGCAGCACGTTCATGTTCATGGAGAAGCGCGTTTCAAGATCGCAGGTCTTGAACAGGCTCTCCATCAAAACGTCCGGCTCGACCGTCTTGGCGCGCGGGATGAGCACGAGGCGGACATCTTCAGCCGACTCGTCGCGCACGTCTTCCAGCAGCGGCACCTTCTTGGCTTCCAGAAGCTCGGAGAGCTTTTCCAGAAGTTTTGATTTTTGCACCTGGTACGGAATTTCCGTAACGATGATCTGATAGGTGCCCCGGCCCGTATCTTCGACATGCCAGCGCGCGCGAATGCGGAAAGCGCCGCGCCCGGTTTCGTAAGTATCCAGCATCGAGGCGGCATCTTCGACAATGATGCCACCGGTTGGGAAGTCCGGCCCCTTCACGAACTCCATGAGTTCGGCGGTGCTCGCCTTGGGCTTTTCGATGAGATGGCGGGCCGCGTCGATCACCTCGGCCACATTGTGCGGCGGAATGGAGGTCGCCATGCCGACGGCAATGCCGGTGGAGCCATTGGCCAACAGGTTCGGGAAGCCTGCCGGCAGCACGACCGGCTCTTCGTCATTCTCCGCATAGTTCGGGCGGAAATCGACGGCGTTCTCGTCGAGCCCTTCCATCAGCAGTTCGGCGCCGCGCGTCATGCGCGCTTCAGTGTAACGATAGGCAGCCGGGCTATCGCCATCGATGTTGCCGAAGTTGCCCTGGCCATCAACGAGCGGGTAGCGGACGTTGAAATCCTGCGCGAGGCGGACCAGCGTGTCATAGATCGAGCTGTCGCCATGCGGGTGGAAGTTACCCATCACATCGCCAACAATCTTGGCGCACTTGCGATAGCCGCCTTCGGGATCGAGCCGCAGGACGCGCATGCCGTAAAGGATGCGGCGCTGCACCGGCTTCAAGCCGTCGCGCACATCCGGCAGCGCGCGGGAGGTGATCGTCGAGAGCGCATAGGCAAGATAACGCTTGGACAGCGCCTCGCTCATTGGCTCATTGATGATCCGGTCCTCTGGGGGCTCGGCGGTGCGTTTGGACATTCTGGCCTCGTTTGCAGGTCTTGCCACATTCTGGTGCAGGTTTGCGCGTCAGGGTGGACCCGACTCACAGACAGCGCAGGTTAACAGAAACCGGCGTTTGGTTAAGGAACCTCAAAGGCTACTGCTGCAGATATGCGTGGAATCAGCATTCTTCTGACATATGCCTTCCTGCTGGCGGCCATCATTGTCGTCCTGGTGCGCGCCTTGCCGGCCCGGCACAACCCTTTCGCCCCCATCGACCTGACCGCGCGGCCCGGAATCGCCACCACCGCGCAGCTTTCACGCCTCAAGGGAGACCGGGAAGCCTGCTTTACGGCGCTCGATACTGCCAGCGTCCAATATACCCCGCTTGAAGATACGCCCCATGGCAAGAAATGCGGCCTGTTTGACGCCCTGACGCTGGACCGTACCCTGACGCCCTATTCGGCCACCTTGCAGATGACCTGCGCAGAGACGGCCGCCGTTTACATGTGGGAGCGGCATGTGGTGCGCCCGGCGGCTGTGGAAATCTTCGGCTCCCCGGTCGCCCGTATCGAGACCTATGGCAGCTTCTCCTGCCGCAACATTGCCGGCACCCGGCGCCTCTCCCAACATGCTTTCGGCAATGCCATCGACGTGTCCGGCTTCCGGCTGGAGGATGGCAGGGTGATCGATGTGAAGGCCCATTGGGGCAAGCGTGGCAAGGAAGGCCGGTTCCTGAAGCGCGTACACTCAGGCGCGTGCGAACTGTTCTCCGTCACGCTCGGCCCGGAGTATAACGCGGCCCATGCGGACCATTTCCATATGGATATGGGGCCGGGTGGCATCTGCCGCTGAGCCGGGAACAAAAAAGGCCGGAAAGCGCCCTCGCTTCCCGGCCTTTATGTACCCGGCGGAAATCCGGATCAGTTCACTTTGCAGCGGTAACCCTCGCGGGTCACTTCCGCGACATTGGTTTCACCGCCGCAGACGCGCACGGCAATGTCGGTGTTTTCCTGAACCCGGGTCGGGTTCGTGGAGCTGTCGGACACCGAGATGCAGCCGGCAAGCGAAAGGGTCAGCGCAGCGCTGGCGGCGATCAGGATAGTTTTCATGGCATCAGCCTTCTTCGTTGATGTGTATCAACTCCCCGCGCCGACTTATCCGCGCGCTGCCTGAATGGCTACTGAATAAACCAGTCTCAGCCGAGCGCAGCGAGACGTTTCAGCAGGCGCTCGCGTTCCGGCGGCAAGCCGCGATGCACGGACGCAAAAAGGCGCCCTTCAATGAAATAGCCGGTGAGGCGCAAACCTTCCTCGATGTCGCCCGGCATGAGTTGCGCACGCGCATCGATCAGAAATGTGGGCAGCCGGAACAGACGGTCTACATAGCCTTCCGCCTCAGAGCCGCGCACCGCACGGCCCGTGCGCGGCGACACATGGGTCAGCCCGTCATTGGCGCCGCTGATGGCGCATTCGTCGAGATCGAGCCCGAAGCCGAGGGCGGAGAGGAGGCCAAGCTCCCAACGCACATAGAGCGCGGGCCAGACATCCGGATTGGAGAGCTCGTCGAGCAGCAGCGTTGTGGCCTCGAAAAGACTGGAGCCTGCCGCGTCGCCCTCATTGAGACCCGCCCGAAGGAGCGCCGTGATAGAGGCAAGCGCGGCAAGGGCCGCCGGATCATCCAGCAGGCGCGAGGCGCGTTCCTTCTGCGCTTCGGCAACATCGAACCGGCCAAGCTGGTCGTCCAGGCGCCCGCTCCAGCTGAGCGCAAGGGTGTTGCCTGCCTCGAACTGGGCCCGGCGGCGGCGCGAGGCGCCGCCATAGACCAAGCCGGACCGCCTCCCCCGCTCCAGCGTCAACACATCAAGGATCAGCCCGCCCTCTCCAAAGCGGCGCCCGCCAAGCACTATTCCGTCATCGGACCAGTTCATGGCGCCTCAATCAGACATCAAACTCCAGGCCGATGCCGCGATAGGTCTCGCGGCGCTCCTGCCAGCGTTCATCCACCTTCACAAACAGGAAGAGATGAACGGGACGCTCCAGCATCTGCGTCAGCTCGATTCGGGACTGGCGGCCGATTTCCTTGATCAGGCTGCCGCCCTTGCCGAGCACCATCGCCTTGTGGCCATCGCGGCCGACGATCACGACTTGCTGGATACGCACAGACCCATCCGCGCGCTCTTCCCAGTTTTCCGTCTCGACGGTGAGCTGGTAGGGCAACTCCTGATGCAGACGCAGCATGAGTTTCTCGCGCGTCACCTCGGCGGCCAGCAGGCGCATCGGCAGGTCGGCCACCTGGTCTGGCGGATAGAGCGCAGGACCTTCCGGCATACGGGACGCAATCGCTGCTTCCAGCTTGTCGACGCCGTCGCCCTTGTCGGCAGAGATCATGAAGATATCTTCGTAGACGCCTTCACCGCTCAGCGCCTGCATCACAGGAAGGATCTGATCGTGCGGGAACAGATCAATCTTGTTGAGCGCGAGGATGGCGCGCGTGCCCGCCTCCTTCAGCTGCTCGATCACACGGCGATCATCCTCAAGGGAGTGGCGCTGGGCGGCGCTTGGGCGGCCTGTTTTCTCGGCGACCCAGGCGGACGCGTCGATCAGGTGGACGACGCAATCTGCCTCATCGGCGCCGCCCCAGGCGGCCTTCACCATCGCGCGGTCCAGTCGGCGCTTGGCGGCAAAGATGCCGGGCGTGTCGACGATGACGACCTGTGTATCGCCCGTTTGGGCAACACCGCGAACCGGGAACCGCGTCGTCTGAACCTTGTGGGTAACGATCGCCACCTTTGCGCCCACCAGGCGGTTGGTGAGGGTGGACTTGCCGGCATTCGGCGCCCCGATGATCGCGCAGAAGCCCGCGCGTTTAATGTCAATCTCGCTCATTGCGCACCTGTCAGTGTTCTGAGCATGAGAGCGGCCGCATGGCGCTCCGCCTCACGCTTGGAGGGGCCGGTGGCGGCCGCCTTGCCCATCGGCAAGCGAACTTCCACCTCATATACGGGCGCGTGGTCCGGTCCGGACCGCCCCGTCACGATATATTCCGGCAGCGGATGGCCCTGCCCCTGCACCCATTCCTGAAGCAGGGTTTTCGGGTCCTTGGTTTCCGCTGGTGCATTCTCGAATTGCGGCGCCCAGGCGCGCTCGATGAACTTGCGCGCAGCGGCAAGCCCACCATCCTGATAGATCGCCGCAATCACGGCTTCGCAGGCGTCGCCAAGCGTCGACTCCCGGTCGCGCCCGCCCGAGGCGACTTCGCTTTCGGAAAGGAGCAAAAAGCGCTGCAACGCCAGATGACGCATCGCCTCTGCGCAAGCGCCCTTCTTCACCAGCCGGTTCAGCCGGGGCGCAAGATCGCCCTCGCTGTCGGACTGGCGCCGGTCGATCAGGCGCTCGGCGATGACAAGGTTCAGCACCCGATCGCCCAGGAACTCCAGCCGCTGGTTCGAGAGCTTTACGGTATCTCCCGAGGGCGCGATGGCGCTGGGATGGGTAAAGGCCCGCTCGAGCTGTGCCGGCTCCTTGAAGCGGTAGCCGATGATCTCTTGCGCTTCTTTCAGCGTCTCTGGCGAAAGGGATGGCTTCACCGCTTTGACGGCGGCGCGCTGGCGCGTACGTTTGGGGCGTGCGGGCTTCATGGCACCACCACCGGCAAAGCCTCAATAATCACCTGCGCTTCCGCCCACGGATGATCATCCGTCAGCGTCAGATGCACCACGGCGCGATGCCCCGGTGGCGTCAGCTTTTCGAGGCGCTTTGCCGCCCCGCCCGTCAGCTCGAAACCCGGCTTTCCCGATGGTAGGTTGATGACGCCCAGATGCGTCCAGTGGACGCCTGCGCGCGGGACGCCGGTGCCCAGCGCCTTGGCCATTGCCTCCTTGGCGGCAAACCGCTTGGCATAGGTCTCCGCCACCCGGCGGCGGCCACGCGCCTTGGCAATTTCATACGGCGTGAAAACCCGCTGCTCGAACCGCTCGCCGAACCGGTCGAGAGACCGCTGGATGCGCTCGATATTGCAGAGATCATTGCCGATACCGATGATCATCCGCGCGCCTCATCCATACGGCGGCGCATTTCGCGGATCGCGGCGTCGAGGCCGATGAAGATCGCTTCCCCGATGATGAAGTGGCCGATGTTCAGCTCGGCAAGCTCGGGAATGGCCGCGATCGGCCCGACATTCTCGAAAGTAAGTCCGTGGCCGGCATGAGGCTCGATGCCCCGGCGGCGTGCCTCGGCGGAGGCGAGCTTCAGGCGCTCCAGCTCCGGCGCGGCGGCCTCTGCGCCGCCCTCGATCCACAGCTCCGCATAGCGGCCCGTGTGCAGCTCGACCACCGGCGCGCCAAGCACTTCAGCCACCGCGATCTGCACCGGATCGGGCTCGACAAAAAGCGAGACGCGCGCGCCAGCCTCATTCAGCCGGCTGACGATGGGGGCAATCTGGTTGTGCAGGCCAGCAACATTCAAGCCGCCCTCTGTCGTGCGCTCCTCGCGCCGCTCCGGCACAAGGCAGGCCGCATGCGGCCGGAAGCGAACGGCGATGTCCGCCATCTCGTCGGTTGCCGCCATTTCCAGATTGATCGGCAGGTGCGAGGCCGCGCGCACGGCTTCAAGGTCTGCGTCACGAATGTGGCGGCGGTCTTCCCGAAGGTGGATGGTAATGCCATCTGCCCCGGCGGCGGCGGAAATTTCCGCCGCGCGCATCGGGTCAGGATGAGCGCCTCCGCGCGCGTTGCGGATGGTCGCCACATGGTCGATATTGACCCCGAGGCGGAGGCGGCTTGTCATCAGGCAAGGCCCCGCGAGCCGGGCTTGATCGCTTCGAGCTTCTGAAGCTCCGGCGGCAGATCATCCGGCGCGTAATCGGGAAAGTTCACCTGCGCCAGCGAGATCAGCTTGCAGCCAACATCGGCGCGACCGCCGGAACGGTCGATGATGCAGGCGCCGCCCACAACTTCGCCCGGCAGCTTTGCGAGCGCCTCAACCGTTTCGCGGAAGGAGAGCCCCGTCGTTACGATGTCTTCCGCGATCAGCACGCGCTCACCCTCTGCAATCGAGAAGCCACGGCGGAACTGGAGCTGGCCGTCCACCCGCTCGGCAAAGATTGCGCGCGCGCCAAGATGGCGAGCAAGCTCATAGCCGGGAATGATGCCGCCAACGGCAGGACCGGCCACAACATCAATCTTGCCAAAGTCCGCCGTCAGCTTCGCGGCGAGCGCCTTGCAGAGCTTTTCCGAGAGGTCCGGCCGCGAGAAGACGAGCGCCTTCTGCAGGAACACAGGGCTGCGGCGCCCGGAGGAGAGGATGAAATGCCCCTCCAGCAATGCACCCGCCTCTTTGAATACGGCGAGTACGTCTTCACTGGTCATTCTGCCCCTCCTGGTCGCGCACGGCTCTGTCTACCACGGCCAAGGACCGCAGTGCCGCAAGGATTTGCGTCATACGCTTCAGGTCTTCAACCTCAATATCCATAACAAGTTCGATGAAATCGGGATGGCGCGAAGCCGTCGAGATTCCGATGATGTTTCCATTCGATTCGGCAACCGCCGCGCAGAGCTTTGCAAGCACGCCGCGCTGGTTGGATGCGTTGATGCGGATGCGCGTGACGGCAACGGCGTCCGTGCGCGCAAGCTCGGTCCATTTCAGGTCGTGCCACAGCTCCGGACGGTCATCATATTCTGCAAGACGCGGACAGCTGGAAACGTGAACCATCAGCCCCTTGTCGGGCACCTGCACGCCGATGATGCGGTCCCCCGGCAAAGGATGACAGCAGGTGGAGAGGTGCAGCGTGACGCCCGGCGTCAGGGTGCGCCCTTCCACGAACATCGGTACGTGATCGCTGTCGATCGGCGTCTTGGCGGAATCGTCTGTACGTTCCGGCTGGTAGCCGGGGAACACGGCCTGAATGACGGCAGACGTCTTGAAGCGCCCACGTCCCACAGCTTCGCGCAGGTCGTCCACCGTCTTGAAACCGAACTTCTGGGCGACCTCCAGCAACATCACATCGACCGGGTCAGCGCCCGCGCGGCGGAGCGCCTGGTTGATGAGCCCTTCGCCAAGGCGGCGGAACTCGGCCACCTCACGCTCGCGCTCCAGCCGGCGCAAAGCGGATTTCGCGCGGCCTGTATGGGTCAGCATCTCCCAGCCACGGATCGGCTCAGCCGTCTTTCCACGGATGATATCGACCACGTCGCCATTCTTCAGCGGGCGGCGAAGGGATTTCTCCTCGCCATTGATGCGCGCGCCGATGGTGGTGTCGCCGACGACCGAGTGAACAGCATAGGCAAAATCGAGCGGCATGGCCCCTGCTGGTAGGATGATCAGCTTGCCCTTCGGCGTGAAGGAGAAAACATGCTCGCGGTACATTTCGAGCTTGGCGTGCTCAAGGAACTCGCCTGGCTCTGCCCCGTCGCGCAGCAATTCGGCAAAGGCTTTCAGGTTGGCGTCGGGGTCGAGGCCCGCCGCACGCGCCGAATCAAGGTCGAACCCATAAGCCCGGTTCTTGTAGCCCCAGTGGGCCGCCACACCATATTCCGCCGTGCGGTCCATCGCCTCTGTGCGGATTTGCAGTTCCACGCGCCGGTTGCTGGACGCCCGAACTGTCGTGTGAAGGCTCGCATATCCATTTGGTTTGGGTACGGATATAAAATCGCGAAAGCGCTCAGGAATGCACGCCCAATGCGTATGCAGCGCGCCCAGAACGCGGTAGCAGTCCGCCACGTCCGGCACAATAATACGGAAGGCGAAGATATCCGCAACATCGCGGAAGGAGATCGACTTGCGTTCCAGCTTCCGCCACAGCGAATAGGGCTGCTTCCGGCGCCCCTTAAGGCGGTAACGGAAACCGACTTCGCTCAACATTTCGGTCAGGTCCGAACGAATCCGTCCGAGGTCGTCCTTGTTTTCCCGCTCCAACTCCTCGAGCCGGTAGATGATCGCGCGGCGCGCTTCCGGGTTCAGCTCCTTGAACGCCAGGTCGTCCATCCGGGCGGCCATGTCGTAAAGACCGATCCTGCGGGCGAGCGGCGCGTAGATGTCCATCGTCTCGCGCGCCGTACGCTGACGGCTTTCCGGCTTCTTCCGAAAGTGCAGCGTTTCCATATTGTGCATCCGGTCGGCCAGCTTAACGAGCAACACACGGATATCGCCGGTCATGGCGAGGATGAACTTCTGGAAGTTTTCGGCCTGCGCGGCCTCCTTGGAGGTGAACTCCAGCTTGTCGAGTTTGGTGACGCCGTCGACCAACTCGGCAACCTGCGGCCCGAAGCGCACTTCGATGTCGCCGATATCGATCTCGGTGTCTTCGACCACATCATGCAGCAGGCCGGCGGCGATCGTCACCTCATCGAGACGCACATCCGCCAGGAGGCTCGCTACCTGCACAGGGTGGGAATAATACGCCTCGCCGGAATCCCGCGATTGTTCGCCATGATGCTTCTTGGCGAAATCATAGGCGAGGCCCAGGAGTTCCGACTTCACCCGCGGGTGATAGGCGCGCACCTTGGCAATCAGCTCTTCACGGCTGAGGACATGCGGCAGGCCGGACGCAGAATCGCTGGCAGCGGCCGGCTTGCCAGCCTCTGTGCCAGCCCCTTTTTCCGGTCCGGAAAGGGCGCTGCCGTCCATTGATGCTCCTAGAGCCGGTCGTCGCGCCCGGATTCGAGTTCAGCCTGATAGGCACGCAGCACGTCTTCTTCGGTCGCTGCCGGAGCAGCCTGAAGCGCCTGACGGTCAGCCTCGCGCTCGTTCTCTTCGCCCGGACGAATGTCCTGCAGGTTGGAGATGAGGGCTTCCTTGACGATCTTCAGATCCACGGAAGTATCGGCGATCTCGCGCAGGGAGACGACCGGATCCTTGTCATTGTCCCGATCCACCGTCAGCGGCGAGCCTTCGCGGATCATGCGCGCGCGATGAGCGGCGAGCAGCACGAGCTCGAAGCGGTTCGGAACCTTCTGGATGCAGTCTTCAACGGTAACGCGGGCCATACGGGGATATTCTCCTGAGGAACCGCCCTTTATATGCGCTGCAGCACGCCGCCGCAACCCGATCCTTGCAGACTCGGCAAGGGACCGGTATTCCGGAGCGTAAACGCGTCTGGGCATGAATTTGGCCCCTCCCTATTGGAAGAAGAGGATAAAGCCAATGGCTTTTTACAAGGATGAGCGCCTGGCGCTGTTCATCGATGGGGCAAACCTCTACTCCGCCGCCCGGGCCGTTGGACTGGAGATCGACTTCCGAAAGCTGCTGAAGGAGTTCCAGTCACGGGGCCGGCTAGTGCGGGCGAGCTACTATACGGCGCTGGTGGAAAGCGACGAATACAGCCCCATCCGCCCCCTGGTGGACTGGCTCGCCTATAATGGATTCAATGTCGTACGTAAGCCGGCGCGGGAATTTGTGGACCGCGAGGGCCGCAAGCGGGTGCGCGGGAACATGGATGTCGAGCTGACGGTCGACATGCTGGAAGCTGCCGCCTACTGCGATCACATCGTGCTGTTCAGTGGCAATGGCGATTTCCGGAGACTGGTGGAAGCGGTGAAGGCGAAGGGGGTTCGCGTGTCGGTCGTCTCGACCATGAATGCGACGCCGCCGATGATTTCAGACGACCTTCGCCGGGAGGCCGACACGTTTATCGAGTTGACCGATCTGGGCGATCTGGTGGCCCGTCCGCGGCGTGATACGGGCGATGCACCTGCGCTGGACCAGGACGACTAATCCGCATCACAGCGGGGCATTTCAGGGACAAACAGGGTCAGACAGTGCCTTTTCGGGTCACTTCTGTGTATTTTTGGGGACGATCAGGCCCAGAATGCCCCCGGATGTGAGCAAGGCGACCGACATCAGGGCGACGGGCAAGGACACCCTTGGCGGCGCGGCGATGAAGAGCGGTTTCCACTCCGGCGCAAATTTGGATTTGTAGGCCCGCAGCCCCCGGAAGCCGTAAAGGCTCTCGCCCCGATCATAAGCCATCTGGCCGACATTATTGAGAGCGGGCGAATACCGCCCGGCGCGCAGCCCCGAAAGCGGGGCCATGCCGAGATCGAAAATATGGACGCCCTGATCCTTGGCCCAGAGGGTGACCTCAATGAACAGGAAGTCCATGACGCCGCCCGGCGCGTCGGGGCCGTGGCGCATCAGGTCAACGGCCATCTCCTTGCCGCCGGGGGCGGGCCAGAGGGAGGCGAAGGCGACGGGCTGGCCAGTCGATTCGTGGCGGACCAGCGCGAGAGGAAAGCGGGCGAGATAGGCCGCATCATAGCGCCCGAGGGAGAAGGCCTTCTCTCCGCCGGAATGGGACCGCAGCCAGGCATCCGATATCTGCTTCAGCGCGGCCCAGGGCGCGTCGCCGCCAGCGGGGATGACTTCGACACGCCAGCCATCGCGGTGGGCGCGGCTGCGGGCCTGTCGCAGGCGTGAGCGCGACGGCCCCTCCAGGCTGAAGGCCTGCACGTCGATACAGGCAGTCTCCCCGATCTTGCGGATGGCATAGCCAAGATCGACCAGCGAGGGCAGAAGGTCTCCGGCGGCGGCATAGATGACGGGCGACTTGCCGGCATGGTCAGCGGCTTCATGGAACGCGATCAGGGCCTCTGTCTGCTCGTCCGCCGGGCCGACGGGATTGCCCATCGCGATCCAGAGACCGCCGCGCTGGCCATACATGACGACGCTTTTGCCGCTGGGCGTAAAGACGAAGGACTTGTCGCCCACGAACATGAGGTTGGCATCGGGATGGCCATCGGGCGCGCTGGCGAAGATGGCCTCAGCGCGGGCGATATCTTCCGCCCTCGCCTGCCCGGCCCGGCGATTCTGGCGCACCGCGCTGAGCTGCCAGACGGCAACGACCAGCCCGAGCATTACCGCCCCGGCCAGCGCGCGCATGGAGCGCGGCGCATCGGAATCGCGCAGGAAGGTCCACCAAAGGTCTTCCTGATACGGAACTTTTTCATAGGCCGCGAGCAGGAGCCAGATGGCCAGCCCCGTCACGGCAAAGATCAGGATGAACCCCGGCAATGACAAAAGGCCATCGGAGATATGGCCGCGCCGGTAGAAGGAACTGCGGAAGGGAAACAGCGCGGCCGCGACAAGGCACAACAGGGCCGCCTCTTCCCAATGCAGAGCCTTCAGTACCGAGAAGGCCGCACCAGAGAGAAGCACCGCGATGGCAGCCCACCAGGCCGTATCAATGCGCCGCCAGAGGCCTACGGCAAGGAATAGCAGCAACATACCAAGCAGCGAGGCCGCAAAATGCGACACCTCCACCAGCGACAGCGGCAGGACGGTAAGCAGGTCGCCCATCCTGTCTGCCAGGTTGGGTTGGGCAGCTGAGAACAGCAGGAGGACACCGGCAGCAAAGCAGACAATGGCGGCAGCAGGCGGCACGGCGGCATCGACGAAGATGCGCCAGCCAAACTCGCCGCTGCGGGTGGCCGCCGACGGTTCCTGCGCTTGCCTTGCAGACCCGGTGTCGTTTGCGGTTTCGGCCATCCTGAAAGCTCCCTCACCGGCGGGCAGTTTATCGCCGGGCGCGGCCTGTTCCATCCTGAAACTTCAGGATAACCTCGGCTGAGCCGACGATAGAGCCGAAGGGGGCGCGCAATGAACCGGCTGCCACACCCGCGTTTTACAAGCTTCCTGCTGATCTTTGCATTGGTGGGCACGCTTGCCCTTCCGGTGCTGCCGCCCGAGCGCGCGCTGATTGCCGGCTTCGACCTGGCCGCCACGGCGTTCATCTTTTCCTGCATTCCGCTCTGGTCCGAACGCGACCCGGCGGCGGCGCGCCAGCGCGGCGCGCGCGACGATGGCGGCCGGGTGCTGCTGCTGATCGTATCGACGGCGGCCTTCCTGAGCGTGCTGATTGCCACGGGCATGTTGCTGTCAGGCAACTCCCGGCTGGAGGCGGCAGACTTTGCCATCTGCGTGGTGACGCTGGTGCTGGCATGGATCTTCTCGAACCTGATCTTCACCTTCCACTATTCCCACCTGTTCTACGATCAGGCGGGCGGCAAAGACCTGCAGGGCCTCGTTTTTCCCGATACGGAAGAACCCGACTTTGCCGATTTCTGCTACTTCGCCTTCGTCATCGGCATGACGTTTCAGGTTTCCGATGTGGTGGTAAACGACAGGCGGATGCGCCAGACCGTGCTGGCGCATGGCGTGCTCGCCTTCTTCTTCAATCTGGGAGTTCTGGCGCTGGCCGTGAACCTGGCAGCGGGCCTGCTCAGCGGCGCATCGTGAAGGAAATGCCGGCGAAGTCTTCCGTATCCTGAAGCGACCCGTTGCGATCGCTGAACTTCATTTCGCGGCGGATATAGGAGAGCGACAGCTCTCCTCCGGCCCGCTGGATGGAAACACCGGCCTGAAGATCGCCTACGGTGACCTGATCAGTGACCTGGACATCGAACACATCGCCCAGGCTGGGCGAGGAATCGGTATCCCAGACGAGCGCTTCGCCATCGGCGCCGACAAAGAAATACCAGCCTTGCGGCTGCCCCTTCTTGTCGAGCAGGTTCAGCCCCTGACCGAGTCGGAGCTCACCCCCGAGACGCTGGCTGGTAAGATCGCCGTCATCCCGGATGCTGACGCGCGGCGCGAGGCCGACATCGAAGCCGAGGCCGGTGGCCTCACCCGAAGCGGCGAACGAGACGCCGAGGGACATGTTCTGCGTGACATCCACCGGCTGGCCGGCGGCGCGGCGAACGGACAGTTCGGCCGCGACACGCGCGAGGGCGGAACTGCCGCTCCAGCCGAGATTGGCATCCACGAGCGAGGGAACGCTGGCGCCGGAGCCGGTGAGGCTGAACGCCTGCGGCGGGCCGGACACGGCGACGACGCTGATCGGCGCATCGGGGCTGGTGAGCTGGGTAATCACGGTGCCGGACGGCAGGGCCGAGGAAGAGAGTTCCGAGGACGCCTGCGCGGAGGGCGCATTCATCGGGCCGCCCCCAAGGAGGCCTGGCACGGCCAAGGTCATTCCACGAGAGGGTTCGGCAGCAGCGGAGACCTGATAGTAGGCATCGTCGAAGTATGCGCTGCCGGATACGCAGCCCTGACAGGCTAGAGACGCCAGACTTGTCGCAAACGCCATCATCATGAACTTCACGCCTCTCAAGGTCGATCCTCGCCATGTTTATGAAACGAGGTTCTGCCTGATCAGTTCCAATATCATGAATGCAAAACCCGCCCAACACGGATTCTGGCCGCAAATGATTAACAGACCGAAGGGTTCGCCGGATGCGCTCAATTGCACGCAAGAACCTGATTTAAATCAGTTTTCCATCCCCATTTCTGAATAGGCCAACGCCTTGTTTTTATTAACGGGAAAAGAAAATTGTTCAAAACATGGCAAGCTGCCTGTTTACCGGGCAACAAAAAAGCGCCCACCGGGACCGGCGGGCGCTTTCGGGAACTTTCTGGCCTGAGACCGGGTTATTGGCAGGCAAGGCACTCGTCATAGTCGGTGCGCTCGACCTTCATTTCGCCCGCTTCGGCTTTCTCCGAACCGGCAAAGGCTGCGCGCTGAACCGACTTGGAACGGCAATAGTAGAGCGATTTCAGACCCTTCTCCCACGCCGTCCAGTGCAGCATGTGGAGGTCCCACTTGTCGATGTCGCCGGGCAGGAAGAGGTTCAGCGACTGCGACTGGCAGATATAGGGTGTGCGGTCGGCCGCAAGCTCGACGATCCAGCGCTGGTCGAGTTCGAAGGCCGTCTTGTAGATGTCCTTCTCATGCTCATCCAGGCAATCGAGGTGCTGGACCGACCCCTCATGCTCGAGGATCGAGGTCCAGATCTCGTCGGTGTCGAGCTCTTTCGAGCGGAGCAGTTCCTGCAGCTGCTTGTTCTTCACCGTGAAGGAGCCCGACAGGGTCTTGTGGGTGTAGACGTTGGCCGGGATCGGCTCGATGCCGGCCGAGGTGCCGCCGCAGATGATCGAGATCGACGCGGTGGGCGCAACGGCGAGCTTGTTCGAGAAGCGGGCCATCATGCCGACATCGCGGGCGTCTTCGCAGGGGCCACGCTCCTTGGCGAGCTTCACCGACGCAGCGTCGGCACCCTGGCGGATGTGCTTGAAGATCTTGAGGTTCAGGGCTTTCGCCGTGGCGCTTTCCAGCGAGACATTCATCGCCTGCAGGAAGGAGTGGAACCCCATCACGCCGAGACCGACAGAGCGCTCGCGCTTGGCCGAGTAGACGGCGCGGGCCATTTCTGGCGGGGCGCGCTGGATGAAGTCTTCCAGCACGTTGTCGAGGAAGCGGAAGATGTCCTCAAGGAACATCGGCTCTTTCGACCACTCAAGGAAGGTTTCAGCGTTGACCGAAGACAGGCAGCAGACAGCCGTACGGTCCGTTCCGCGATGGTCCACGCCGGTCGGCAGGGTGATCTCGGAGCAGAGGTTGGACTGCGTGACCTTGAGGCCAAGGCGCTTCTGGTGGGCCGGCATGGCGTTGTTCACGGTGTCGGTGAACAAGAGGTAGGGCTCGCCGGTCTGCATGCGCAGCTCGAGGATCTTCTGCCACAGCTTGCGGGCGTTGACGTATTTCAGCACTTCGCCGGATTTGGGCGAGATCAGCGGGAACTCTTCATCATTGCGGACGGCTTCCATGAAGGCGTCGGTGATGTTGAGGCCGTGGTGCAGGTTCAGGGACTTGCGGTTGAAGTCGCCCGAAGCTTTGCGGATTTCGAGGAACTCCTCGATTTCCGGGTGGTGGATGTCGAGATAGCAGGCCGCCGAGCCGCGGCGCAGCGAGCCCTGGCTGATCGCCAGCGTCAGCGAGTCCATCACGCGGATGAACGGGATGATGCCCGAGGTCTGGCCGTTCTGACCGACTTTTTCGCCGATCGAGCGGACATTGCCCCAATAGGTGCCGATGCCGCCGCCATTGGAGGCGAGCCAGACGTTCTCGGTCCAGGTTTCAACGATGTCGTCGAGCGAGTCGCCGACCTGGTTCAGGAAGCAGGAAATCGGCAGGCCGCGCTCTGCCCCGCCATTCGACAGGACGGGCGTGGCCGGCATGAACCAGAGTTTCGAGACATAGTCATAGATGCGCTGCGCATGGTCGGCGTCATCCGCGAAGGCGGTGGCAACGCGTGCGAACATGTCCTGATAGGTCTCGCCCGGCAGCAGATAACGGTCATCAAGGGTCTTCTTGCCGAACTCGGTCAGCAGCGCATCGCGCGATGGGTCCGTCTTCACCTGGGTGACCGGAACGAGCGATACTTTCGCATTGCTGCCAGCTTTCGGCTTGCCTTTGCGAGCCTGATCAGCGGCGACAGATTTTGCGTTGGTTGCCGACATGGCCACCCTCCTCGATCTTCCTGCATATATAGGGATATTGCTGAAGTTCAACCAGATGTGGTCTCACCCCTTTGCCCCGACACAAGATATAGTGTCCGAAGGTTAATTTCCGGTCAACGGGCGTTTTCGCAAATCCGTTAAGAAGACCGTGGAAATCGGGTAAACAAACGGTTAACGCGATGCCCCTGTTCCAGTGATTGCAGGCGATTCAGCGCCATTGTAGCCTGCCTTCACGGACGCATGAAAGGGCTAGATCCAATGAAATATCTCGTTGCCGCCATACTATCTGTGGGGATCGCGATCCCGGCGCTGGCACAAGTTACCCAGACCCACAAAGACCAACAGGCCCGCGCGCAGAATGCCTGCCCCGGCCTTATCAAACGGCACGATGCGGCCGTCGCGGCAGGGCTTTCGAGCTACTACGCGCCCGCTGAAGACTGCGCCTGCATGGTCAACGTGATCACCGAGCAGGGCTGGGATGACTACAATATGGAGTATACTGGCCAGTATATGTCGCAGGCCGATGCGATTCTCGTCGCCGACACGATTTCCTCCGCCGGATCGATCGATGACGCGGTTTCCCTGATCTATGATTCGATCTCGACCGACGGATCGGCGGTGCTTTCCAATTGTTTCGGCAAGTAAGTGCCGCGCTGATCCTGGCGCCCTGCCTGTTCTTCGGGCTGCTGGTGGGCGCCAGGGAGGCAGGGGCGGAAATTCTGCCCGCTGCCCTGCCCGCGCTGGCGCCCGGAGACCTTCTGTTCAAGGGCGCCGATACGGGCGCAGGCACGCAGCTGGCAGTCGCCTGGTCGCTGGGCGACAAACGCTGGGGCCATGTGGGGATCGTTGTGGGCAATCCGGATGGCAGCCTCGCTGTGATCCACGCAGACACCGGCGCGCGCCGGGAGATTGGCCATGTACGCCGTGTCTCGCTGGCCGAATACCTCTCCGACGTGTCTGGCCTTGGCGTCTATGGCATCGACCTCGAGGGCAAGGCGCGGGCGGACTATCTCGCCTATGCCGAGTCGGCGGTGGGGCGCCCCTTCGACAAGGCGTTCTCCATCGAGTCGGAAAACAGCCTCTATTGTTCCGAGTTGGTCTGGCGGGCGATGTCCGCCGGCCTCGGCGAGGACGCCATTCCCGAAAAGAGCGAGCGGCTGGGCCGCATCTATGTCTCGGTCTCCGACCTGGCAGACCACCCCCGCGTGCATGAGCGGGCCGTCATCAAAGCGGCAGCAGCAACAGCGTCACATTGAGGGGAAAGGGTGGAGACAGGCAAACGACCCGAGCTGAAGCTCGTTAGGGCTGCTCGGTTCCCCGCCTGACCCGATTGGCGAGCGGCTCGTCCGCCACCTGCCTCCGAGGGCTATATGCGTTCGCGCCTTTGCCGGTGCAAGCAAAAGAATCTGCGGCCCGTCGCCCCTTGCCCGCCCGATTCGTTCTGCTTTTCCCTCTGCCGCCAGCATGTTACGCCAAAGGCACAAAAAAATGCGGATGGAGGGGAAATCATGATCTGCCGCACTCTGGCCCTTGCCGGGCTTTCTCTGCTGCTGGCCGGAACACCGGCGATTGCAGACACCGCCAAAGACAAAGCAAAATCCAAGCGCTTCACTGCTGAACGCGTGTTCGACATGGAATACGCCTCCGATCCGCAGCTTTCGCCGGACGGCAAGACGCTGGTTTATGTGCGCCGCTCGATGGACAAGCTGAGCGACCGTGATGTGGGCCAGCTGTGGAGCATCGACACAGGCACGGGCACGCACCGCCCGCTGGTGGTCAGCCCGGAAGGCGCCTCCAATCCGCGCTGGTCGCCAGATGGCTCGCGCCTGATCTATTCGACCTCTGCCGCCGGCAAGGCGGAAATGCGCGTCTTCTACCCCGACACGGGGCGCAGCCACCCGTTGGCCCAGTTCGAGCAAGGCCCCTCGCAGGCCGTATGGTCGCCGGATAGCAAATACATTGCCTTCTCGATGTTCGTACCCGGCGAAACGCCGAGCTTTGCCAAGGCCCCGGCAACGCCCGAAGGCGGCAAATGGAACGCGCCGGTAAAAGTGTTCGACCGGATGCAGTTCCGGTTCGACGGCGCAGGCTATCTCAAGGATGGCACGACGCAGGTGTTCGTTCTGCCCGTGGATGGCGGCACGCCCCGGCAGGTGACTTTCGAGGATGCTGACCTCGGCGGCCCGGCATGGCTGGGCAATTCCACGCTGCTGGTTTCCGGGAACCTGGCCGAGGACGCAGACCTCGACCCGGTGGAAAGCGAAATCTATGCGGTAAGCCTCGCCGACCTTTCCATCCGCCCCCTGACGAGCCGCGATGGCCCGGACTATGGCCCGGTGGTTTCGCCCGATGGCAAGACGATTGCCTATCGCGGATTTGACGACAAGGTCCTCTCCTTCCAGCAGGACAATCTTTACCTGATGAATGCCGATGGCAGCGGCGCGCGCGAACTGGCCGCCGACTTCCCCGGCAGCATTGGGCAGACCGTGTGGACGCCCGATGGCAAGAGCCTGCTGGTATTGTCTGAAGACTATGGCGTGCTGAGCCTGTTCCGCATTGGCCTTGACGGCAAGGCGACGAAGGTCGTCACCAATATCGGCGGCGCCTCCATCGGCCGGCCGTATGCGGAAGGCAGCTTCTCCGTCGGCGGCGGGCGCAAGCCGATGGTGGCCTACACCGCCGGCTTTACCGAGAAGCCTTCGGAAGTCGGTATGGCGGCGATTGACGGCAAGGACGCGAAAGTGCTGACCGCCCTCAATGACGATGTGCTGCCCTATCTGGAGATGGCGCGCGTTGAGGAGATCAAGGTGGCCTCCAGCCATGACGGCCTTGAGATTGAAGCCTGGGTGGCCCTGCCCCCGGACTTCAAGGCCGATGGCAGCTTCCCGATGATCCTGGAAATCCATGGCGGCCCTTACGCGATGTATGGCCCTTTCTTTGCCAGCGAGATCCAGCGCTTTGCGGCTGAAGGCTATGTCACCGTCTGGTCCAACCCGCGCGGCTCGACCGGCTATGGCGAAGACTTCGCCCTGGCCATCGACCGGGCCTATCCGGGCAATGACTATGATGACCTGATGACGGTCGTCGACGAACTGGTGAAGCGCAACTATGTGAGCAAGGACCGGTTGTTCGTGACCGGAGGATCGGGCGGCGGCATCCTGACCGCCTGGATTGTGACCAAGACCGACCGCTTTGCCGCAGCCGCCTCGGTCAAGCCCGTGATCAACTGGATGACGATGGCGCTGGCCGCCGACATCGCCCAATATGTGCGCCGCCACTGGATACGCGAAGACCCGTGGTCCAACCCGGAAGCCTTCCTTGAGCGCTCGCCGATCCGCTATGTCGACAAGGTGAAAACACCGACGCTGATGATGGTGGGCGAGCAGGACTGGCGCACGCCCGCCTGGGAAGCCGAGCAGTTCTACACCGGCCTCAAGATGAACGGGGTCGACACGGCGCTGATCCATGTGCCGGACTCGCCACACTACATCGCCTCACGCCCGAGCCGCCTGATTGCCAAGACGGACAACATCATGGGTTGGTTTGCGAAATACGATCCGGCGAAGAAGAAGGACGAGGCAGAGGAGGAATAAACCGCCCGGCCCTGCTTGAAACAGGAAAGCCCCGGAGCGCGCTCCGGGGCTTATTCAGTTCTGGTGTCCGGTTTGGCGGCGCGATCAGCGGGCCGGGACATGGGCGGCGATCAGATGCGGCCCCGGCTCGGAGAAGGCGCGGGCGAGCGCGGCATCAAACTCTTCCGCCGTCGTTGCATTGACGGCCTGAACGCCCTGCGCTTCGGCAAGCTTCACCCAGTCGATCTCCGGCCGGCCCAGGCCGAGCAGGTCTGCCGCGACGCGGCCCGGATTGCCGGCGCCGGTCCGCGCCAGCTCGATATTCAGGATACGGTAGGAATGGTTGACGAATACGACGTTGACCACATCGGCGCCCTCGCGCGCCATGCTCCACAGCGCCTGATTGGTATACATGCCCGCGCCATCGCCCGAGAGGCAGAGCACCTTGCGGCCCTTGGCGCCGATGGAGGCGCCGAGCGCCAGCGGCATGCCCTGGCCAATCGCGCCGCCGGTCAGCATCATCCAGTCATGCGGGCGGGCGCGGCCCGTCATCAGGAAGCTCGGCAAGCCATTGGAAACGCCATCGTCGGAGACGAATGTGCCTTCCGGCATATGGCGCGCGATGGAGGCGCCGACCGTCGCTGCGTTGAGTTGTCCGGTGGGCGCGTCCGGGATTTCCAGCGTGGGCGCAGGCGCAGCTTCCGTGAGGCCGAGGGCATCGGCGAGGGCTTCGAGGATCGCGGCGCTGTCGCTTTCCGGGCCGCCGATGACCAGCGGCGTGCAGCCTTCCGGCACCAGCAGGCTGGGCTTGCCGGGATAGGCGAAGAAGGCGACGGGAACCTGCGTGCCGGCGACCAGCATCAGGTCCGTGCCTTCAAGGTCAGCCATCGCGCCTTCGGCGAAATACTGCATGCGCTCAGGCGCGAAGATGCCAGCGCCGCGCACCTGGCGCGGGAAGAACGTATCCGTCAGCACACGGATTCCAGCGGCCTTGAGGCGAGCAGCATGGCCAAGGCCGGGGCCGGTGAGCGCGCTGCCGCTGATGAGGATCATCGGGCGCTTGGCAGCCTTCACGGCCTTGGCAGCCGCCTCGACCAGCGCCGCATCGGGCGCACGCAGGAAGGGCTGGGCGCGCGTCTTGCCGGGCTTGCCGCCTTCATTCCAGGCCGAGTCTGCCGGGAGGATGAGCGAGACCGGGCCGGGCACCGGGCCGAAGCTCGCCGCCCAGGCTTCGGCAGCCAGATCGCCGGTTGCGGCAACATTGTCCGCCGACTTGATCCAGACGGAGTTGGGTCCGGCAAGGCCCATGATGTTTGACGTAAGCGGCGCATCATAGCGCAGGTGGGGTACGGAGTGATCGCCGATGACGTTGATCATCGGTGTCCAGGCGCGCTTGGCGTTGTGGATGTTGGCCCCGCCATTGAGGAAGCCAGCGCCCAGATGCAGCAGCGTCATCGCCGGGCGGCCCGTGACGCGGGCATAGCCATCGGCGGCGCCCGTCGCCACGCCCTCGAACAGGCAGAGCACCGAGCGGATGCGCGGCTCCCGGTCGAGCGCGGTGACGAGGTGCATCTCAGACGTGCCGGGATTGGCGAAACAGGCGGTGACGCCGTGATCTGCCAGCGTCGAAACAAGTGCCTCAGCACCGGTCATGCTGGTGGTGGTGTCGGACATGGACGAAACTCCCCTTGATCTGTTCTGGCGTTCCCTAAGCGGTTTTCCGCCGGAGCGCAAAAGTAAAGCGGGCCACAGGCAATCGTGGAAGCAAGGGGAGCCTCCAAGACTATCTGCAACCCGCCGCGAGCCAAAGGGGAATGGCTGAAGCCCCCGGTTACCCGAGAGCTCTGGGGCATAATTAAGCAAATCGGGACAGGAATCGAGCCCCCGCAAGGCTGGTTTCCGCAGAAGAAACCCGTCAGCGCGCAAAAATTTCCGCTAAATCAGGATTTTCCCAACTGCGTTTTCATTGGAATACAGCAGGTCCATCTGGTCGCCCCGGAGGGCCTGGGTGCGGGATTGGTTGATATAGCCTTTTTCGGTGATCTCACCCAGATCGCCGCGCGGCTCGACCGGTTGCAAAAGAATGCGCGCAATGCGTGCGGCCGCATTGGGATGGGCCTTGTTGTGCGCGGCAAGGCCGGCGCGGACAGCGTCCTGCACCTTCGGGTGGGCAACCAGCTCTTCCGCCGGCAACGCTGCACCGACAAGGCGCTGGCACCAGGCGAGGTTGAGGAAGCCGAGCAGGCCGATCTCGTCCTTGTTCAGTCCGCAGACCACCGCATCCGACAGCGCGCCGCCGCAAGCGGCGACCGACGCCACGCGCACCGCGCCGGCAGACACCCATGTGCCGCTCGCCAGCTTGAACTCTTCCACCGTGCGCCCGTCGAAGGCGAGGCCGCGTTCGGGCTGGGCCGGATCGACGAACTTCACCGCATCACCCAGCTTGTAATAGCCTTCCTCATCGAAGGCTTCGGCGGTCTTCTCCGGATTGCGGAAATAGCCGGGGGTGACGTTGACGCCCTTCACGCGCAGCTCAAGTTTTTCGCCCGTGGGCACGAGCTTGAACGTGTTGCCTGGCAGCGGCAGGCCGATAAGCCCCATCCGGTCGTTCGGCCAGTGGACGTTCGAGGCGGTCGGCGAGGTTTCTGTCGCGCCGTAGCCGGCAGAAAGCGAGATGCGCTCGCCGGTGATCCGCACAGCAACTTCCTGGATGCGTTCGTAGATGTCCTGCCCCATCGAGGCGCCGCCATAGGCCATGGAGGTGAGCCGCGAGAAGAACACTTCGGCGAGTTCGTCATCCTGCTCCAGCGCCGTGGCCAGCGCGGCCCAGGCCTGCGGCACGGTCGTGTGCTGGGTGGTGGGAATTTCCTTCAGGTTGCGGATCATTTCCGGAAGGCGCGCAGGCGTGGGGGCGCCCTGGTCGATATAAAGCGTGCCGCCCCAATCGAGCATGTTGTGCAGGATCGAATGGGTGCCATAGGTGTGGCTCCAGGGCAGGAAGTTCACCATCACCTGCGGGCCGCCGGTAATCTCGTCGAGGCGTTCCTCATCCCAGACGGAGCGGATCATCTTGGCGTTGGCCGCCACCATGCCATGCGTGTTGATCACGGCCTTGGGCTCACCCGTGGAGCCGGAAGTGAGCATGTATTTGGCGACCGTCTTTGGCGTGAGGCGGGCATAGGCTTCGTCCACCGCCGGGCCGGTCTGGCCGGCAAAATCTTCCAGGCTGACCGCACGCGGCACATCCGGCGCATTGCGCGAATAGATGACGAGGCGGCCTGTCAGGTCGAGACTGTCGAGCGCGCGCTGGTATTCGCGGCCATCCTCGACATAGATGAAATTCGGGGTCGTCAGCTGGTCGATATACCGGAAGCGGACGAGATCCTGGCTGAGCGTCGCGTAAGCCGGCGTGACCGGCACAGCGGGGCTGGACGCCCACATCGCGCCATACATCACCAGCGCATTGTCGATCGAGTTCTTGGAGAGGATCATCACCGGCGCATCCTGCCCGGCGCCTTCGCTGAGGAAAGCGGCGGCGATGCGCTGCACGGCGGCGAGCCCGTCAGCATAAGTCATCCGGCGCCAGTCATCCGCTGCCGGGTCCTCCGGCCAGCGCTCGGCCAGCCAGACCTGATCGGGCCGCTCCGCCGCCCACTTTACCAGCGGCGCCAGCATATGCGGCGGATGAGCCTTCAGCGGCTGGCCATTGTCCAGATAGATCGTCCCGTCCGGGCGACGATCCAGCTTCAGCTTCAGCGGCAGGTACGGCACCTCACGGAACGGGATATGCGCGGTCTTGCTCATTGGCGAATTTTTCCTCCCGCATGGCCGGTCTCGCGCCGCCATGGATATTCTTGTCAGCCGTGATTGCTCGCGCAGGCCGCAGAAAAGGGCAAGCCCCCGCCTGCGGCCCGAGCAGGCAAGGCTCTGCCTAGTCTTCCGAGGCCAGCTCTTTCAAGATGATGTACCAGTGATCGAGCCCGCCATAGAAGGAATCGACCAGCACACGCTCGTTCAGGCCGTGCGCGAATGTGTCATTCGGCTTTGCGCCGCCGCCGCCGATCCCGAGCGTGTCATACCCCAGATTGCGGTAGAACATGCCATCGGTGCCACCGGAGGACATGGACGGGAAAACCGGCAGGCCTTCCTGTCCGCGTGCCGCCAGCGCCTTGCCGAGCGCGGCCATTACATCTTCCGGGAGGCTCGATTCCGGGCTCTCCACGAGATCGGAGATGAGCTTGAACTTCACCCCGTCATTGCCGATCACATCCTTCAGCGCCTGCTCGGTCGCCTCGATGCCAACGCCGGGGAAGATGCGGCAGTTGACCGTAGCAGTCGCGCGCTGGGGCAGCGCGTTTTCGGCATGGCCGCCGCGCAGCATGGTGGCGATACAGGTCGTCCCCGTGGTGCCAACCGTAGACGGATCAGCCCGCAGCGTGGCAACGGCGGCGGCGTCATCCGGATTGGCCGCAAAGGCCAGCATTGCCTTGCCCAGCTCGCCCGGCGTCTGCTCGCCCGCCGCTTTCAGCGACGCGCGCGTCAACGGGCTGGACATCACCGGAAACTTGTACGCCTCGATCTTCTTCAGCGCGTCCGCCAGTTCATAAATCGCGTTGTCCGCACGCGGCGCAGAAGAATGCCCGCCGGGATTGGAGACGGTCAGCTCGAAGGTCGCATAGGTCTTCTCCGCGCCCTGCACGGTGTAGAATAGCGGCGTGCCATCCATATCCAGCGACAGGCCGCCGGCATCCGCATTCAGCACATAGGCGGGGTCAATATTCGCGGCGACAAACTGAGCCTGCGCGCGCGTGGTGATCATGCCAGTTTCTTCATCTCCGGAGAGGACGAGGACGAGATCGCGGTTGGGCTTGAAACCTTCCGCCTTGAGACGCAGGAAGGTGGCGACGAGGCTGGTCACGCCGTATTTGTTGTCCGCCGTACCACGCCCGAAGAAATAGCCATCCTCCTCGATCAGCTCGAAGGGGTAGCGCGTCCAGGTGTCGGGCAGCGCATCGACCACATCCATATGCGCCAGCAACACGATAGGCTTTTTGCTCGACGCGACTTCAGCGCGATACCACACCATGAGGCCCTGCACTTTCTCGCCGTCGATCTCGTGATCGGTGACAAGGATGTCTGCAAAGCCTGCAGACTTCAGCTCACTGACGAGATAGTCGACCAGTTCGGGAATCTTGCCCTGCCCCTTGGCCGTGCGGATTTCCACGGCGGTCTGGTAGATCTCGCGGGCCTGAAGCTCGAACGGGGTCCGCTCCTGCGCAGAGGCAAAAGGAGCAATGAAAAGCGCTGCGGCGGACGCCAGCAGGCAAGATTTGATGCGCATGGATGCCCTCTCCAAATGCGAAACAGATTTCGCGACAGGCAATTGCTTGCGCAGTCCGGCAAAAAGGGCAAGCCCCTCGCGGGGTCAGCGGCTCAGTGCAGGGTTTCGAGGCCGGCAATCGCGCGCGACAGGTTCAGCCGCGCCTGCCCGTCCCAGGCGGTGTGGGCTGTCTCCGTCATGTAAAGCCGCTCGCGCGCGAGAAACCCTTTCAGGATAGCGCCGCGCCCCGCCCGGTATGCCTCTATCGGAACGAAAGCATATTCCTTGCGGATGTCGGCTTCATAGCGATCATAAACGGCCTCGGGCGCCCCAAGGATTGAAAGGTCAAGATCCAGGAAGAGCGCCGTATCGGCACTGTCTTCCGGGCTCAGCCCTTCGGGCACCTTGTGGACTGCCGTTGCGCGAACAATGGCAGCCGCAAGCGCCAGCTCGTCCGCCGGCAGATGGCCTTGTGCATCCTGTTCCAGCAGGCGCGCGCTCAGCTCTTCATTATCCTTGGCGCGCGGATCATAGATCGCATCATGCCAATAGAGCGCCCAAAGAACAGGCTGGGGACGATGGAACTGTTCCTTCCACCGCTCATAATGGCGCAGCAAGGCTTCGATATGATGCCAGCTGTGATAATGCCGCTGAGGCTCATCATACCGCGCACGCAGCGCGCTGATCAGCGGCGCAGGGATCAAGCCTGCGGCTCCAGCGTTTCGTTGAAGCGGACGGGCTGGCCGCCGCCCTTCTGGACGATTTCGCCATCGCGCATGACGAAGCGTCCGCGCACGATGGTGGCGACCGGCCAACCCGTTGCCTCGAAGCCGTCAAACTGGGTCCAGCCGCATTTGGACTTCGACCATTCCTTTGTGATCGTTTGCTTGCGCTTCAGGTCTACGATGGTGAAGTCGCCATGATAGCCTTCGGCGATGCGGCCTTTGTCGGCGAGGCCGAACACGCGCTGCGGGCCGGCGCTGGTCAGCTCGACAAAGCGCTGCAGGCTGAGCTTTCCGTCATTCACATGCGTCAGCATCACCGGCACCAGCGTCTGCACGCCCGGCATGCCCGAGGGCGACGCCGGATAGGGGCGCATCTTTTCTTCAATCGTATGCGGCGCATGATCCGTCGCCAGAACATCGACGATACCGGCATTCAGCGCGCGCCACAGCGCCTCGCGGTGGCGCGCCTCGCGCACAGGCGGGTTCTGCTGGGCAAAGCCCTTCAGGCGCTCATAGCAATCGGGCGCAGCCAGCGTCAGGTGGTTGGGCAGCACTTCAACGCTGGCCACATCCTTGGCGTTCACCAGCAAGTCCATCTCCTCGGCGGTGGAGATGTGCAGCACGTGGATGCGCTTGCCGGTCTTGCGGGCAAGGTTCAGCAGGCGGCGCGTGGAGCTGACGGCAGCCTCCACATCGCGCACGACGATATGGCTCTGCCAGTCGCCCGTGACGGCAAGGCTGCGGCGTTCTTCAAGGCGGTATTCGTCTTCGGAGTGGAAGGCGGCGCGGCGCTTGATGGCGCGCAGGACAGCTTCGACGCCGGCATCGTCCTTGATCAGAAGATCGCCGGTCGAGGCGCCCATGAATACTTTCACGCCGCAGCAGCCGAGCATCCGCTCCATTTCCGGCAGCAGCGCCACATTGTCATGCGTGGCGCCCGCATAGAAGGCGTGGTCGATGTCCATCCGGCCCTTGGCGCGGGCGAGCTTGTCGAGCATCGCATCTGGCGTGATGGTCGAGGGATTGGTGTTGGGCATCTCGAACACGGCGACAACGCCGCCGAGCGCGGCCGAGCGCGCCTCTGTTTCAAGGTCTGCCTTGTATTCGAGGCCCGGCTCCCGGAAGTGCACTTGCGTATCGATCACGCCGGGCAGGATGTGCAGGCCCGTCGCGCCATAGATTTCACCGGCCGCTGCCTTGGAGAGGTCGCCGATGCGGGCGATGCGCTCGCCGATTATGCCGATGTCGGTCTGGATTTCGCCGCCGGGAGTGACGACCGTGCCGCCGCGCAGGATGAGATCGAATACTTGGGTCATGGAGCGCGTTATGAGCCTCGCCGCGCCAAAAGTCACGCCATGAGGCGCTGTGGCAGATGCGCTTGACCTGCGCCAGATGGGCCCGGACAAGCGGCATTGAACGATCGAAAGCCCTGCCCGTCATGACGCCATTTCCTCCGCCTGCCCGCGCTGCGCTTGCCGCCTGCCTGGGCGTTGCCGCGCTGACGGCGGCCTCCTACGCGTCCGTGCCGATGTATCCGGTGCCGATGACGCTGCAGACGCTGGCAGTGCTGCTGGCCGGGGCGCTGGCGGGGCCGCGGCTGGGGGCCGCGATTGTGGTCGCCTGGCTGGCGCTGGCGCTCGGCGGCGCGCCGGTACTTTCGGGCGGCAAAGGCGGCTTGGCAGCGCTGACCGGGGGCACGGCGGGGTTCCTGCTCTCCTTTCCGCTGGCAGCGTATCTGGCAGGCCTGTTGCCCGCATGGCGGGGCGCGGGCGGGTTTGCGCGGCTGGTGGCGGCGTTCCTGCTGCTGCACGGGCTGATCCTGCTGGCAGGCTGGGGCCGGCTGTCGCTGATGATCGGGGCGGAGGCCGCGTTCAGCGCGGGCGTCGGCCCGTTCCTGCCGGGCGCAGCGGTGAAAAGCGCCCTTGCCGCGCTGATCGTCGTGATGCTGCCCGCACGCGCAGGCATTGCGGCGCCCCGGCGCGAGGCTTAGATCAACGCCATGTTACGCATCCCCCACCGCGCCATTCTCCGCCTTTCCGGTCCTGACACGCTCGCCCTGCTGGAGCGAACGGTAACGCACAAGGTGATGGACTGGACCGAGGGCGAGCTGCGCTATGGCGCGCTGCTGACCCCGCAAGGCAAGATCATCGCCGACTACCTCGCCAAGCGCGTGGATGACGGCGTGCTGATCGATGTGCATGAGGACGCCGCCGCAGACCTGCTGAAACGGCTGACGATGTTCCGCCTGCGCTCGCAGGTGCAGCTGACGATTGATGAGAGCCTGGCCGCCGTGACGGATGAAACCGGCCATGACGATCCGCGCAGCGGGGCGCTCTATCTGCGGGACATTGTGCCCGCCGCTGATGTGGACGGCGTGGTGGACGGCGCCACCTGGGCCGCCCGGCGGATCGAGGCCGGCGTGCCCGAATGGGGCGCGGACTACCGCGCGGCGGAAGTCTTCCCGACCGACATCAACATGGATCTGATGGGCGGGGTGGATTACAAAAAGGGCTGTTTCATCGGGCAGGAAGTGGCCAGCCGGATGAAGCGCAAGGGCCTGATCCGCAAACGCACGGTGCGTATCGCGGGCGCTGGTTTCACGCCGGGCGCGGAGCTTCGCGCGGGCGCAGCGCTCATCGGCAACATCACCAGCGTTGAAGGCAATCAGGCCCTTGCGCTGGTGCGCACGGATCGGGTGGCCAAGGCGCTGCAGGCAGGCGAACACATCACGGCGGGCGACCTGCCCGCAGAGATATACCAGCCCGACTGGCTGGCCGCTGAACTGGCGGCGCATGTGGAGGCCCCGGCCAATGAGTGACCCCCATTCCTGCGGCTGGGCGCCGATGACAGATGCGCTCTACCGAGCCTACCACGATGAGGAATGGGGCGTCCCCGAGCGTGACCCGCGCGCCCTGTGGGAGAAGCTGCAGCTCGACGGGATGCAGGCGGGCCTCAGCTGGATCACCATCCTGCGCAAGCGGGACAGCATCCGCGAGGAGTTCGACGGGTTCGACCCGGAAAAGCTCGCCCGCTGGACGCCGAAACGCGCCGAAAAGGCCCTGCAGAACCCCGGCATCATCCGCAGCCCCAAGAAGATCGACGCGGTGATCGGCAACGCGCAGATCTATCTGGGCATGATGGAAAGCGGCGAAGACTTTTCCGAATACTGCTGGAGCTTCGTCGGCGGCAAGCCGATCGTGAACAAGTGGAAGCACTACCGCGACGCGCCCACCTGCACGGACTGGTCCGAGAAGATGTCCAAGGACCTGAAAAAACGCGGTTTCAAATTTGTGGGCCCCACAATCGTCTACGCATGGGGACAGGCAGTTGGCATGGTCAACGACCATGAGGTAGGGTGCCCGCGACACAAGGCTGTGCGGGAGAAGGCATGAAGACGTTGATGATGATTGCGGCGGTGGGGATGCTGTCGTCGCTGGCAGGTTGCCAGTCGAGCGCCCCGTCGAATGCTTACGCCAATCCGCTGGATGCGTGCGCCAGCATCCAGGACGAGGATGACCGCGCCCAGTGCATGCGCAACGTGGTGGCCGATGTGGCCCTGTCCACCAAGCGCGAAAAAGACCGCAAGAAAGGTCCATGATGCGCACCCTCGCCGCCGCTGCCGGAGCCCTGCTCGCCCTTCTGCCCGTTACGGGCTGTGCCACATGGCAGGACCGGGCAGAGGCCAAGGCGCTCGATCTCTGTGAGGACAAGGTTGACGCCGAAGAGCGCCGCCTTTGCCGGGAGACCGTGCTGGCAGCGGAAAAGGTGAAATACGACAAGGAATCAGAGGCGTGGGAAGAAAGCGTCCGCGCCGCTGAGGACCGTGAGCTGCAACGCAAGGTCTATGGCGGCCCTGGCCAGGTCGACAAGTGATTGCGGGCGCCCCGGTATACTGGCTTGGTATGAAGGCCAGCCTTGTGCTGGCCCCGCAACGCGCGTTACAGCTTTCAAAATAAGGATATAGCAAGAAGGGCCTGACGCCTTCGGCGGACGGGCGCCGCCGGAGACCCCTATGCCGAGCCCCGTCATTTCCGCCACTGGACTGTGGACCCCGCCCAATTCGATCTCAAACGCAGAGCTGGTCGAGAGCTACAACGCCTGGGCCGACACCTGGAATCTTGAGAACGCCGCCGATATCAGCTCCGGCCTGCTGGAGCCCAAGCCGCATTCCTCCGTCGAGTTCATCGAGAAGGCCTCGGGCATCAAGGCGCGCTATGTCATCAACAAATCCGGCGTGCTGGACCCCGATGTGATGACGCCGCGCATTCCCGAGCGGCCCAATGAACAGATCTCCGTAATGGCGGAAATGGGCGTCCATGCCGCCCGCGAGGCGCTGAAGCGTGCCGGCCGGTCGCCGGAAGATGTGGACGCAGTGATCTGCGCCGCCTCCAACATGCAGCGCGCCTATCCGGCGATGGCGATCGAGATCCAGGAAGCCCTTGGCATCAAGGGCTTTGCCTTCGACATGAACGTTGCCTGTTCCTCCGCCACGTTCGGCATCCAGACGGCGGCGGATTTCGTCCGCTCGGGCAACGCAAAGTCGGTGCTGGTCGTGAACCCGGAAATCTGTTCCGGCCACCTGAACTTCACTGACCGCGACAGCCATTTCATCTTCGGCGATGTGGCCACCGCCGTTCTGGTGGAAGCAGAAGACATCGCCCCGGCAAAGCATTGGAAAATCCTCGGCACCAAGCTGAAGACCCAGTTCTCCAACAACATCCGCAACAATTTCGGTTTCCTGAATCGCGCCGCGCCTGAAGGCGTGGGCACGCCGGACAAGCTGTTCGTTCAGGAAGGCCGCAAGGTGTTCAAGGAAGTCGTGCCGATGGTGGCCGAGATGATCACCGCGCATCTGGGCGAGCTGGGCCTGCAGTCCGACGCGCTGAAACGCATGTGGCTGCACCAGGCGAACGCCAACATGAACCGGCTGATCTCATCGAAGGTTCTGGGCCATGAGGCCAGCGAAGCCGAAAGCCCGACCGTGCTGGACACCTATGCCAACACATCGTCGGCCGGATCGATCATCGCCTTCCATCTGCACTCGGACGATTTTGCCGCCGGGCAGAAAGGCCTGATCTGCTCCTTCGGTGCGGGTTATTCTGCCGGCACGGTGTTCGTGGAGCGCACCTGACCTGCCCCATAACGCGACATCCCCGCGCGAGCGGGGATGGACGGGGCGTCAGTTGACGCGGGGTCAGACTATTCGTCGAAATCTTCGCTGAAGATATCGCCCCACAGGGCACGACGGCTGGCCTTCGTGGCTTCGATGACAACAATCAAAGCACCAAACGCCAGCACAGCCGTGGGAAATCCGGTTCCGGTTGCGAATTGGTGCAGCATGTCGATCATAGGCAGTTACCGTCACTCTACTTGTTGTTATGGCAGCCCTGATGAACAAAAACCGGGCCGTCTCTGGTACTGCAAGCCTTATGCCTGAGAGGCCTTAATGCGTCATTGGCAAACCGGGGCAGAAACAAGACGAGTTTGTAACCGTATTGCCCCGGTTTATTTACCCGTCCTACCAATCACTTAAGATACCCCCATGGAGCCTGTCCCTTTGAAGCGTTCTGTTAAGCCCCCTCGCGTCTGGCAGCGTATGTTGTCGGGTCGTCGCCTGGACCTGGCGCACCCCTCGCCCATGGATGTGGAAATCGAGGATATTGCCCATGGCCTGGCCAGGGTTGCCCGCTGGAATGGGCAAACCAAGGGTGAACACGCTTTCTCTGTCGCCGAGCATTCGGTGGTGGTGGAGCAGATCGTGCGCAAGCTGGAGCCGGGGCTGGGGCCGGACGCCTGGCTGACGGCGCTGCTGCATGACAGCCCGGAATATGTGATCGGGGACATGATCTCTCCGTTCAAGGCGCTGCTGGGGGAAAGCTACAAGGATATTGAAGCCCGCCTGCAGGAAGCCATCCACATCCGCTTTGGCCTGCGGCCCGTCACTTCGGGCGCGCTGAAAAAGGTGATCAAGAAGGCCGATCATATCTGTGCCTGGTTTGAGGCCGTGCAGCTGGCCGGGTTTTCGGAGGCAGAATCCAACGGCTTCTTCGGCAAGCCGCCCGAGGGCATGAAGTTCCGCCTGAAGCCGCTTTCGGCGCCGGAGGCGCAGCAGCTGTTCCTCGAGCGCTTCGAAGCGATCCAGGCGGCGATGACGGCGGAGACCGCGCGATGAGCCAGCCGACACTGCTGATTGGTCTTTCGGCGGTGATGGTAGCCATCGCGGACGGCGAGCCGCATGTGCTGGTGACCCAGCGGCCAAGCGGCGAGGAGGCCCTGCCCTTCGGCCCGTTCGACCCGGTGAACCACCGCACGTTCGACCTGTCGCTGAGAGGCTGGGTTCTGGAACAGACCGGTTTCGAGCTTGGCTATGTCGAGCAACTCTACACCTTCGGCGACAAGAACCGCGACACGCCGGAAGCCACCGTTGTGGGTGCCCCGGCAGATGCACGGGTGATTTCCGTTGGCTATCTGGCGCTGACGCCGGAGGAGCGGCCCGTGGCGGCAAAGTTCGAAGCGCGCTGGCGCAGCTGGTATCAGTATTTTCCGTGGGAAGATCATCGCGCAGGCCGCCCTGCCCTGATCGACGCCGAAATTGCCCCCCGCCTGAAGACATGGGCCGCCGGCAATGACCGGCGCCTGCAGCGGGCGCGCACTGCCTTTGGCCTGGATGGCGCGCGCTGGGCGGAGAACCAGGTGCTGGAACGCTATGAACTCCTCTATGAGGCGGGCCTCGTTGCCGAGTGCGCCCGCGATGCGGGGTTGCCGGATGCGGGGTTCCGCCTCGGCCTGTCCATGGCATCCGACCACAGACGAATTCTTGCCACCGGCGCGGCGCGCCTGCGGGGCAAGATCAAATACCGCCCGGTGGTGTTCGAGCTGATGCCCGAACGCTTCACGCTTTCCGAGCTGCAGCGCGCCACCGAGGCGATCCTCGGCCTGCAACTGCACACGCAGAACTTCCGCCGCGCCCTGGAGAAGACGGGGCTGGTAACCGGCACAGGCCAGATGGAAACCTCAACCGGCGGGCGCCCGGCTGAACTCTTCACCTATTGCCGCGATCCGGCAGGCAGCTTCTCAGCACCCGGCCTTGCAACCCCGCGAAAGTCTGCTGACTGATTTCAGATCAGGAAAAATTCTGCTGACTGGATGGGTATAAGCCTACCGGTTGGCTTGTCCTGCCGGACAGGCGGGGCGCGACCTGTTGCAAATGCGCAGAACGGGCCGTGGAGAGGCAGGCACCTGTCCATCAAATGGGGCAGATTGCGCCGGGCACGGACAGGAACTTTCCGTGTCAGTTTGTGTATTTTTGAGGACAATCTGCGTCATTCCGGTATCGATCAGCGCGCGGCGAGATACCGGTTGATGCCTGTTTGCGCCCGTTTCGCTCTCCCGCCAGCCTGACACAGGCAGACCGGCAGGAGAGGAAAGACGCGGGGCGCGCGCCGGCTTACTCTGCCGACAGGCCTTCAGGCTCGCCGACGAGGAAGAAGCTGAAGCGTTCGGGCGCAAGATATTCTGCGGCGACACGGTTCACGTCTTCCAGGGTGACGGCTTCGATCAGGGCATTGCGGCGGTCGAAGTAATCGACGCCGAGTTCGTCCTGGCGGACGGACATGATGTTGCCGGCGATCTTGGAGTTGGAGTCAAAGCCGAGCGGATAGGAGCCGATGAGATAGGCCTTTGCATCGGCCAGCTCTGCCTCGGTCACGCCGCCTTCGATGAATTTCTGCATCTCGGCGCGGATACCGGCAACGAATTCACCGGCGCTCTCATTCTTGGTCTGACCGCCGCCCGACCAGACGAGGAAGGCGGGATTGGGATCGATGCTGGAGCTGACGCCATAGGTCAGGCCCTTCTCCACCCGCAGCGTTTTCATCAGGCGGCTTTCGAAGCCGCCACCGCCGAAGGTGTAGTTCAGCACATAGGCCGGGAAATAATCGGCATTGTCGCGGCCAAGGCCGGGGCCAAGGAAGCGCACAAGGCTCTGGGGCTGCGGCAGGCTGACGACCACCGGGTCAGCCGCGGCAACCGCCGGCAGCGTGATCGGGGTGACCGGCGAGAGGTCGCTGGTCTCCGGCAGGGCAGCAACGGCCGCATCGATCAGCGGGGCCAGCGCTTCGGGCGTGATGTCGCCCACGGCAGTGACGAGGAGGCGATCCTTCGTCATCAGCGTGCGCTGATGCTGACGCGCCAGGTCCGGCGTGAGGGCGGCAAGGCTCTCGGCGGTCACTTCGCGGGCGAAGGGATGGTCCGGATAGAGCGCCTGCGATTGGGCCCGCCACGCAAGATAGCCAGCTGAGGTTTCACGGGTTTTCAGGGCGACTTCCTGCTCACGCACGAAACGGTCGAACGGCCCCTGATCGAAGCGCGGCGCCGTGAAGGCGGAAGCGACCACCTCCATCGACGGCGCAGCGTTCTCTGCCAGCATGGTGGCCGAACAGCTGGTCCACTCTGCGGAGTTGGAGCAGCCGAAGCTCATATTCAGGTCTTCCATCGCCGTCTGGAAAGCGAGCGAGTCGAGATCGCCTGCGCCCTCATTCATGTTGTAGGTGACGGCATTGGAGAGGCCTTCGAGGCCGGCAGGATCGGACGTGGTGCCCGCGCGCCAGGCCATCTGTACCGAGACGATCGGGATCGACGGTTCGGTGACCAGCCAGACGGACACGCCGCCAGGCGTGGTCATCTGCTGGATGTCGACGAAATCGCCGTCATAGGTATCGATCAGGAAGACAGGCTCTGCCACGCTCACGTCGAGCGGATGAGGCGCAGGCACAGAGGAGCTGGCGCAGGCAGAGACGAGGAGCGCGGCAGCCGCGCCGGAGAAAAGCTGGAGTTTCAGCATCAGAGGTCTCCTTCAGCCGGCAGCAGGTGGGTGACGATATAGTTCTTGTCGGCGGCGAAGACCGCACGGACGGCGGCAAGCGCCTCTTCCACCGTAACTTCGCGCACCTTGTCGGGATAGGCGGCGATGGCGTCCAGCTCGAAGCCGAGCACCATGGCGGCGCCATACTGGTTGGCCATCGAGGCCTGGCTGTCTTTCTCGTAGATCGCGCTGGCGGCCAGCTTGTTGCGGGCGCGGCGGACTTCCTCTTCGGTGAAGCCGCTGTCCATGATGGCGTTGACCTCGGCCATGACAGCCGCTTCCAGCTCTTCCAGCGTCGTGCCGTCGACCGGCGTGCCGTAGATCACGGCCGGGCCTTCATCGTGCAGCGTGGTGAAGGCATAGGTGCCGATATTGATGGCCAGCTTCTGCTGCTCGACCAGCGACTGGTAGAGCCGGCTGGTCATGCCACCACCGAGGACTTCGAGGCCGACATCGAGCGCGAGGGCTTCATCATAATTGCGGCTGAGCGAGGTGCCGAGATAGTAGCGGCTCCACACCGGCTGGCGGACCTTGGGGTCTGCATGCGTGATCAGCTGGGTTTCGGCGATCGGGCTGACGGGCTCCCATTTGCGGGCGCCGTGAGCCACGCCGGTCGGCGCGATCGGGCCGTAATGTTCCTGCGCGAGCGTGCGCACTTCGTCTTCAGTCACATCACCGGCCACGACGAGGATCGCATTCTCCGGGCTGTAATATTCCTGATAGAAGGCAAGGCCGTCTTCCGGCGTCAGCGCGCCGACTTCTTCCATCTTGCCGATGACGGTGATTTCGTAGGGATGGCCCTTCCAGAGCGCAGAGAGCGCCTGTTCCTGCAGCAGCGCGTTCGGATTGTTCTCGATGCGCTGGCGGCGTTCTTCCTTCACGACATCGCGTTCGGAGATGAAGGGGCCTTTGGGATCGTCATTGATGGTGAGGTTCACCATCCGCTCGGCCTCAAGGCCCATCATCTTGCCGAGCTGGTCCTTGTGAACCCGCTCATAATAGGCGGTGTAGTCCCAAGAGGTGAACGCGTTGAGCTGGCCACCGGACCGCTGGACGATGGAGGTGAACTCCTCCGGGCCGATATTCTTGGTTTCCTTGAACATGACGTGTTCGAAGAGGTGGGCGATGCCGGACTTGCCGGGCGCCTCGTCAACCGCGCCGACCTTGTACCAGACCATATGGGTAACCACCGGCGCGCGGTGATCGGGCACCACAACAACCTGCATACCATTGTCGAGCGTGAAGCTCGTCGGCGGGTTGCCCTCTGGCGCAGCTTCCGCAGAAGCGCCAAGGGCTGCAAAGGCCATGAGCCCCGCAGCAATAAACATAGATTTCATGAGCAGCTCCGATCTGGAGTTTTGGAAGGTCAGGTCAGGTCAGGCAAGCAGCCCGGCATCAGGTGCCGGGAAGCTTGATACGGCTGCCGCCGCCGGCCTGTTCGATCACCACAGTCTGATTCCCGGTTGCATTGTCGGACGCTGCCGAGGCGGCGTCTTCCGGATTGTTCTTGCGCCAGAACAGGATGCGGTCAGCGATCGAGGGCGATTTGCGGATCGCCTTGGTCTCTTCATAATCGACCTGCGCACGCACGGCGGGGTTGACGGCATTGGCATGGGCCGAGGCGACCAGGGCGCGCTCCGAAGCGCTGGCCTGCTGGCCGAGACCGGCGCCAAACGCGGCCGTGGTGCCGCTGGTGGCTATTTCGACTTCAGCCGGAATGCTGGTGCCGGGGGCCGGCGGACGCAGGCTGTAATTCGGCGGGATGGCCAATGGCGGCTTGGTGACAACGCGGAACTCGTCGGGCGTGGCGCCGCCTGCGTTACCGTTGGAAGAACAGGCAGCCGTCACCCCGAGAGCGAGGCCGGCAGCGATGAGCGGTAGGGTCTTTTTCATGGGACTGTACGGGTTCCGCTTAGAGGGGAGAGTTAACCTTGTTCAAGGCTGTTAGCCCGTTTCGGGCGCGAAAGTAAGAACTGGTCTACAAACAGGAGAATCGCGCCGATGGTGATCGCCGCATCGGCCACGTTGAAGACCCAGGGGAAATAACCGGCGGTCAGCTCGTTCACATCGACGAAATCGACCACCGCGCCGAAGCGCACACGGTCGATCAGGTTTCCGATGGCGCCGCCGACGACAAGGGTGAGCGACAGTTTCAGCCAGCGGCCCTCAGCTTTGAGCAACCAGGCGAAGAAGCCAATGGCGATCGCCGCCATGATGCCCGCCAGTACCCAGCGCATGATGCCCTCAGACTGGAACAGGCCATAGGACATGCCCCGGTTCCACACCATCGACAGGTCTACCGGGCCGGGCACCACGATCTTGCCGCACAGCCGGCCATCGCCAAGGCATTGCAGCGCGTTCAGGCGTGGCTCGGCCAGGACCATCCATTTCGTCACCTGATCGAACAGGACAACGAGCGGAATCACCGCGAAGGGCCAGACTGTCTGCGGCGATAGTTTCATGGGGGTGAGATTGCAGAGGCTGGCGGAGGGATCAAGCACTTCTGTGCAGGGGTGATCGGGCTGAACTCGCCGGATTGAGGCTCATGGTGAGCGAAGTCGAACCACGAGCCGGGCGTTGCGCGCCCGCTCGATCCTTCGACTTCGCTCAGGATGAGCTCAAATGAGGCGCTTCCCGCCCCTATTCCACCTTGTCCCAGGCTTTTACGGCCAGCGCGTCGCGCGGGGTGATGTCCGGGAAGGCCGGGTCGGCGGTGGCGGGGTCGAAATACTTCCAGCTGCGGCGGCATTTGACGCCGGCCGCCTTCTCCGGAACGACCCAGATGCCCGGCGCATCGGCCAGCGTGAAGGCGCCTGCCGGGCCTTCGGTGGCCGAAACCAGCTCTGCATCCGACGTGATGAAGATATCGGCAGCGCTTTCGCCTTCGAATGCCTCGATCAGCGCCTTGTCGGCGATGAGGACGCGCGGGGACGCCTCCAGCGAGGCACCGATACGCTTCTCGCGGCGCTCGACTTCCAGCGCGCCGGTGACGACGCGGCGGACGGCGAAGATCTGTTCCCAGCGCTTGCCGAGGCCCGCGTCCAGCCAGCCTTCGGGCGTGGCCGGGAATTGCAGCAGGTGGACCGACGGGGCGCTGCCTTTGAGGTGGCTTTCGCCGAAGGCCTCATCGGTGGTGAACGGCATGACCGGGGCGAGCCAGGCGAGCATCCGCTCGAGGATCGCGGCCATGACCGTGCGCACTGCGCGGCGGCGGTCGCCCGAGGCGGCAGTGGCCGCGTCCCAACCCTTGGCGGTGGCAAAGGACGGGTCGCAGTAGAGGGAGTCCTTGCGGACATCGAAATAGACGGCCGACAGCTCGACGTTCACGAAGTTGATGAGCAGCGTCATCACGCGCTTGAAGTCGAAGCTGGAATAGGCCGCGCGGATCTGGCCGTCGAGTTCGGCCAGGCGGTGGAGCATGAAACGCTCCAGGCCGGGCATGGTCGCGGCGCTGACGGCTTCCTCCGCAGAGAAACCATCGAGCGCGCCGAGCAGGTAGCGCAGCGTATTGCGCAGCTTGCGGTAGGTTTCCACCGTGCCCTTGATGATCTCGTCGGAGATGCGCAGGTCGTCCATATAGTCGGCAGAGGCCGTCCAGATACGGAGGATCTCGATGCCGTAATCCTTCTGCACCTGCTGAGGCTCGATCGTGTTGCCGATCGACTTGGACATCTTCTTGCCTTCGGCGTCCACGATGAAGCCGTGGGTGACGACCTTCTTGTAAGGCGCCATGCCGCGCGTGGCGCAGCTTTCCAGCAGAGAGGACTGGAACCAGCCGCGATGCTGGTCGGAGCCTTCCATGTAAACGTCGGCCTGGCCGGTGGCGTTGTCGATGATGCCGCGCTTGCGCAGGGCGAAGGCGTGCGTCGTTCCGCTGTCGAACCACACGTCGAGAACGTCGGTGACCTTCTCCCAGCCTTCAGGCGAGACGCCGGTGCCTTCGAAGAAGTCGGCGTCGGGCGTGGCGAACCATCCGTCTACGCCGTTTTTCTCGATGGCAGCCTTGATGTTGGCGTTAAGCTTGTCGGCCTGTTCCTTGCTGAGCGCGGCGGTGTGCGGCTCGCCCTTGGCGTTGACGAACAGGGTGATCGGCACGCCCCAGTTGCGCTGGCGCGAGATCAGCCAGTCCGGGCGGCCTTCGACCATCGCCTGCAGGCGGTTGCGGCCTGTGGGCGGGAAGAATTCGGTATCGGCAATGCCTTTGAGGGCCAGCTCACGCAGCGTCTTGCCGCCATGCACGGGCTTGTCCATCGCGATGAACCATTGCGGCGTCGCGCGGCGGATGACCGGGGCTTTCGAGCGCCAGGAGTGGGCATCGCGGATCATGGTGACGCCGCGCGCGAGGAGATTGCCAGACTCGGCCAGCAGGCGGATCACTTCGTTGTTCGCCTTGCCCGCCTCGCCGCGCTTCTTGCCGGACGTGACAATGATTTCAAGACCCGCGAGCGGGGCCGGCACTTCATCCGTATACTTCCCATCGGGATCAACGATCTGGCGGATCGCTTGCGTCGTGTGGCCGGAGTTTACCCACACATCGAAGTCGTCCTCACCATGCGCGGGCGCGGTGTGGACGAAGCCGGTGCCGGCATCATCGGTGACGTGGGAGCCGGCGAGCAGCGGGATGGAGTGACGGAAGAATTTGTCGAACCCAGAAAGCGGGTGCCGGATCGCGGGAAGGTCTGCGGGATTGATGTCATCTACGCGTGACCACGCCTTTGCCTTGGCGGCGAGCAGCGCATCTTCTGCGAGTTTGTCGGCGAAGATGAGTTTGTCTCCCGCCTTCACATAAGGCGCAAATCCGAGTTCTTCCTCAGTGGCTACATCGGTGACTTCATAGAGTCCGTAAGAGACTTCCGGATTGAAGCTGACAGCCTGGTTGGCAGGAATCGTCCAGGGCGTGGTTGTCCAGATGACAACCGAAGCGTTGGCGTACTTTTCAACGAGTTCGGCAACGACATCAGGCCCACCTGGCCCGCGTGTGTATGCGGCAGGAAAATCGACCGGAAACTTCACCCAGATCACCGGCACTTTGCGGTCGTGATATTCCACTTCGGCTTCGGCGAGCGCGGTGCGCTCGACGGGGCTCCACATGATCGGCTTGGCGCCGCGCACGAGGCCGCCTTTCATCGCCATGTCGAGGAATTCCGAAACGATCATCGCTTCGCTCTCGAAGGCCATGGTCAGGTAGGGGTCGTTCCATTCGCCTTCGATGCCGAGGGCGCGGAACTCCGCCTTCTGAACACCCACCCAATGCTCCGCATAGGCGCGGCAGGCGGCGCGGAATTCAGCCGGGGGCACGCTGTCCTTCGGGCGGTTCTTGGAGCGGAATTCCTCTTCCACCTTCCATTCGATCGGCAGGCCGTGACAGTCCCAGCCCGGAAGGTAGGAGGCGTCAAAGCCCTGCATCTGGTGGGAGCGGACGATGATGTCCTTGATGATCTTGTTCAGCGCCGTGCCGAGGTGGATGTGGCCGTTCGCATAGGGCGGGCCGTCATGCAGGATGAAGGGCTGGCGGCCCTTGGCGTCCGCGCGCAGCTTCTCATAGAGGCTCAGGCCGTCCCAGCGCTTGATCCATTCCGGCTCGGCCTTGGGCAGGCCCGCGCGCATGGGAAACTCGGTTTTCGGCAGGAACAGGGTGTCGCGATAATCGCGCTCGGTCGTGGACTCGGTCATGATGTCTGGTCGATCAGATGGGGGCAGCGAAGGCACCGGTTGAAATCATTGGGGCAAACGAACTTTACCCGGCCACCGCTGAAACAAGGGTTCAGACGGCGGCCGGGCCGCTAATTCGTATGATTTTGCGGGCCCGTGCCTGTTTCATGGTCCGGGCGGTTAGCATGAACGGGCGGGGCCTGTCACCCCTGCCCGGCGGCGCTTACCATTCCTCGTCGTCATAGTTTGCGGGATCATAGTCGCCGACTTCCCAGATGTAATCGGCAACCGAGCGGGCAATCGCCTTCGCATTGGTCAGGTTATCGGTGATGTTCTGCATGTTCATGCCGCCATCGAGGATAACGTAGCGGCTGATGATCAGGGTCGAATCCGTGGTGCCGATGGTGCCCGAGGCGCTGACCGAGGTGGCCGACCAGTTGAGGTTGGCCGTGTTCAGCTTCTCATACGAGACCATCTCGTCGCCATCATAGCGGATCTCGATCTGGACGCCGAGGCAGCCGGGGCGGATCTCGTTTTCACAGACCGTGCCGATCACATGATAGATCAGGCCATCATCGGCGCTCGTCGCCTCGACCGAGACATCGCCGTTTTCGCCGATTGAGGAGATGGTGTCGCCGAGGTTCACGACCACGGCCTTCAGGTCTTCCAGGAAGACCGAGCGGACGAGCCGGTCCGAACGGGCCAGCGAGGTGTCTGCGGTAAAGTCGCCCTGCGCCAGAGCCGGCGCGGCAACCGCCATGGAAAGAGCAAGTGAAGCAAGTATCCGGCGCATGATGTCCTCCTTGAAGCGTCCCGTTCAACACGATCGCTGCGCCTATTTGCAGCCCGTGTGAAGCCCCAAGCGTCGATGCGAATTACGGAAATTTTATGGTGCATCCGGGGGTTGCTTGTGGCGCCGCCGAAGCGAGCAGAAACCGGGCCTCAGCGCCGCGCAGCCAGGATGTCCTTTGCCTGGGCGGTGTCGCGGTGCATCTGCTCGATCATCGCGTCCAGCGACGGGAATTTCAGCTCCGGGCGCAGATAGGTGATCAGCTGCACCTCGACACGCTGGCCGTAAATCTCGCGGTCAAAGTCGAAGATGAAGGTTTCCAGCAGCGGATCGCGCAGGCCGGTGGTCGGCGTGCGGCCGAAATTGGCCACCCCGTCACGCCAGTTGTCTTCGCCTTCAATCCGCAGGCGCACGGCATAAACGCCGTATTTGGGATGGATCAGGTCGCCCAGCGCCATGTTCGCGGTCGGGAAACCAAACTTCCGGCCGTTCTTTTCGCCCGGCTCGACAATGCCATCTGCCACCCAGGGCTGGCCCAGCATGTCTGCGGCCAGGCCCGGTTCACCGGCGACCAGCGCCTGGCGGATCGCGGTGGACGAGGCCTTGACGCCCTGCGCGGCGATTTCCTCGACGATGGTAACACCGAAGCCGAGCGCTCGGCCAAGGCTGGCGAGGCGCTGGGCATGGCCCATGCGGCCACGGCCAAAGCGGTAGTCGAAGCCGACCGAGACATGCGAAACGCCGAGCCCGTCGACCAGCACATGACGGACGAAGCCTTCATCCGTCATGGCGGCCATTTCGCCATTGAACGGCAACTCGAACACATCATCGGCGCCGGCGGCGAGGATCATGGAATTACGGCGTTCGGGCCGCAGGATGCGGAATGGCGGGTCGCCAGGGCGGAAATAGGCGCGCGGCGGCGGCTCGAAGGTCGCCACCGAGAACTTTCCATGCCCGGCATTGCGGGCGGCCTCCATCACGGCGCGGTGGCCGGCATGAAGACCGTCAAAATTGCCGAGCGCAACCGATGCGCCCCGCGCCGCGGCGGGAAGCCCGCGATATTCCGCATAAACGGCCATTACTTCTCCCGGCTGGGCGCCACGACGTCAGCTTCCCCGGTGATGACGCGCTTGCCCTCGACAATACACTCGACCTTCAGCGTCACGCGGTTGCCGCGGTCCTGCTTCTCGGCCACCTCGGCGCGCACGGTCACCGTGTCGCCGATATGGACCGGGCGCTTGAAGCGCATCGACAGGCCCACAAAGATCGCGCCGGGGCCCGGCAGGTTGTTGCCGAGGATGCCGGAGATATAGCTCGCCGTCAGCGCGCCATGGGCGATCCGCTTGCCGAAGATGGTCTTGGCCGCGAACTCGTCCGACATGTGCAGCGGATTATAGTCGCCGGAAACCTCGGCGAAGCGCTGGATGTCGTTCTCCGTGATCGTGTGCACGGTCTCGTGCGACTGGCCGATCTGGAGGTCTTCATACTTGTAACCGTCAAACTGGGTCATGCAGCCGGGTTTCTCCCTGATTCCTGTCTGAATTCCGTTACACGGGGCCGCGCAATCCGTCACCCCCGCTCGCCTGTCAGGCGGGCTGGGGCGGGCCGGCTGCCTACCATCTGAGCCCTGTCATCGCGTAAGTTGCCTCTTCACCGTAATCTGCAAGCAGATCGGTCACTTCCGCCTGGAAATTTGCGCCATGCTGCTTGAGGCCGGTGCCGACATAAAGGCTGTGGAAACCGTGGGTGCGGGCGCCGCGCACATCGGTCGCCGGGCTGTCGCCAATGCAGAGCACATTCTTCGGCGGCGCGCCCATCTGGGCCACGCGCTCCAGCGCCAGGTGATAGATCGGCGAATAGGGCTTGCCGGGATAGATCACCTTGCCGCCCAGATCCTCATACACATCCGCCAGCGCCCCGGCGCACCAGTAGAGCTGGCCGCCCACGCGCACCTGCTTGTCCGGATTGGCGCACAGCATTGGCAGGCCGCGCTGGACCGCGCCGCGCAGCTCCTCGCGGTATTGTTCGGGCTGGTCGTTCTCCATGTCCCGCAGGCCGATACACAGCAGAAGGTCTGCCTTCTCGCTGTCCTCGAATTTCAGGCCGAGGCCTTCATACAGGAACCGGTCATGCTCCCAGCCCTCATTGCCGCCAAGGCGCCAGACGGTCATGTCGCGGTGACGGGCCAGCTCGAACCGGGTCGCATCGCCTGAGGAAACGCACGCATCGAACGACGCGCGCGGCACGCCCAGCGGTTCGAAATAGCGGATCACCTGCGCCTCGGGCACCGGCGCATTGGTGATCAGGCACACCCGCCCGCCACCTGCCCGGAACTTCACCAGCGCGTCGCACGCCTCGGTGAAGGCCGCGCGGCCATTATGGATGACGCCCCAGACGTCGCAGAGGATGGTGTCATACTGGCCGGCAAGCTCGGAGAGGCCGGTCGGGAAGGATGGTGCTTTCATGGTCCAGCGAGCTAGGCCGGACGCCGGGCCGGGTCAATCACCGATGCCGCAGGCGGAGGCCGGCAGCGGGTTCAGCTGCCACAGCGTCGCGGTGGGAATGGATACAGATTGCGGCAGGAAACACCCCCTCAGGCGCCAGCGGGCACCGGGCGAATCCTCCGTCATCAGGCTGGCGTCATACTCGCAGGACAAAAGGCTTGCCGGATGGCTGGCCGGGCTGCCCAGCTCGGCATTGATCAGCATGTGATAGGAGCCAGTCGGCACAGACACCGCGCTCGCCTCCACCACGCCATAGTCGCAGCTTTCCACCAGCGCGTAGGTGCCGTCCGGCTGGCGCAGTGAGGGCGTCAGCGGCGCATTGATCATCAGGTCCAGCAGCAGCGGCTTGCCCTCTACGATCGGGTCCAGCACTTCAGGCGGCAGGCCTTCGCTGGGCGCATGTGGCAGGCTTGCCGAGAGGCGGACGAAACCGTCCTCCTCCGGCGCGATCGGCGCTTCGGCGAACGCAGCGGGCAACGCCGCCAGCGCGACCACCAATCCAAGCCCCAGCAATCCGGCAGATCCACGCATGACCGTCCCTCCTTGTCAGTGCAAGGATCAGGGAGCCTGCAAATTCCGGCAGAATCAAGACGGGCCCGAAGGCCCGCCAGATCTCAGCCCGTAAGGGTCAAAGACGATCAGTGATAGTTCGACAGCCGCTCGATCAGCTCGCGCGGGGGCGCGGTGTCTTCCATCAGGGAGGACTTGATCGGGCGCGGCGCGCTGAACACATGGCCCTGGCCGAAGGGAATCTCGAACTCGAGAATCTCGACGACGCTGGCCTCGTCTTCCATCTTCTCCGCGATCAGCATGATGCCGTAACGCGAGAACGCCGCGCCAACTTCATTCGACGCCAGCTTGCGGTTCAGCGCCGTCAGCGGGCGCGGGCCATTGGGATCGCGCAGCTGGTCGACCAGTTGGCTGCCATTGACCTTCACGAAGCGCACGCCCGCTGCCTGCAGGCGCGGCAGGTCGAGGTCGAGGCCGGTCACATGGTCGATGGAGAAGCGGAAACCGAGCGCGGTCAGCTTGTCCATATTGGCGCGCATCGCAGGCGAGCGCTGCTCGAACCGGTCGGCCCGGATCTCGAAGATCACCGAACCGGAGAGGTCGCGGTTTTCCATCATGAATTCGAGGAACATCGGGAAGAAGGTCGGGTCTTCCAGCGAAATCGACGAGATGTTGCAGAACACGCCGACGCGGCGATCCCGCTCGGCCAGGCGCCGGACGATCTGCACGCAGCGGAACAGCATGAAATTGTCGATGATGCCCATCAGGTTGGCGCGGCGGGCCGCGTCCAGGAAGTCTGCGGGCGTAATGTGGCTGCCATCGGGGCGGCGCAGGCGGGTGAAGCCTTCATAGAAGGTGACGCGGCGATTGGGCAACGACACGATCGGCTGCAGGTGCAGGTCCACCCGGCCATCTTTCAGCGCGTCGCGCACATCGCGCAGGGCGGCGTCTTCGGTCGGCTGCACGCGGGCCAGCGCCGAGCTGTCGGTCAGGCGCGTCTCGAAGCTGCGGTTCAGCTTGTCGATCAGCCCTTCGAGCTGGCGCATCTCGTTGACCAGCGCGTCGCGGCGCTCGGTCAGCTCGATCTTCACGGTTTCCTCAAGCGCCTCGGTGCGGGCATCCATGACGTTCATGCGGCGGCCGGTCTCGGTGACCTCACGCTCCACGCCTTCAATGCGCTGCTCGACGCGTTTCGCCATCATCGACGAACGGACCATGACATGGATCTGGGTGAGCACGGCCGACAGCACCGCTCCGCCCGCGATCGACAGGGGCAGGCCCACCGTCGTGAACGTGTAGAGGCCATAGCCGGCCCCCGCGCCCGCGGCGAGATAGAGGAGGAGCAAGAAAAAAGTCATCCGGTCAGCACCCGCAAACAGCCCATCAATCTTAACAATACGGCGAAATTAGTTAACGAAATGCTGGGAATTGTATTGATTTGCGTCTCCTTACAAGCCGGGCGCAAACCGTTGCAATTCAGCCACATTCGCCCTTTGCCTGATGTTCTGGCTACAGATCGCGCGTGGACACGTTCGTTTCCAAAGGTTAACCAGGAGACACACCCTGTATTGAGCGCAACCGGTCCGCGGCCAGTGCTGGCCGGAGCGGGGGCGATCTCGGGGGAGACTGGGGCCCTGCCCACAAGGCGGGGCCCCGTCGTTCCCTCGGAAGAGACGGGCGCTCCCTGAAAACAGACAGGATTTTCAACCGATTCGCATCGTGTCAGGCTCGGGAACGATCTCGTTCTCGATGTGGCCCAGTCCGTCGATCTCGATGCGTACACGGTCACCTGCCTTCAGCCATTTCGGCGGATCGAAGCCCGCCCCGACCCCCGCCGGCGTTCCGGTGAAGATCACATCTCCGGGCTCCAGCGTAAAGGCCGCCGTCAGATGTTCTATCTGCGCCGGAATGTCGTGAATCATGTCGCGCACACGCCCGGACTGGCGCTGCTCGCCGTTCACGAAGCTGCGTACTTCCAGGTTTGGCAAGTCCTCGATCTCGTCGGGCGTGACCAGCGCCGGGCCAAACGGCGCGTGCGTGTCAAAGCCCTTTCCCATGATCATCGTCTGGCTGGCCTTCTGCCAGTCGCGCACCGAATAATCGCAACCGATACAAAAGCCTGCGACGATCTCCCAGGCCCGCGCGCGGGGCACATGCCGGCCATGCTTGCCGATCACGATCACCAGTTCACCCTCATAATCGAGCTGGCTGGACACCTTCGGCAGGTGCACGGGTGCGAAGGGGTGGTTCACGGCCGTGGCCTGCTTGTTGAACCATTTCTGCACTTCCGGTTTGGCCGTGTTGATGAAGCTGACGCTCTCTGCGGCATGGGCGGCGTAGTTGACACCTATCCCCAGAATTTTTCGGGGCGCGGGCACCGGCGCCAGCAGCGTGACCACGCTGAGGGCCAGCGGCGCGCCCCGTTCATGCCCCTGCAGCGCCTCAACGAAGCTGTTGCCCGCAACAGGCACGACTGTATCGCCCTCGAGATGGCCGAACCGGACCTGCCCTTCAGCCTCAAATCTCACAAGCCGCATACGTTACTCTCCTGTCACACATGTTCCCAAAGAAGATTGCGCGGTGTTCATCTCGCGTTGTGGACCGCTTTGGCAAGGGCTAGGGAGGGGGCGAGTAGAGGGGTAGCCATATGCAACTTGGCGTGCGCGCGCAGGAAAGTTCACTGAGCGAAGTGTTTGCGCCGGGCGAACGCCTGCGCATGCCCCATTACCAGCGCAGCTATTCCTGGGGCGACCGCGAAGCGCTCGACCTGCTGGGCGACCTGATCGACGCCATGGACGCCGCCATTGCCCACTTCATCGGCGCGCTGGTCTTCGTGAATGGCGATGAGCCCGGCGAGCTTGAGATCGTCGACGGCCAGCAGCGCCTCACTACGCTCACCATCCTGCTCTGCGTCCTGCGCGACCTGGAAACGGACGAAGCCCGCTCCAGGGCGCTGCACAAGCTGATCGCGGATGAAGACCGCCCGCTGCTCGGCGAAGGCGCCAACTGGCGCATTGCCCTCAACTATGATGTCGGCGCCTTCTTCCGCGACTCGATCCAGACGCCCGGCGCCACGCTGAAACTCGACAACGAGCCCGGCGAAAGCGAAAGCCAGCAGAAGATCATCGCCAACGCCGCCGCTTTCTATCGCGAGCTGCGCGACATGCCGGCCGAGCGCCGCCGCGCGCTGGCCGATGTTGTCACCGGCGGCTGCGCGCTGGTGCGCGTCGTGGTCGACAACAAGGACCAGGGCTTCAAGGTGTTCCGCGTGCTGAACACACGCGGCAAGGAGCCCGGCGCCCATGACATCATCAAGACCGAGCTGTTCCAGCGCGCCAAGTTCACCACCGCAGAGGCAAACGCCTATGCCGAGCGCTGGGCCGAGCATGAAGCCCTGCTGGGCGGCGGCGCCTTCGACGACCTCTTGCGCCAGATCCGCGTGATCCATGACCGCTCGCCCAAGGGCGATCTCTATGCCGGTTTCCAGAAAGCGGTGCTCAACAAGATCGACCCGCGCAAATTCCTTGACGAGATGCTGCCCAATTATGTCGCCGCGTTCCGCATTGCCGAAACCGGGCAGGACACGCTGGGCATGGGCGCGCCGCAAAGCGTGCTCAACAGCATCAACCAGCTGCGCGCACTGGAACACAAGACCTGGCGTGCCCCGGCCATCCAGTTCATCGTCGAGCGCGGGCTGACCGATCCCAAAGCGCCCGAATTCTTCGCCGGTCTCGAACGCGTCTCCTACATCTCGCAGGTGATGGTGCAGGAGCGGGAAGCACGCAACAAGAAGCTCGCCCGTATCACCGAGGCCGTGCGCAACGACCGCGTGCTGTTTGCCAAGTCCGGCCCGCTCTCGGTCAGCCGGGATGAAGCGCGCAAGCTGCGCGACCGGCTCACCACACGTTTCGGCACCTATGGCCAGCGCCGCGCGATTGCTCTGCGCCTGTGCGCGGCCATCGCCGGCGGGCGCACCATTCCGCCGGAATCGGACGCAACGGTCGAGCACGTCCTGCCGCGCAACCCGCCCGAGGACAGCCACTGGATGATCACCTGGCCCGACCCGGTGAAGCGCCGCGAACAGTGCGACACGATCGGCAATTTCGTTCTGCTCACGAACAAGGTGAACCAGAAGGCCGACCGGCTGGACTACCGCGCCAAGAAGGAAATCTACTTCAACGGTGGCGGCGGGCAGGAGTTTGCCCTGACGCGCGACCTGATGGAGCAGGACGCCTGGACCTCCGATGTCGTCCGCCGCCGCACCGAGATGCTGGCCGACATTCTCATGCAGACCTGGGGCCTTGCCTGACAGCCCGCGAAGGCGGCTCTATTCCCCAATGCCCTTCTTCTGGATCGTCGGATGCACGTCATTGATGAGCATCAGCGCGGCTGAGCCGTAATACTTGCTGTAAGCCACGGTGAAGACGCCCGCCTCCACGCTGGGATCGGTGGCGACCCATTGCTGCGCCGTCTCGATGTCGGGCGTGTTGAGAATGAACAGCCCGCGCCGCCCGTCCTCGCCGCCCATCGGCCCGGCCAGCACGAGTTTCCCCTCCGCCGCCAGCCGCTCCATATTGGCAAAGTGCCCACGGAAGATTTCCGCCCGCGCGTCCTTGTCAGTCAGGGCGGCGTCCTGCGGCCCTGTCATCAGGATGGCCAGCACATAGGCGCGCATCCCCAGATCGTCCGCCCCCAGACGCTCGGCCAGCGCAGCGTCATATCCGGCAGGCGCTGAAATTGGCGCTAAAATTGGCGCAACCTCCGGCGGCGGCTCCCCCGTCGCCGTGCAACCGGGCAGGATGGCGGCGCAGCAAAGCAGCCCCGCAGAAGCAGACCGAATGGCAAAATGCATGAAACCCTCCCTCACAGGGCAGCAATCATGCGCCTCGCCTGCCCGGCTTTCAAGCCGCCAGCGATTGCGGCGCCAGACGCTCGCCTCCATGAGGCCATGCGCCGGTTCGCCCGCCCGTCCCGCATGAACCACGCCCGGCTCTGCACACGGATGGAGCGGATCGTTCCGCGCGCCGTCCAGCGTTGGTGCCGGGCCCGCGTTTTGGCCGCCTGCGCCTTTGCGGCGCCGGGCTGGCCGGGCTGGCCGGGGCATTTCCTGCCGCGAAAACCCGTGAAAAGGCCCCGGTGAGGCGGCATTCCCCTTACGGAACCCCTAGCGATTCTGACAGGCAGGCCCTAGCGTGCCGCCAGACAAAGAAACCCGACCATGATCCAAAGAGGAGCGCCCGTCATGAGCCTGTTCGATCTTTCCGGCAAAACCGCCATCATCACCGGCTCGTCGCGCGGCATTGGCCGGGCCATCGCCGAAGCCATGGCCGATCAGGGCGCCCGCGTCGTCATCTCCTCGCGCAAGCCCGGCCCGTGCGAGGAAGTCGCCGCCGAAATCAACAAGAAGCATGGCGACGGCACCGCCATCGCCATCCCCGCCAACATCTCCTCGAAGGAAGAGCTTCAGGCGATGGTGGACGAGACCAACAAGAGCTTCGGCAAGATCGACATCGTCGTCTGCAATGCGGCGTCCAACCCCTATTACGGCCCGATGTCCGGCATCGAGGACGACCAGTTCGCCAAGATCCTGCAGAACAACATCATCTCCAACAACTGGCTGATCCAGATGTGTGCGCCCCAGATGCGCGAGCGCAAGGACGGCGCGGTGATCATCGTTTCGTCCATCGGCGGCCTGCGCGGCTCGCCCGTCATCGGCGCCTACAACATCTCCAAGGCGGCAGACTTCCAGCTCGCCCGCAATCTCGCGGTCGAATTCGGCGTCGACAATATCCGCGTCAACTGCATCGCGCCCGGCCTGATCAAGACCGATTTCGCCAAGGCCCTCTGGGACAATCCGGACACGCTCAAACGCTCCCTCACCGGCACCCCGCTGAAGCGGATCGGCGAACCGGACGAGATTGCCGGCGCCGCCGTCTACCTCGCTTCGAAAGCGGGCGCCTACATGACCGGCCAGATGCTGGTCGTCGATGGCGGCGCAACGGTCAGCTGATGCACCTGACAGCCTCACCGGACGTGGCTCCGGCGCCTGAAATCACCTTTGATGACTTCCTGAAGGTAGACATCCGTGTGGGGACGGTCCTTGAGGCCGCCCCGCTCGAAGGCGCGCGCAAGCCTGCCCTCCGCCTGGTCATCGATTTTGGCCCCGGCGTCGGCACGAAGAAAAGCTCCGCCCAGATCACGGCACATTACCGCCCTGACGGCCTCATCGGCCGTCAGGTGGCCGCCGTCGTGAATTTCCCGCCCCGCCAGATCGGCAAGTTCATGTCCGAGGTGCTCACCCTTGGCTTTGCCGACACTGACGGCGCCATCGTCCTCTTCTCTCCCGACAAGCCCGTTCCGAATGGAGCAAGGCTCGCATGACCCAACGCACCGAAATGTCCGCCCAGCAACAGGGCTTCTTCCAGCGCCTGCGGTCTGGCGAATGGGAACTTCCCCCCGGCATCGCCAATCTCGGCATCCGCCCGCAGGACTGGCTGAAGGAAGTCTCCTACGGCCATGTCTATTATGAGTGGCCCAATGACGGCAGCCGCGACATTGGCCCGGACCGCGTGTTCGGCGGCTGGGTGGCCGGGCTTTCCGATCACATCGTTTCGATGACGATGGCCAGCGCGCTGGAGGAGGGCGAGTGGTTCACCACCACGGAGCTGCAGACCCGCATCTTCCGCCCGGTGCCCAACGGCCTCATCCGAATCGAGGGCCGCCTCATCTCGCGCGGCAAGACCTCCGGCTTCGTCGAGGCCGACTGGCGCGACGAAAAAGGCCGCCACCTCGTCCGCGTCTCCGCCGCCAAGGCCATCCGCACGATGGAAGAGCTGAACCTGAAGCGCTGACCGCGCCCTACACACCAACGCTCATCCTGAGCGAAGTCGAAGGATGCGCCACACAGCGCAGCGCCCGCCCTGGCTCGCGCTTAGACTCTCATCCTGAGCCAGCCGAAGGGCGCTCAGGATGGGCCGTTCGATAGGCCAGCACTCAGCATCAATCTGAAACTCTGGCCAAGTTCAGCGCGTTCTGGCAGCTTGCGCCCAAAGGAGACCTTTGATGCTTAAGCCTCTCGCCGCACTTGCCGCGCTTGCCGCAATATCGGCTCAGGTTGCTTTCGCATGCTCATGTCCGCCCTGCGAGCATTATGACGTCATGAACGACGAAAAGAGCGCAATTTTTGTCGGAGAACTCGTCTCCACGCAACGCCAGACCGTTCTCCGCAATGAAGTATCTTTTTTTGAATCGCCCATCTCCGAGGTGTTAGTCTCAGTTTTCAAAGTTACGCGCCCAATCAAAGGAGACCTGCCCCAATACGTTCACACCATCGTCGAAGCTGACCATGGAAATTGCCCGGCAATGGTTTCATATAACGGGTTGAATGCGATCATCGGAACGGAACTGTACCAGACTGGCAACTGGGGAACTGCATGGTACTATGTGAGTGAATGCCCTCAAAAATGCTGGTATGAAGAACAATTCAGATCGCTAGTGACGGAGCAAACAGTCCAAACCGAATATGTTGACAAGGTTTTGGCGGCAAATCAGAGAACGTATGAAGAACGGCAAGCTGCAAAAAAGTAGTTCGCTTGAAGGAATACAAACATGAAACAAGTCATGCTGAAGCCCCTCGCCGCCCTCGCCACGCTCGCTGCCGTCTCGGCGCCGGCTGCGCTTGCCTGCAGCTGCCTGCCCTGTGACCGCCAGCCCTCACTGCTCGAAAGCGAATACACCGCCGGCGCGTTCGTCGGCGAGCTGCTCTCGGTCCGCAAGCTGACCCCGGCCGACCTGCCCGCCGGCGCCGAATTCGGCATCCCGCAGCAATATGAGCTGATCCACCTCTTCAAGGTGACCCGCAGCCTCAAAGGCGACTTGCCGAAATATGTGATGGTCCGCTCCGCGTCGAACTCGGCCGCCTGCGGCGTCACCTTCAGCTTCGAACAGCTCAACGCCGTCGCCGTCTCGAAGGACGACACCGGCAAGTTCCACGCCGGTTCCTGCTCGCAGATGTGCTGGGGCGCAGAGCCCAATCGCAGCCTCATCACCGAAGACACGATGCAGACCTGGCGCGATCCCTTCGCGGAGGAATGATCAGCCCGCCGCGGCCTTGTTGAGGCGGACTTCCAGTTCGTCCAGCAGGTCGCGGACACGCTTGGCGTTCTCGCCCAGATCCGTCAGCCCTTCGCGGCTCGTCGCGCGGATGTCGATGCGCACGCCGGCCTCATCGGGGCGTACACGGATCATGATGTCATCCTTGAAGCCGAACCAGAAGCTCGTCGCGGTCGCTTCGATGCGGCCCTCCTCGGGCTCTTCCAGCACAATCGTCCAGCCCTTATCCTGCACAGCGGCCAGCGCGGCGGCATAGCCTGTCGCCATGTCGCCCGGCGCGACCAGCGGGGCCAGCCGCGGATAGGGCGTTGCCTTGGGCGATTTCTGCTCGCCGGGCACGAACTCGGCCTCTTCCTGCACTTCGGCCACGCGGCGCCCGGCCAGTCCCGGCCAGCGCGCTTCAGCGTCTGCCGCCACACGCGGATCGTCGAGGATCGGGTTTTCCGCGCCCACGGCCTCGCGCTGTGTCACCAGCGCGTCGCTCGGCGCAATCGGGTCGCCCCAGTCGGTCTGCACATCATGCAGCGGCGGCAGGCGTTCGGTTTGGCCCTCATGCGCCATCAGCCGCCCCATCGCGAGGCCTGAAACCAGCAGCGCGCCCATCGCCATCATGAAGGCCCGCTTGCGCGGCGCCTGGATCAGGGCCACGACCATCGCCAGCGCCGAAACGCCCACGGCAAACATCAGCAGCCGCCCGCCCGCCTCCAGCGTCAGCGTCTCCAGCCCGAAGCGCCAGCCCCAGAAACCCAGCCGCGTGCCGAGCGCAGCGACGCCAAACCAGACGAGCGACAGCAGCGCCAATGCCAGCGCCGCCCCGGCGAGTTTCCCCCGCCAGCCGGCCGATTCATTTCCTGTCATCTGCGTGCTCATCGGCGCCCTCATGCTTTCGCGCCGGACCCTATCCATTTTGCGCCGCCCCGCAATGAGGCGAGCTGTCAGGGTGAAGCCGCGGCCCCGGAAAGGCGGCGAAGCCTGTCCGGGGCCGGGCAAACAATTCTCAAGCCGTCGGCAGCTTGTAGTCCTTGAACAGCTCGCGCAGCGCCAGCTTGTTGATCTTGCCGGTTGCGCCCAGCGGGATGGCATCCACGAACTGCACGTCATCGGGCGTCCACCACTTGGCGATCTTGCCTTCGAGGCTTTTCAGGATTTCTTCCTTGGTCGGATTTTCCCCGGCGGCGGCCTGAACGATCAGCAGCGGACGCTCGTCCCATTTGGGATGGTAGATGCCGATTGCCGCCGCATTCGCCACCTTGGGATGGCCCACGGCGATGTTCTCGATGTCGATGGAGGAAATCCATTCCCCGCCCGACTTGATCACATCCTTCGCGCGGTCGGTGATGGTCATCGTGCCGATCTCGTCGATGGTGGCCACGTCCCCGGTGTCAAACCAGCCCTCCGCATCCAGAACATGCCCGCCGGCGCCCTTGAAATAGCCCGCCGCAATCGCCGCCCCGCGCACCAGCAGGCGTCCGGACGTATGCCCGTCGCGCGGCAGTTCCACGCCGTCATCGTCCACAAGGCGCAGCTCCACGCCGAAGGGCGGGCGGCCCTGCTTCAGCTTCTGTTTCATGCGCTCATCCACTGGCGCGCCCTCAAGATGCGGCGGCAGCGCGCCGAGCGTGCCCAGCGGTGAGGTTTCGGTCATGCCCCAGGCATGGACCACATCCACCTCATAATCTTCCTCGAAGGCCCGCAGGATCTTCTCCGGAATGGCCGATCCGCCGATGATCACGCGTTTCAGATAGGGCAGTTTCAGGTCGTTCTGTTGCAGGTGTGTCAGCAGCATCAGCCACACGGTCGGCACAGCCGCCGTGATCGACACTTTCTCCGTGTCCAGAAGTTCATAGATCGACGCGCCATCCATCTGCGCGCCCGGCATCACCATATTGGCGCCGGTCGCGGGGCAGGACATGGCCAGCCCCCAGGCATTGGCGTGGAACATCGGCACCACCGGCATTACCGAGTCTGCCGCGCCCATGCCCATCGCGTCCTTGCCCATGGTCACCAGCGTGTGCAGCACGTTGGAGCGGTGGGAATAGAGCACGCCTTTCGGATTGCCCGTCGTGCCAGAGGTGTAGCAGAGGCCGCAGGCGGTATCTTCCGGGAAGTCGCCCCAGCGCACGTTTCGGCTGCGCCCGTCGATCCAGATGTCGAAGGCAATCGCGCCGAGCGTATTCTCCGGCATCGTGTCGGCCCCGGCATAGATCACGAAGGTCTTCACTGTTTCCAGCTTGTCCTTGATGGCTTCCACGATCGGCAGGAAGGTCTTGTCGAAGATCAACACCTTGTCTTCGGCATGGTTGGCGATCCAGGCGATCTGGTCGGGGTGCAGGCGCGGGTTGATCGTGTGCAGCACGGCGCCGATGCCCATCGCGCCATACCAGCTGGCCATGTGCCGCTCGGAGTTCCAGCCCAGCGTCGCCACGCGGTCGCCCAGGCCAATGCCCTCATCCTTCAGCGCAGTGGAGACCTGCTTGGACATGTCGTAAAGCTGCGAATAGGTGACGCGCGCGATGTTTCCTTCCACGCGGCGCGTGATGATCTCGCGATTGCCATGCTGCAGGCGCGCATGCTCAAGGATCTTGTCCACCGTCAGCGGCCAATCCTGCATAATGCCTTTCATCTAATTCTTCCTCCGGAATAGGTTTTGTCTTCGCTGTCTCTGCGCAGGGTCGTGTCTTGTGATTTTTCAATGCCCTGTCTATTCGGGCGGGAGCGCTTACGCAAGGAAAGGACAAATTCCATGTCGAGACTTCTGCTGGCTGGGGTTTCCGCCCTCCTCCTTGCGGCCTGTAGCCAGGCTCCCGCCGCCGATCCCCTTGCCGAAGCTGACACAACGCCTGTGGAAATCGCCGATCCGGGCAGCCCGCCGCTGCCGATTTCGAGCGCGCTGACCTCGCCCCTGCCGGAATTCTTCAACTGCCTGCGCGAACATAACGGTGTGCTGGTCGCGGCCCATCGCGGCGGCCCGGCCATCGGCTATCCGGAAAACGCTATCGAGACGATGCAATATGGCTTCGACCGCGGCATCCGCGTCTTCGAGATCGACGTGGCCGAAAGCCGGGACGGGGTTCTCTTCCTGCATCATGACGACCGTTTTGGCCGCACGGTCGATGCCACCGGCTACAATTCCGACACCGACTGGGCCACCATCGCCACCTACCGCCTGAAGGACATCGATGGAGACCTGACGAGCTTCCATCCGCCCAAGCTCACCGACGCGCTGGTCTGGGCGCGCAAGACCGGCGCGATTGTCGAGCTGGACCGGAAGAAGACCACCTCCTTCGCCAATATCTGGGCCGCTGTCGTCGCCGCCGGCGCCGAAGGCAATGTCCTGATGATTTCCTACTCCGATGAGGAAGCCGCCGAGATCGCCAAGGTCGCCCCCGGCGCCATGATGACCGCCTCGGCCTTCGGCGGGCGCGACATCGCGCGCCTCGAAGGCCTCGGCGTGGACCGCAGCCGCGTCGTCGCCTGGACCGGCACGCGCGAGCCCGATCCCCCGGCCTATGCCCGCCTGCTGGCCGAAAGCGTCGAGCCCGCCTTTGGCACCCTCGGCCGCGCCGGCGAACGCCTCGACGACCAGTACTGGGCCGATGGCGATGGCAGCGAGTACCAGCGCCTCGTCGATGACGGCGTCGTCCTCATCGCCACCGACGAACCCTACAAGGTCGCCGAATGGCTCACCTCCGACGACGAAGGCTGGGCCACCTGCGCCGCGCCATAAGGCCGGCAGGCCCCGAACTGTCCCAAACTGTCCCTGAAATGCCTCAAAAATACACAGTCTGACACGGTTTGTACCCACAACGACGCCCCCAGACACAACGCGCCCCCTCTCCCTCCGGGAGAGGGCCGGGGTGAGGGCCTCCCGCCCTCTCAGCTTCGTCATCCCGGTTTCGCTGCAAGCGAAGACCGGGAGCCAGCAAAGCCCGCCCATCCGTCGACCTCATCCTGAGCCCGGCGAAGGACGCTCAGGATGAGCTCCGAAATGTTGCGCTAGAGAAGCTCATCCTGAGCGAAGTCGAAGGATAGAGCGGGCACGCCTATCCAACACCCATCGCCCACAAACACACCACAACCCGCAATCGTATCCACCCCCTCCGCCGGCTGACTTATACTGCCAGGCATGACACCCCAGATCGCCCGCCTCTACGCCCACGTATTGCCAGTCTTCTGGCCATACCTCTGGCTGCAACTGCGCGCGATCTTCAAGCGGCAGGATGTGGAGCTTCGCACGCTTCTCATCGCCGTCACCAAATGGGGCCGCATCCACATCGTCAGCATCGGCGACCACTGGCGCGCCTACAAGAAACCTACGCTCGTCAAAGCCCATTGGAGCGATCCCGTCTGGGAATCCGATCTCCCGACGAACCTCGCCCAAGCGCCGTTGGCGTTTTCCTGCAGTTTTTGGGAAGCCTCAAACACCCCATCCCCCGAAGCTCATCCTGAGCGAAGTCGAAGGATCAGCGGGCACGTCCCCGACACATCCTGAAACGCCGCCAAACCGAAGCAAATACCCCGCCGGCCACGCCCCAAAGCGTGCGTTCCGGACGCCCTCGCTGGCCTACGCCTTCGCGCGTTTCGCCACGAACCAGGCCAGCACCAGAACCAGCGGCGAGAACAGTTCTATGAACATGCCCGAATGCTGGAAATCGGCGCCCGGTCCCACCGCCATCTGCGAGAGGATACGGCCAACGCCCCCGACAAACAGCGCCACGCAGATCAGTGCCAGCGTCCAGAAATGTTTCTCGATGGTGGGAATGATGCGCCAGAGGATCAGCGTGACAACCACATACATGCCCGAAAAATAACGGAACTGGTTGTCGACCGCAGCGGCCACATGCCCCTCCGGGTCGAGCCCGCCCGCCCCGTTCGCCAGGCCCATCACGGCAAAGGCCAGCGGGATCAGCGAGAAAAGGCCGAGGATGATCTGCAAGGCGAGCTTCATGGTGTTTCCCCCTGGGGTTTGTGTTTTGTCACTTATCGTGACACCTTTTCGGGGATTCCGGCGCGCTTGGCAATTCTTGACGTTTCGCGCCGTCCGGCGTATCTGCCCGCCCAAGGTTCGGGACACCCGCCGCTCGCAAGGCTTTGGCCTCAAGGTGAAGATCCCCGGCGCCCTGGCGCACGATCAAGACAGCAGATGAGACCTCCTCTTCCTGCCGGTCCTGCAGCAATGCGAGCCCTGCTTTACTGAGACTGGCGGCAGAAGGACTCTCTCGATGTCTTCCCAAATTACCAATCGCGAGCAGGCCAAGGCCCGCGCCCGCGAACTGCGCGCCGAGCTTGCCGCGTCTGGTGCGCCTGTTTCCCACTCTCAGGCGCTCGAACTTGTCGCCCGCGAACTCGGCTACCGGGACTGGAACACCGCATCCGCCCGCCTGTCGAACGAACCCGAAGTACCCCTTCAGGTCGGCGACCAGGTGGCGGGCCGGTATCTCAAACAGCCGTTTGCCGGCCGCGTCCTTGCGGTGAGGGAAATCTATGACGGCGCGGCCTTTGAAGTGACGATCCACTTCGACGAACCTGTCGATGTGGTCGAGTTCGACAGCTTTTCGAACCTGCGCACGCGCGTCACCATCACCGTCTCACCCGGCGGCGTTTCGCAGGCGCGCACCAGTGACGGGGTGCCTCACATGATCGTGGAGCAGACCTCCGCCGCGCTCATCTGAGCTTGTGTTCGCTTTAAGGCGGGCGGCGGCGTTACGGGTAAAGCCGCACCGTCGCCCAGCCACCGGCATCCTTGCGGTAGAAGCGCAAGCGGTCATGCATCCGGAAGGCCTGGTCCTGCCAGAACTCGATCTCCGTCGGCACGAGGCGGAAGCCGCCCCAGTGAACCGGCCGGGGAATGTCCTTGTCGTCGCCATAGATCGAGGAGATCTCGGCCACCCGCTGCTCGAACACCGCCCGGTCCGCCAACGGGCGGGACTGATCAGACGCAATCGCGCTGATCCGGCTCTGGGCCGCGCGGCTGGCAAAATAGGTGTCGGCTTCTTCCGCGCTCACAAGGCTGACCGGTCCGCGGACCCGCACCTGGCGGCGCTGGCTCTTCCAGTGGAAACAGAGCGCCGCTACCGGATTTGCCGCCAGCTGGACGCCTTTGGTGCTCTCTAGGTTGGTGAAGAAGGTGAACCCATCCTGATCCACGCCCTTCAGCAGCACGATGCGCACATCCGGGCGTCCTTCGCCGTCCACGGTCGCCAGCGACATGGCATTGGAGTCGTTGGGCTCGCTCGCGCGGGCCTGCGCCATCCAGTCCTGGAACAGGCCGATCGGGTCGCCCGTCTCCGGCACCAGCGGACGATCGCCTTCGACCGCATAGTCAGCAGCGCTCGGGCTCGGCGGAATTACGGAAGAACTCATGGGCACGCCCACCTTTTCGCGGTTTGTAAGCCTTCATTTTTCATATAGGACGAGGCCCGCAACCGCGAGAGGATAGCCTGTCACATGTCGCACAACACATTTGGCCACCTGTTCCGCGTCACCACCTGGGGCGAAAGCCACGGGCCGGCGCTCGGCTGCGTCGTCGATGGCTGCCCGCCCGGCCTGCAGCTGGACGCGGCGTTCATCCAGCGCTTCCTTGACCTGCGCCGCCCCGGCACGTCGCGCTTCGTGACCCAGCGCCAGGAGGCCGATGAGGTCAAAATCCTCTCCGGCGTGTTCGAAGATGATCGCACCGATGGCCAGGTGACCACCGGCACGCCGATCTCGCTGATGATCGAGAATACCGACCAGCGCTCGAAAGATTACCGCGAAATCCGCGACCGTTACCGCCCCGGCCATGCCGACTATGGCTACGACCAGAAATACGGCGTGCGCGACTATCGTGGCGGCGGACGCTCCTCGGCCCGCGAAACCGCCGCCCGCGTTGCTGCTGGCGCGGTGGCCCGCAAGGTGCTGGGCGATGACATTCTCATCCGCGGCGCGGTGGTCCAGATCGGCCCAAACATGATCGACCCGGAAAGCTGGGACTGGGCGGAAACTCAGAACAACCCCTTCTGGTGCCCGGACGCCAAGATGGCGGCGGAGTGGGAAACCTATCTCGACAGCGTGCGCAAATCCGGCAGCTCGACCGGCGCGATTGTGGAAGTCCACGCCTCCGGCGTTCCCGCCGGCTGGGGCGCGCCGGTCTATGGCAAGCTGGACGCAGAACTTGCCGGCGCGATGATGAGCATCAATGCCGTCAAGGGCGTGGAACTCGGCGCAGGTTTTGCCGCCGCATCGATGAGCGGCGAAGAGAATGCCGACCAGATGCGCGCCGGCAATGACGCGCCGCGTTTCCTGTCAAACAACAATGGCGGCGTTGCCGGCGGCATTTCGACCGGACAGGATGTCGTCGTCCGTATAGCAATCAAGCCGACCTCTTCAATTTTGAACGAAGTACAGTCGATCACCCGAGACGGCGAGGAGGTGGATGTGCGCACCATCGGGCGGCACGACCCATGCGTGGGCATCCGCGCGGTGCCGGTGGCCGAGGCGATGATGGCCTGCGTGCTGGCAGATGCGAAACTGCGCCATCGCGGGCAGACAGGACGCTGATCGCCCACCCCATAAAAGCAAAAACCCCGGCGCGTTCTGCACCGGGGTAATCGTTTGATCGATTGCGGGGCCGCTTAGAAGCGAACCACAGCACCGATCGAGAACACGTCTGCGTCTCCGCCGTCGCCGTCATATTTCGTGAAGTCGCCGCGGATACCGAATTTTTCGGTCGCGAAGTATTTCGCGCCGACGCCGTAGGCGACGCCGTCGAAATCGCCAGAGGCCGAGCCGATGCCCGGTGCGCTGACCTTCATTTCCGTGTTGGCGTAACCAACTCGGCCAAACATGTGGAACTTATCAGAGACCGGGGCACGAACGACACCAAAGGCGCCAAACGAATTGTCGAGTTCGACCGTACCCAGACCAACGTCATCATCCTTTACACCGATGGAAGCCTCACCTTCGACACCCAGGTGACGGGTGAAGAAGTAGGAACCCCGAGCCGTGAGAGCGCCCACATCGGCGCTGCCGACGTCAACGTTCGAATAGCTGGCGTTCAGCTCGACATCGCCTTGAGCGACTGCAACCGGAGCGGCAGCCATGACGACGGCGAGGGAAGCAAGTGCAAGTTTCATTATACGCTTTCTCCATTTATGCGCTGAGCGCGAAGTGGAGGTAACAACGAAAACTCCGTGTTCCATCTTTCTTCGCTGTAATGTGACAGAAATGTTCAGCCCCTGTGTTGGAAAAAGCACGATTAATTACAGACTCGTAATGTTGCCGTTTCAGGCACACTCTGTTCACAGATAAAAAAAGTCCCGGTGCATTCTGCACCGGGACAAATGTTTGGGAGGAAATAGCTGTGGAATTACATTAGAAGCGCATGACGCCGCCAATGGAGACAACGTCCGCATCGGTGCGGTCGCCTTCGTGCTTGGTGAATTCACCGCGAATGCCGAACTTTTCAGTGGCGTTGAACTTGGCCCCAACGCCGTAAGCGACACCTTTGATGTCAGAAGCGGCGGCATTCAGTGCAGAGTTGTTCGCGCTCAGCTCGGTTGCGGAATAGCCGAGACGGCCGAACAGGCTGACGCGCTCGCTGACAGGGGCCTGCATCACGCCAAAGGCACCGAGCGAATGGTCGAGTTCAACCGTGCCGATGCCAAAGTCATCGTCCTTCACACCAACTGCAGCTTCACCTTCAACGCCGAAATTCTTGTTGAAGAAGTAAGTGCCGCGACCGGTCAACGCGCCGACTTCTGCCGGGCCGACATCATAATTCGAATAACCGCCGGAAAGCTCAACATCGCCCTGCGCAAAGGCGACAGGCGAAGCGGCGAGGACAACGGCGAGAGAAGCAAATGCAAGTTTCATTGTTAGTATACTCCTTGGTTTACGCAGGCCTTCTGGCCCGACGCGACGAGGAGGTAGGCACTAAACGTCCGTGTTCCATCTTTCAAAGCAGTCATTGATCAGCTTTGAAATCTCACTGTGTCCGGAAAAACACGATAAATGACTGACACTTCATCTTGTTGTCAGAGTTGTGATTTTCGCCAGGCAGTTACCTTCGTAAGGAAGGCAAGACTGCCACACTCCTTAACAAATCCAGCCTGCGTCAATGCGCCGTCCAGATCCCATGCAAGATAGTCCTTGTAATAAGGCTCATGGAATCCATGCGGGAAATATTCCAGCAGGCCATCGAGTTTTTCCCGATCCCCGAACTGCAGGCTGTCGGCGAGCACGAACAAGCCACCGGGTCTCAGTATGCGGAATATTTCAGCGAGGACCCGCGGGCGCACACGCGGCGGAAGTTCGTGAAATAGGAATATTGAGACGGCGATGTCCTGGCTGCCGGTTTCCACACACATCGCCTCGGCAGCGTCCTGAATGATTTCGACCTGACGCCAGGGCGCAAGGCGCGCACGCGCCGCCTCTGTGTATGACGGCGACAGATCCAGCCCTGACGCGTTCAGGCGCGGCCAGACCTCCAGCACTTTTTCAAGGAACCGGCCATTGCCGCAGGCGATGTCCATGAGGCGCACCTGCCGCTGGTCGCGCCCCTTCATTTCCCGCGCGATTTCAGCGAGCGCGGCGCGCCGCATGGCATCCGCCGTGCCCGAGAACAGGGCTTCGACCTGCGTATCGTAAAGCCCGGCGCTTTCATCGGTGAACCAGCCGCCGGTCTGATAGTGGAAATTCTGGAGGTAATAGTCGGGATACCGGTTGGCATTCCGTTGGAGGAAATCGCCACCTGATTGGAGTTCCCGTTGGAGTTCCTGTCCATCGCGCGCAAGGCGCCGCTGGTCGACAGCCTGCACATCCTTCTGGAAGGCGCGGGCCGCCTTCAGGGCGCCCGGCAAGCCTGCAAGACCCAGCTCTTGTGGAGGTGGATAGAGGCCAGCTTCGATATTCGCCCGGTCCTGCAGGAACAGCTCGAAAAAGGCGCGGCGCAGCTCAGCCATGTCCGGCCGCCCCCGGCTGGGCTCAAATGCCGGCTCGCCCGGCCGATTGAAGCCCTCTGCCCGGCTGCGCGCGGCCTGCATCTGCGCCGTATACCAGGCAGACCGTACGGCTTGCCCGGCGACATACCGGGCGCGTCCTGCTGTCGTTGCGGCTTTCCTGCGCCATCCCATAAGCAGAATATGATCCCCGCGGCCCGCCCCGTCCAGCCCATTTGCCTTCAGGTCCCGTTCAGCTTGACGGCGCCATTGTGGCACCGAAACGGGCGCACTGCGCCCTGAAACAAGGAGCTTGGTGATGATGAAATCGGTGATCCTGGCAAGCGGCCTCAGCCTGCTGGCCGTTTCCCTTCCGGGCCAGGCCCATGCACAGTACGGGTCGCCGTATGGACGCGGGTACGACCCGTATCCGCCACCCGCTACCAATGTGCAGTGTGAACGCCAGAAATCTTCGGACGGCACCGGCGGCGCGATTGTCGGCGCGATCGTGGGCGGCCTGATCGGCGGCGCCATCGGCAACAATATCGACAACGACCGCTACTACACGCGATATCGTCGCCATGGCCCCCCGCGCACTTATAAAGAGAGCCGCTCCAATTCCGGCCAGGTGGCCGTTGGCGCAACGCTCGGCGCACTGGTGGGCGGCATGGCCGGCAGTGACATGGCCAAGAAGTCTTCCGGCGACTGCCAGGTGGCCTATGCACCGGCTTACAACTACTCCTCGGCGCCTTACGGCTCGATCCCGCAAAACACGCAAGGCCTCTATGGCGGCGCCGAGGTGATGCGGGGCGCACCGAACAGCTATCCGCAGCCCGCGCCGCAGCCTTATCCGGCATCCGCCTACCCGCAGGCCCAGCCGCAGGCGCAGTACCAGTATGGCGGCGGCGCGCCCGCCAGCGCCGGCCCGGCCAACTCTGGCCCGGATTGCCGCGTGATCCACCGCGAAACGCAAATGCCTGACGGTCAGGTGATGCGCGATCCGGTAACCGCCTGCTGGAACGATAATACGCGCCAATGGCAGATCCAGGACGGCTGGAGCGACGAAGAACTTTACGGCTACTGATCGCGGCAGGCTGACGCGCGGCGCGAAAGTAAGTTGCCCGTGATGGGAAGCTGAGGTTCACTTCCGGTGAAATCGGATTTGAACGGAGTTTCCCATGCGCCTGCCCCTGATCGCCTCTGCAAGCCTTGCAGCGCTGCTGCTTGCTGCCTGCGCGCCAGCCGCGGAACAGCCCGCAGCCGAGCCGCCGGCAGAGCCCGCCGCCGAGATGAACCATGAAGATCATGGCGGCGTGCATGGCGACGCGCCCGCTGACGAAACGGTCGATCGCGGCGAGATCAACGGACCGGTCGTGTTCCTTGAAGGCACGATCCTTCCGCCCCCGGCTGGCCGCGACATTGCAGCTGGCTTCGGCACCTTTGCTGCAGGCTCGCAGGCCGTGACCATCACCGGCGGGCAGGCCGCCTTCGCACAGGCCGTTGAGCTGCACACGCACGAAATGAGCGCGGACGGCAAGATGGCGATGCGCCAGGTTGAGTCCTTCGCCGTGCCCGCCAATGGCGACCATGCCCTCGCGCGCGGCGGCGATCATATCATGTTCTTCGGCGTAGCCCCGGACAGCCTGACACCGGGCGCGTCGGTGACGGTCACCTTCGACATCCAATTGGAAGATGGCACCACGCAAACCGTGGACGCGCCGCTGACAGTCGCATCGGCCGAATAGGCCTCAGGCGCCCCGGCGCGCCACAAACAGGTATTCGCGGTTCCCGTCTCCGCCCTCAACCGGGCTGGGGATCGGGGCCTCGGACCTCCATCCGCATCCTGACAGGAATTCCGGAAAATCCGCGAGCGCCCGCTCGACAGCTTCCTGATCTGTCACGATGCCGCCCTTGCCGACATGATCCGGGCCGACCTCGAACTGCGGCTTGAACAAGGCAACCAGCACAGCCCCCGGCGCCGACAGCGCAAGCGGAACGGGCAGCACCTTGTGCAATGACACAAAACTCAGATCACAAACGATGATTTCCGGCGGGGCGCCAAGGTCATCCGGCGTCAGGTCCCGCGCATTGAGACCCTCCCGCGACATGACGCGGGAATCTGCGGCGATCTTGGGGTGCAGCTGGCCATGACCCACATCGATGGCGGTGACATGCGCCGCGCCGGCCTGAAGCAGAACATCTGTAAACCCGCCGGTCGACGCGCCCAGATCCAGGCAGCGTTTTCCCGACACATCGACGCCAAACACGTTCAGCGCATGGGCAAGCTTGATGCCGCCGCGCGAGACATAAGGGTGAGCCGCTTCTGCCTCGATCGCTGCATCACGCGCGATGAGTTCGGATGGCTTGCGCACGGGCTGGCCGCCTGCCTTCACCCGGCCCGCAGCAATGGCGGCCTGCGCGGACGCCCGGCTTTCAAAATGGCCGAGCGCCACCAGCATCCGGTCGGCACGGTCTTTCTCGGGAAGGTCTGAAGCGCTCATTGATCCTGCAGCCTGATTGTGCCCCTCCTTAAACCGGGAGAAGGCTCCTGTGCCAGCCCTGTCGCTGCGCGGCTCTTGCGTGCGCGCCATTGGCCAGCCACGATGGCGGGCGAAAAGATAACGCACCGGAGGAATACACCAGATGATGAGATTGACCCGCCGCGCCGCCCTTGCTGGCGGCGCCGCAACGGTGGCGCTGGCTGCATGCAGCCCGAAATCGATTGAGCCGGAAGCTGCGCCCAGGGCCGAGCGACCCGCCTTCAAGGACGGTGTGGCGATGGCGGCGGCAATCGCAGCGGGCGAAACAACCGCGCTCGCAGAAGTCGAAGCCGCCATTGCACGGGCACGCGCCGTTGACGGCGAGATCAATGCCATCGTCTCTGAAACATTCGAGAGCGCACGCTCCGATGCAAGCGGGGTGCTTTCGGGATCGTTCGCAGGCGTCCCGACTTTCATCAAGGACCTCATCGACTGGCGCGGCGCGCCGACACTCAAAGGCAGCCGGGGGCTGGCGGGACATGTCGCCTCGAGCGACAGCGTTTTTGCTGCCAAATGGCGCCAAGCCGGGATCGTCTCGCTCGGCAAATCGGCGACACCGGAAGCCGGGCTCATCTCATCAACCGAGCCGCTCTCGCATGGGCCAACACATAACCCCTGGGATCTCTCGCGCATTCCGGGCGGGTCGTCCGGCGGCGCGGCGGCGCTGGTGGCGGCGCGCATTGTTCCTTTCGCACACGCAAGCGACGGCGGCGGCTCTATCCGCATTCCCGCCTCCACCTGCGGCGTGTTCGGCTTCAAGCCCTCGCGCGACCGCCTGCCCTACACCCAGCCCGGCGCCACGCCGCCCCCGCTGCAGATTTCCGTGAACCATGCAGTGACCATCAGTGTACGGGACTCTCTGGAGCTCTTCCGCATGGCAGAGGCTGCGGATGGAACCTATCCGCCACTTGGCGAGGTTCAGCCCCTGAAACGCCGCCTGCGGATTGGTTTTGCCCCTGAACCCATTGGCGGCACAGCGCTGAACCCCGACACAAGAGACGCTATCGAGAAAGTCGCGCAGCTTTGCCGGGAACTGGGCCATACAGTTGTTGACTATACGCTCCCGATGGACGGGCCAAAGTTCACCGACGCATTCATTCTTTACTGGGCCGCCGGGGCCGCAGACTTCGCGCGGCAGGTCAGCGAATTCTCGGGCAAGCCAATTGGACCGGACATTGTGGAGCCCTGGACTCTCGGTCTTGCGGCCATGGCAGGCGCCCGGCAGGCGGAGATCCCCGACACGGTCGCTTACCTTCTCGGGTTTGAGGCGCAGTATGCAAGCTTCTTCGACAATCTGGACGTTTTGCTGACGCCGGTCACGGGCAGCCCCGCTGTTCCCATCGGCGAACAGGCACCCGATGGCGATTTCGACACCGTTATGAGCAGCGTACTGAATTTCGTCGCTTATACATCGCCGATGAACGTTGCCGGGGCCGCCTCGATGAGCGTGCCGCTGGAATGGTCGCCGGCGGGCCTTCCCATTGGCGCGATGTTTTCAGCCCGGAGGGGAGAGGACGCGCTCCTCTTCGAACTGGCGCTGGAACTGGAAGGAGCGCGCCCCTGGGCTGACCGGAAACCGCCACTTAACGCGCTGTAATATTCGCAAGAATTAACCAGGCAGAACAGTCGATTAACCAAAGTGTTCCGGTCCTTTGCCGGGTGGAAACAGGTGTCGTGCTAGAAATCTTTTAGCACGAACCCTGACTCTTGCGTTCGGATAACCTATTTTACCGTCCGCCCTCCCAAGAAAGACCTGTCACGTGAACCGTTCTGTCCTGATCGCAGCCATCATTCTGGCAGCCATTGTTGGTTATTTTGGTATCCGCAGCATTATGCGCGGCAGCATAAGCTCTGACCATTCGGTGGCTCAGGCGGCGACCAGCGATGAAATTCCCGAAGCGCTGGTGGTGGAAGTCAGCAGCCAGCTGCATACGGTCCGCATAGCCGTCAAAGGCCGCACCGCGCCGGACAAGGCTGTGACGCTGAAATCAGGCACATCCGGCACAGTCGTCTCAACACCCGTGCGCGAAGGCACGTTCGTCAAAAAGGGCACCCTGCTTTGCGGGCTGGACGTGGAAGCACGCAGCGCCCGCCTGAAGGAAGCAGAAGCGGCCCGTGACGCCGCCAAGGTGGATTATGAGGCCGCCATGGCCCTCGTCGCCAAGGGCCTGACCCCTGCGAACCGCGAAGCGGCAACCAAAGCAAGCCTGGATGCAGCCGAAGCAGCCGTGAATTCAGCCCGCGTGGAACTGGGACGCACACAGATCCGCGCGCCATTTGATGGCGTATTCGAGCGCCGCATGGCGGAGGCTGGCGACTATCTTTCCCCTGGCGGCGCCTGCGGCCTGCTGGTCGATCTTGATCCGGTCATCATCGCGGCTGAAGTGACCGAAGCGCAGGCGGGGCTGCTCTCGAACGGTATGTCGTCCGAAGCCGTGCTCGCAGACGGTCGAAAATTCCCGGCCAGCCTGCGTTTTGTCGCCCGCACCGCCAATGAGCAGACACGGACATTCCCGATCGAAGCGGAACTCACAACCGCAGACGCCCTTGTTGCCGCTGGCATCACATCCTCGCTGACCATTCCAGCTGGCGAAGTGCAGGCGACATTGGTGCGCCCATCCCTTCTGACGCTTTCTGACAGCGGCGAACTTGGCGTGCGGCATGTGACCGATGGCAATATTGTTACTTTCGCACCTGTCACGGTGATCGACGAGACCCCGCAAGGCGTCTGGGTTGCCGGCCTTCCGCCGCGCACGACCCTGATCGCCATGGGCCAGGATTATCTCAGCGACGGCGTGAAGATCAAACCGGTGCCCGCCGAGGGAGCGTCCAAATGACAGGCGTCGTCGATTGGGCAATCGGCCGGGCGAGGATGATCCTGACCATCCTCGTCTGCGTACTGATGGCGGGTACGGTCACCTACATAAACATGCCGAAGGAAGCCGATCCGGATATTCCGATCCCATTCGTTGCAATCACCGTTCCGCTGGCCGGCGTGACACCAGAAGACGCCGAGCGCCTTCTGGTGCGCCCCATCGAACAGGAGATCCAGTCACTGGAAGGCCTGAAAACCTTCGATGCCTATGGCGCCGAGGGCGCTGCCCAACTCGTGCTCGAATTCGAGATTGACGCTGACATCGATCAGGCCGTGCTCGACGTAAAAGACAAGGTGGACATGGCGAAACGCTATTTCCCCGACGACGCGCGCGAACCCATTGTGATGGAGTTCAACGCAGCGCAGTTCCCGGTGATGGTTGTCAACGTCTTCGGCGATGTTCCCGAGCGCGGCCTTGCCCGCATCGCGGAGAACCTGAAGGACCGCCTGGAAAGCAACGGCACCATTCTGGAAGCCCGCGTGCAGGGAAAGCGCGAAGAGCTTCTGGAAATCATCGTCGATCCGGTAAAACTCGAAACCTACAACATCTCCTATCAGGAGATCATGTCGGTCGTTTCCGCCAACAACCGGCTGGTTGCGGCAGGCTCGATCGAAACCGGAGAAGGCAGCTTTGCCGTCAAGGTGCCCGGCATTATCCGGAGCGGCGCTGACGCGCTGGCGTTGCCAGTTAAGCGCACCGATAATGCCGTCGTCACTCTGGGCGACGTGGCCGAAGTGCGCCGTACGTTCAAGGACCCAACAGGCTTTGCCACGTTCAATGGCGAAAACGCGCTGCTGATTGAAGTGGTCAAGCGCAGCGGCGCCAATATTCTCGATACGGCTAATTTTGTGCGCGAGGCGATTGCCATTGAGCAGGAAAGCTGGCCGCCGACGGTGAAAGCCGTTGTGACCTCCGATACATCAGAGATGATCGGAACTCAGCTCGGCCAGCTGCAAAGCTCCATCATGACCGCCGTGCTGCTGGTGATGATCATCGTCGTTGCTGCGCTCGGCCTTCGCTCTGCGGCCTTGGTTGGGATCTCGATCCCGGCCACCTTTGTTATGGCATTCATCCTGCTTGCAGCGTTCGGCTACACGATCAACATGATGGTGATGTTCGGCCTCGTGATCGCGGTCGGCATGCTCGTCGATGGCGGCATCATCGTGGTTGAATATGCGGACCGGAAAATGGCCGAAGGCTTGAACAAGCGTGACGCCTACGCAATGGCTGGCAAGCGCATGTTCTGGCCGATCGTCAGCTCTGCGCTCACAACACTCGCTGCCTTCGTGCCGTTCCTGTTCTGGAACTCGATGCCCGGCAAGTTCATGGCGTATCTGCCAATTACGCTGATCTTTGTTCTTACGGCTTCTCTGATCTCTGCACTGATCTTCCTGCCTGTGCTCGGCTCCGTCTTTGGCGCACGCCCTGACGGTAAAAATGAAGACCTCGCCGCACTCGCCGCAGATGCCGATCCGCGGAAGGCGAAAGGTTGGCTCGGCGCCTATGTGAAGGTTGTCAGCCAATCCATCCGCCGCCCGTTCCTGACCACAGGAATTGCCTTTGCCGGCGTCTTTCTGATCTTCATGTGGTTTGGTTCCGAACAACACAAATCGGAGCTTTTCCTGGATATCGAGCCCGAGCAGGCCTACGTCTTTGTTCAGGCACAGGGCGCTCTCTCGGCTGCCGAGCAGGCAGACCTGGTCCGCCGCGCCGAAACAGAGATCGCAGACCTTGACGGGATCACCGCCATTTCCACCCGCGCTGGCGGTTCCAGCGGCGGCGTGCAAATGGACGCTGCAGGCGGCATGCCGGCAGACACGATCGGCCAGATCCTGATCGACCTGAAAACGAGCGCAGACGGTCCCTATAATGGCCGCCAAACGCTCGAGATCGTCCGTGAGCGCCTCAACAATGTTCCGGCGCTGCGCTTCCAGATCAGTCCGCGCGAACAGGGCCCGCCTGGCGGCAAAGACATTCAGGTCGCCCTCCTGGGCCTCGACAGAGCAGCCCTGGACCAGACCGCCGACCTTCTCCGGGGTTGGCTGGAAGCCCGCAGCGACCTGCGTGAAATCGATGACTCGCGGCCCCTGCCCGGCGTTGAATACCAGCTGACGGTCGACCGTGCCGAAGCAGGCAAGTTTGGTGTGGACGTCGCGCAGGTCGGCGCGGCCGTTCAACTCGTGACCAACGGCATTCTCGTCGGCCGCTACCGCCCGGACGATTCGAACGATGAACTCGATATCCGCGTTCGCTTCCCAGCCGACTCGCGTTCCGCCTCGGCAATCGACAGCCTGCGGATTGCAACACCGCAAGGCAACGTGCCGCTGTCGCTGTTCGTTGACCGGGAACCGGCGCCGCGCGTCTCAACCATTGAACGCCGTGAAGGCAAGCGCGTCATTTCCGTTCGCGCCAATGCGAAAGAACAAGGCGCAGGCGCCGCTGTGGTCGCTGAAATGAAAGCGTGGATTGATACACAGGACCTGCCGGCAGGTGTCGAAGTCCGCTTTGAAGGCGCCGATGAAGACACGGCTGACGCAGCCGCCTTCTTCGGCGGGGCCGCACTTGCCGCGCTATTCATGATGGCGGTTATCCTGCTGTGGCAATACAATAACTTCTGGCAGGTGATCCTGACACTTTCGGCTGTAATCATTTCAACAGCGGGCGTCCTGGTCGGCATCAACCTTATTCTGCCTTATGTCAGTATCCTGATGATTGGAACCGGCATCGTCGCGCTGGCAGGTATCGTCGTGAACAACAACATCGTGCTGATCGACACCTACAACCGGCTTCTGTCTGATGGCCGTGATCCTGAGGAAGCTGCGCTTGCAACGGCGGCGCAGCGTATTCGCCCTATCCTGCTGACTACCGGAACGACGGTTTGCGGCCTTCTGCCAATGATGCTGATGCTCAGCGTCAATTTCCGCGAAGGCGCCATCAATGTGGGCGGCGCGAGCGCTGAATGGTGGGTCCAGCTTGCCACCGCTGTCGTGTTTGGCCTGGCGTTCTCAACGACCATGATCCTGCTGGTAACGCCGTCCTGGCTTCTGGTGCCCTACCGCGTCCAGAGCCGCCTGAAGAAGATCTTCAGAAACCGCAAGCCGAGCGCAAGTGCGTCTTCCAGCGGTGAGGGGGCTGCCGAGGAAACGCAGGACAAGGACGGACATATCCTGCCTGCAGCGGAGTAACCTGCGAAGGTTATTCCGCCGGCCGGATGCGGTAGACGACCGTTGCCGTCATCACGACGCCACCAGGCCCGCTGGCCGATCCGCTGGTGAAGAGGATCGTGCGGGTCTTGCGATCGATGCGGGGCGCATAGGTGAGATCCGCCGCGCTGCTGGCGGTTGCCGACAGGTCCAGCGTTACAGAAACCAGATCGAGTTCGTCAGGCGCGCATTGCGCTTCGGCATCGGCGCGGATCGCCTGCATCAGGCGCACGGCGATGGCTTCATCGGCGCGCAAGGTGTCGGTCGTGGTCATGAGCTACCCTCGTCAGTCCTGACGAGGGGCTGTAGCGGTCTTGAGCTGAGTTGAAAAGACCGGCCCGTACGTCAGGCAGTCGAGGTCAGGCAGCGCGGGCGGCAGCAGCGGCGGCTGTTTCACCGTCGTGCGCAATGATGGCGCTGAGCGTGCCCATGCCTTCAATGCCATAGGTGTCTTTCATCCAGGCACCGATGACGGGCAGCATGCGCGCAAGACCATCATGGCCAAGGCCAGCATCCAGCAGCGCGCTGAACATGTCTTCTACAACGCAGCGGCGTCCGCCAGGCGTGCGCTCGATGAGGCGGGCAATCTCGCCGGTCGGCGCGCCGATCTCGGCCCCGACCTGCGCAGACAATGCCCGCGTGCCGGGAATCGACCGGAATACCGCTTCTGCAAGCGGAGCACCCTGACGATCTGCAGAGTTCAGCAGGATGCCGAACGCCTTGCTCGCGAGGGGTGCCTCGAGACCATTGGTGTTAGCGATGTGCTCTATGAGATCAGTCATCATGGGCGAAGGCACTCCTAAGGTCCGATGGCCTCGAGACCTGCTACTAAGCTCAGGTGTGGTTTCCGATTTCTGAATCAGATGAATCTTTTTGGGCCAGCGATGAAGAAAGAGATTAAGCGCTGTTAGGCCGGGGTAAACAAAACAACTCCCCCTGTTTACCTATGCCACTCACAACGAGGCCCGAACATGATCCGCATCGGCATTCTCGGCGCGGCCAAAATCGCCCCGAAGTCATTGATTCCACAAGTGAAGCGGCGCTCTGACTGTATCGTTTCCGCGATTGCCGCGCGAGATACAGAGCGGGCACGCGCGTACGCACAAAGCCATGCCATTCCAGAAGTTGTGGAAAGCTACGAAGCACTGATTTCGCACCCCGAGATCGACCTCATCTACAACGCCTTGCCGCCACACCAGCACGCGAGCCTCTCCATCGCCGCTCTGGAAGCGGGCAAGCATGTCCTGTGCGAGAAGCCCTTTGCGATGAATGTCAGCGAAGCTCGCCAAATGGTGGACACCGCTACACGCGCAGACCGGCATCTGATCGAAGGGTTCCACTATCGCTTCCATCCGATGTTTCTCGACATTCTGGACAAGGTGCGCAGCGGAGCAATCGGACGTCTCTGCGCCATGAAGGCAGAGTTCTCGGTCGCCATTCCATTTTCCACCGACGAGCTGCGTCACCGCCCCGATCTCGGTGGCGGTGCCATAATGGATCTTGGCTGCTATCCCTTGCATTGGCTGCGGACGGTCGCGGGAACCGAGCCCCGCCTCATCTCGACCGACATGACGCAAGGCGCGCCCGGTATCGACCTGGTGACAGAAGCGCTGATGGAGTTTCCCGGAGGCATCCCAGCCCGCCTGCGGACCTCAATGAAGCCCGACCAGAAGTTCCGCGCCGTCCTGGCAATCAAGGGCAGCGAAGGCATACTCCGCGCAAACAACCCGATCCATCCAACTCTCGGAAACTCGATTTCTATCCAGCGCGGAACGGACATAACGCGTTATACCACAGACGGAGAAACGACCTTCGACTACCAGCTCGCGCACGTCCTCGACGTAATCGCGGGGAAAGCTGAACCGCTTACAGGCGGCGAAGACGCCGTTGCGAACATGGCGATGATCGATGCGATCTATGAAGCTGGCGGCCTGAGCCCCAGAGGCCTGTGATCAGGCGCTGTCCTGCGCCAACTCGATCCACTCTTCCACTTCGTCCTCTTCCAGCGTTTCGCCAGGTCGCAGCACACGGGAGCCTTCGGAGGTCTGCAGGAACTCCATTGCCAGCTCGAAGATGGTTGTGGCTGAGGCGTTGGCGAGATCTTCGCGGGAGGAAATCCCCGCCCCAACCAGCAACTGCACATCATGCACGCGCAGACCGGGCACTTCCATCATCAGCGTCGCCTGCATTTGCCAGGTCTCGATTGCGTCTACGGAAATGTAGCGCACATCGACCAGCTCGGCTGTCTCGTCGGGATCGCAAATGATCAGATCACCAACTGTTTCGATCCCAGCCTTGGCGAGGTAAGCGGCCGTTTTCGGACCAATGGAAGGCGCTTCGACAACGGGCGATTCAAATGTCAGCGAAGCGCGGCGGTGACTGGCGGAAACCGGCGCAACGATTGCGGGCGGCGGCGCGGCCTCGTCCTCCTCATCCAGACCTTCTTCAGTAGAGGCCTCCTCGTCGGCCTCTGCATCAAATTCCTGTTCGTCATCCTCTTCGTCTTCAAAGTCTTCGGCTTCCGCGTCGAACTCTTCTTCGTCGTCTTCTACATCATCCTCATATTCGGCTTCAGCTTCGTATTCGTCTTCTTCGCCGACGTCCTCATCGTCAAAGTCCTCATCCGCTGCGTCGTCGATCTCTTCTTCCAGATCGTCGTCGCCTGAGGCTCCGTCTTCGAACTCCTCAGCGTCATCGTCTTCCGAGAGCTCGGCTTCGTCTTCAGCCGCGACATCCGCTTCTTCGATGTCGGCTTCTTCAGCTGCGGCTTCTTCTACGACATCGACTTCTTGGATTTCCTCGACAAGGGTGACAACCTCTTCCTCAACCACGTGCTCCGCCTCGCCGGCATCAGCGCCCTCGAGAATCGACTGAATGTTGCCGTCACGCTCCGTTCCGATCGGCTGGATGGGCTCAGCATTCAGCGTTTTCATGGAAATGCGGCGGACTTCCTTGGCGTGCATCTCACGGACCGCCTTGTCATCCTCCGGCAGGGCACGGATGACCTTCCCTGTCTTCTGGAATTCCTTGTACATCTTCTCGACCTGGGCGCGGTCGCCCATGTCTTCGAGCTTCGCCGTGATCCAACGCAGCGGAATATCCAGTGTCTCGATATAACCCTGCAGTATCAGGTGCACCTTGGGCGGGGCAACGGCGGCTTCCTCAATGGCGCGCGTCATGATCTTGGCAAAGCCCGCCGTCGCATAGGACACAAGGTCGGCAATGGCCGCGCGCATCGTCTCGTCCAGGCCCGACGGCGGATCGGAAACGCCGGCGTCGAGATCGTAATGGCCGATGAACACATCATAGTATGCGTGCGACCGCAGGGCGCCGATGCGCACCATGTCGGATACGAAGCCGAGCCCTTCGGGAACTTCGACTTCCGGATAGCCATTCTTCGCAATCCGCGCATCGGTATCGGCACGTGACTTGGCGATGCTCCACTCTACCGCCCGGTGGATTACGTTTTCCGCCTCGGTCTGGCCGGTGTGAAATGGCTGGATCGGGTCAGCATAATAATGGCTGAGCACACCGAACGCCCAGGCTGCGTCGCTCCAGCGCTTGCGGCGCAAAAGGTCTACGGAAATCGCATACCACTCGGCCGCCTTGGCGCGTGCGCCGCCCCACTCGCCCTCGCCCACATGCAGCACATGGTTCTTGAAATCCTTGAACGTATCGTCGGGCGCCTTGGCGCCTTTGAGCAGGTGTTCATGGTGGACCAGCATGAGCGACTTCCAGCCCTCTGCACTATCCCCTTCGATCAGGGACAGCGCATCAAAGGCGATGAAGTGATGGGTCGAGCGGCAGCGGTGGCCGCGGATCACGCGTTCAAGCAGGGTCATGGTCTCATCCTGAGAGCAAATCAACAGACCATTCCTCACCTGAATTGGTGAACGCGTTGTTAACCTTATGCAGCCCGCAGCGCTTGGCAGGGCCGCCTTTCACATGCTAGTTCCCGGTCATCGCAACAGGCGCTGAGCGCGGCCGTCTGCCGGTTTTCCGGAGAGGCAACCGCGGCGCGACCAGTTCCTGTGCGCGGGGCATGTGCCAACAAGGCCCCACTCCCAGGGACGTTTCAGCCGGGAGTGCCCCCATGAAGACCATCATCGAACCTTTCCGCATCAAATCGGTAGAGCCGATCCGCATGACGACCCGCGCAGAGCGCGAGCGCCTGCTGGCCAAGGCCGGCTACAACCTTTTCAAGCTGCATTCCGATGATGTCATCATCGACCTGCTGACCGACAGCGGCACTTCGGCCATGAGCGCGGCCCAATGGGGCGCCGTGATGACGGGCGATGAAAGCTATGCCGGCGCGCCGAGCTTCTATCGCTTCGAGGCGGCGGTGAAGGACCTGATGGACTTCGCCCACATCATCCCCGCCCACCAGGGCCGGGCAGCCGAACACCTCCTCTTCACGCTGATCGCCAAGAAAGGCGACCTCATCCCCTCCAACACCCATTTCGACACCACCCGCGGCAATATCGAAGCAATGGGCGCCGAGGCGCTGGACATTCCAATCGCTGAAGGCCGCGTCCCTTCGCTCGACCATCCCTTCAAGGGCAACATGGATCTCGTCGCCCTGCAGAAAGTGCTGGAGGAACAAGGCGCGCGCATTCCCGCCGTGATGATGACCATCACCAACAATGCCGGCGGCGGCCAGCCCGTCAGCCTGGAAAACATTCGCGGCGCCGCCGCCCTCGCCAAACAGTTCGGCAAGGCCTTCTATATCGATGGCTGCCGGTTTGCGGAGAATGCGTGGTTCATCAAGCTGCGCGAAGAGGGACAAAAAGAGCGCTCCATCAAGGACATCGTCCGGGACACCTTCGCCCTCGCCGACGGCATGACGATGAGCGCCAAGAAGGATGCCTTTGCCAATATCGGCGGTTGGCTCGCGCTGAACGACGATGCCTTGGCAGAGCGCGCGCGCACGCTTCTGATCCAGACCGAAGGCTTCCCGACCTATGGCGGCCTTGCGGGACGTGATCTGGACGCCATCGCGCAGGGCCTCAAGGAAATCGTCGACGAAGATTACCTCCGCTACCGGGTACGGACGAACTCCTATATCGCAGAGCGGCTCGATGCGCTGGGCGTGCCGGTGGTGAAGCCCGCTGGCGGCCATGCCGTGTTCATCGATGCCCGCGCCTTCCTGCCCCATATCCCGCCACTGGAATATCCCGGCCAGGCGCTCACCTGCGCCATGTATGAAACGGGCGGCATCCGCGCCTGCGAAATCGGCACTGTCATGTTCGGACGCAAGCCCGATGGCAGCGAAGCCCCCGGCGCGATGGACCTCGTCCGTCTGGCCATGCCACGGCGCGTCTACACCCAGAGCCATGCCGACTATGTTGTTGAAGTCCTCGAAGAAGTCGCCGCGACGAAGGAGAAGCTGAAAGGCCTGCGCATCGTGAAGGAGCCACCGATGATGCGCCACTTCACAGCTGAATTCAGCCCGCTCTGACCATCAGGCGTCCCACCACAGGACAGGACTATCCGCGGCGGCTAAGGCGGCCGCGGAGCTTGTTTTTCAGATTACGGACAAACAGAACGACCGGACTGTAGCGAATGCCATCAGCAACGGCCCAAAAGGCGCCCTGTAGGGCGCTTTGTTCCACACGCCTGTAGTAGAACATGAAGTTGCGCACCTTCTCGAGGCGGAACCCGAGACGGCGCATAATCCTCAAATAGGGATAGTGACTGTCCATCACATGCCAGCACATCTGCTGGTCCTTCGTCCGGAAATCGATATCGAAAACGAGTAGCCCGCCGGGCTTGAGCGCATTCCTCAGCCGTTTGACAGTCGGCGCAACATCGACAACGTGCGCCATCGTATTGAAACCGGCGATCACATCGAAACGGCCTTCCGGCAACGCTTGCGTATTGAGGTCAATAATCGGGATATCAGCGCCATAGTGTTTGAACCGCCATGCGGCGAAGTCCATGAGCGGCGCAGAAACATCCGCCGCCGTAACGCTCCAACCGATGCGATCAAAGAGCAGGCTCGCCGTTCCCACGCCTGCCCCGAAATCGAGGAAGGCACCAGCTGGAACATCGCGCAACTCTTCGGCAACGGTAGCAGGCAAAGGCGGGTAGTCTCCTTCCGCCTGCCTGGCATGATAGCTGAGCGTCCCAAACACCCAATTCGAGACTGATTCATAAAACTGCCGAACGCCTTCGGGTGTCGACCGATCCGCCTCTGCCCATTTCTGGGCGGTAATACTACTTGAGTTTGCGGCGATCTCTTTCACCTCGTCCAGAGAGAGACCGCTATATTCACAAAGCTGCAGAAAAACGGATTCAGATGGCGTGACATCACGCCCCTGGGTCAGGATTTCCCGCCAGGCCCGCCAGGCTTCCTGTTCATTCATTTCCGCTTCTCCGCGATGAGCGTACAGAATGACCATGCGATCATCCTGCGAGAAACGTAATACATTTCGCTCCCGGCGGCCTCCAATAGAGGTGTTTTCGCGTCAAACGCGATCTGAATGACAAATTTCCGAGCACGGAGCCAGTCGCCACCGCAATTTCTGCGTATTTCAGAAAAAGGCGCCCGTTGGCTCACAATAGCGAGAGAACGGGCGCCTGCTGATTATTGCGGTCGTTCTTGCCGAACGCCCCGACTAGCGAACAGCGAAGTCGGTCGGCTCCGCGCTCTTGCCGCCCTTGCCGGTTTCGCCTTTGGGCTGGCCGTGCTTGCCGGGGCCCATGAAGCCGAACATGTGCCCGGCGACCTTACGAATCTGGATCTCCTCGGAGCCTTCCGTGATGCGATAGCGACGATGGTGGCGGTAGATGTGCTCGAACGGCTTGTGGCGGGAATAGCCAATACCACCATGCACCTGCATCGCACGGTCAGCCGCTTCGCACACAAGGCGGTTGGCATAGTAGTTACACATGGAGACCTTGTCGGAGAGCTTGATGGCCACTTCCGGCTTGGACATCTGGTCCATTTCCCAGGCCGTCTTGAAGATCAGCAGCCGCAGCATCTCTGCCTGCGTCGCCAACTCCACCAGCGGGAACTGGATCGCCTGGTTGGTCGCCAGCGCTTTGCCGAACGGCTTGCGCTCCTGCGCATACTTCACGCTCTCATTGATGCAGTAGATTGCAGCACCGCAGGAAGATGCCGCCTGGCGAATGCGGTTTTCATGCACAAAGTGCTGAGCGAGCGCGAGGCCACCTTCCGGCGGGCCGAACACGGCGTCTTCGGGAACCCACACATCCTTGATACTGAGGCGAGGGTGATCGGTCGGCATATTGAAAGTCCAGAGGTACTCTTCAATGATGACACCCGGATCGTCGGCCGGAACCAGCAGACATGTGATCCCTTTGGCGTCGCCATCGTCACCGCTGGTACGGCAGAAGAGCATAATGTGGCTGGCGGCGTGCATGCCAGTGATCCACATCTTCTCGCCATTGATGAGCCAGCCATCCTTGCCGTCTTTCTTATGGCGAACGGCGCGGGTTTCCATGTGGGTCGCATCAGACCCGTGATGTGGCTCAGTCAGCCCGAAGCAGGCGCGGAACTTTCCTTCCAGCGCCGCAATGGCGAGATGTTTCTGATCAGGACGCGCGAAGTCGCGCAACATCAGGATCTGCGGGAAATTGCCGACAATGGAGTGCTCATTCTGCAGGTCGTTGTGCAGGCCGAGGCCCTGCTTGGCGAAATGCTCACGGATGATCGCCATGCCAAGATTGGTGCCGTCCTGGCCGCCGAACTCCTTGGGCAGTGCGTAGCGCAGGTGGCCTGCCTTGTCGGCCCGGCGCTTGGCTTCACGCAGCAGCTCTTCCCACTCTTCGCGCGGAAGGCCGCCATTCTCGAAGTCGGTCCGCGCCCATTCGCGGCGATGATCAAAGAAACGCTCGTTATCGTCTTGTGCCTGCAGGGGCTTGATCTCGTCCTCGATGAACTTGTCGAGCACGACCAGATAGTCGGCGATTTCCTTTGGGATGTTGAAATCCATGGGCGTTTCCTCGTCTGCGTCAGTTTGCGCCCACCTTACGCAGACCTGGCCGCTGGACAATTTGTGCCGCCGGGGCAATGAGACCCGCAGAATGTGCTGCGCCGCAGCAAATGGTACGAACCGTTCTCCAAAATCCTGAATTCAGCACTCTGAACGCTTGACGAAACATTCAGCGTTCGCTAGCCTAAAAATCAGGCAGCAATGCTCCACCGAAAAAATTCAGCAGCAACAACAGAACCAAGGCACCCTCCCATGCTCCGTTCCGCACTCGCCGCCGCCGCTTTCGCCGGCCTCGCCCTGCCCGCTTTCGCTGGCTACACCTTCGAAACCGCTAACCCGGTCAAGGAAAAGCGCGTCATCGCTGAAAGCGTTGTCTGGTCCTGCGACGGCACCGTCTGCACCGGCGACCTGAAGCGCAAATCCCCGACTGTGCGCGTCTGCAAGAAGATCGCGAAAGAAGTCGGCACGGTCACCTCGTTCCGCAACGCGGACGCTGAACTCACCGCTGAAGAGCTGGTTGAGTGCAACTCCGTCGTGAAGAAATAAGGCTACACCTCTCCAGAGCCTTCCCTGCAAAGCCGCCGCGAGACCCGTGGCGGCTTTTTTTATGCCTCGCGCGTGTCAAACCGTGTCAAAACGCGGACAGTTTGTGTCATTTCGGGGCTTTCCAATGTCAAAACCAGTCGAAGCGGGCTGCGGGGCGGCCATCACGGACACCGAAGGGCGCATCCTGCTCATCCAGCGCCTCAAAGAACCCGAAGCCGGGGCCTGGGGCCTACCTGGCGGGAAGGTAGACTTTGGGGAGCGCGCCGAGGACACCGCCCGGCGAGAGATCCACGAAGAGCTGGGCGTCGAAATCGAACTGACGGGCCTCGCCTGCATTGCCGAGACAATCGACGCAGGCGACGGGCGCCACTGGGTGGCCCCTGTCTACTCGGCCCGTATCCTCGCCGGGACGCCACAAGTGATGGAGCCGGAGAAGCATGGTGGCTGGGGCTGGTTCGCGCTGGACGCCCTGCCAGCGCCGCTGACCAGCCCGGCGAAGGACTGGCTGAAATCAGCCCTAAAACAGGCCGGAAAAGGTTAAGCAGACCCCGAAAGTCTGCCCCTCAAGGGTTCAACTTACAAAACACTCCTATTTTTAGTAGATATTTCAAGCCAACTGCTTGCGCGGGAGAAAGCCCCCGCATGCAGATGATTTCTATTGGGTTTTTCTCCTGTTGCGCTGCAAAATATGGGGTCTTGGTAAAAAAAAACACGCAAATCCCTAAGCTCCGGCCAAAATTTAGAAAATGGTATTCTCTTAAAGATAGGAATGCTGGCACCGGAGCGTCCCCCAACAGCTACCCCTCCGGTTGGGCCAGATATCGATCCACGGAGGAGTGATCAAATGCCCAGACTAACCGTTTCCGCCATTGCGCTCGCCGCAATCGCGCTCGCCGCTTGCGAATCTAACGGACACACACGCTATGCGAGCGTCGGAACTGTTGGCCAGAAAGGCCCCCCCGGCGCCCAAGGCCCGCAAGGCCCCGCAGGACAAGATGGCCAGGACGGTCAGGATGGTGCGCAAGGTCCCGCTGGTCCGGCTGGCCCTCAAGGTGAGCCTGGCGGCAACTTCGCGACCGGCGATACCGGCATGATCGCAACAGGCGGCCTTATCGGCCCCAGCGGCGTGGGTGGCACCGGCCTCCTGGCCAATCTGGGCGATCCGTCCACCAGCATCCCCGTCGTTTCTGACACAGCCTCATCGGGCGGCACGCTGCTGACCTCGACCGCTACAGGCATCGACACCCTGATTGCCCAGACCGACCTGCCGGACGAAATCACGTCCGTTACCGGCGCGGTTACAGAAACGGTCGCGAATGTCGGCGATGCCCTGACCGGTTTCGGTGAAAATGGTGAACCGCTGGTCGATGGCGTGACAGGCGCAGTTTCCCCGATCCTGACTGCCAGCCTTGGCGGCGGCACATTGGCGGGCGACAGCGACGGCTCCTCCCTCATTGGTCTGAGCATCCTGTCTCCTGAACAGGAAACCGGCACGCTGGCCGAAGTTGGCGTTGCCACGGACGGCACGCTGCTGAACCTGGACCTTGCCACCGGCAGCGACACGGCACTTGAAGTCGGCGACCTGGCTTCGGTTGACCTTGGCCCGGTTACAGATGGCGTCAACGACCTGCTCGACACAACCGGCCTCTCCGAAGTGACCGACGCAGACGGCGCCGTTGGCGGTCTGCTGGCGGAGGTGACCGATCCGCTGAACGACCTTCTGTCAGGCGACACCGGCGGCCTGGACGACGTGGCCGATCCGGTTACGGACCTTCTGGCAGACGCCACGGACCCGATCACCGACCTGCTTTCGGGCAACGCTGACGGACTTGGCGATGTTGCCGGCCCCGTCGAAGACCTGCTGTCTGGTGACCTCGGAGACATGGCCGACCTTGGTGGCCCGGTTGAAGATCTCGTTACCGGGGTGAGCGCCCCGTTGTCCGACCTCACAGACCCGCTTGCCGACCTGACCGGCGGCGACAGTGAAGAAGACACTTCGTCCCCTCTGGACCCAATCACGGGCGGCCTTCTGGGCTTGCTCGGTGGCGGAGGCCGCTAATCAACCATGAAACATCACGGATAACTGCATGAAGCGCTGCGTTCAGCTGAAACCTTACCTGCTGCTGAGCGCGGCGCTTTCATTGGGATCGGTCCAATCGGTGTTCGCCGAACCGCAGACCGTTCCGGAGGATCGGCTGGACCCCGGATACGAAAGCGAAACCCCGGTTATTCCGCCATCTGATACATCGAACCTGGAGCGGGCGGCGGCTGACGTCGCCCCTTCAACTGCGCCAAGCGCCACCATTCAGGGCATCCAGTTCGTCGGCGCGGAAGTTCCCGCCATTGTTGCCGCCTCGACCGAACCCTTCCTTGGACGCCCCGCCGATACGGCAACCCTGAAAGAACTCGCCGCCGCAATGACGTCGGCCTACAAGAAATCCAATGTCGTTCTGTTCACGCTGGCCATTCCGGCGCAGGACCTTTCCGATGGCGTCGTAGATATTCTGATTGCGGAGGGTTATGTCCGCGATGTGATCACCGCTGCTGAAGGCAAGCGGATCGACGAGCGCCGTCTGCGCGGATACCTCAAGCCCGTGATTGGCGAACGCCCCGCCAGCCGGAAGAATTACGAGCGCGGCATGACGCTGGCCCGGCGTGAGGAAGGCTTCAAGGTTACCCCAAGGCTGAGCACACTGAAGGACGAGCCCGGCGCAGTCGCGCTGGTGCTGAATGTGGAAGAGAAAGAGAACGGCTTTGCCTTTGGCTATGACAGCCGGGAATCGAGGCTGGTGGACGCCGGACGCATCAGCGCCTCAGGCTTTGCCTATTCCACGTTGCGCCGGGGCGACGCCCTGCGTGGACGCCTGACCCTGACACCGGACGGAACGCAATCCCGCTCCGCAAGCGTGCAATACGCCACGCCGATCGGCGAAGACGGACTGAAATTCGCCGCCGCCGGCGCCTATCAGGAAACCCGGCCATCTTCCGTGCCGATTGAAGGCAATGCCAACTTCCTGACGGCGAGCCTTTCCTATCCCGTGCTTCTGAACTTCAATCAGGAAGTCTCCCTGAACGCCGCAATCGACCGGACCGAGAGCACGAATACGGCACTTGGCTCCGTGCTGGCGAACGAGAACATATCTGCTGCGCGGCTCGGCGCGCGCGCGTCCTGGGTGTCGGCAAAACGGTCTTCCACGCTGGGGCTGACCCTGGCGCAGGGGCTGGACCTGGGCGACGCCAACACGACCGTTGCCGGCGGGGACACGGGCTTCACCAAGGTGAAAGCCACGGCCAGCATTGTGCAAAAGATGGGCGACGACCTGTTCCTGCGCCTGAAGGCAAGTGGGCAGTGGTCGGATGATATTCTGCCAGCGAATGAGCGGCTGATGATCGGCGGTATCGAATATGGGCGCGGCTTCGACAACGGGCTTGTCAGTTTCGACAAGGGCTATGCCCTCTCCTTCGAGCCCGCCTGGCGGCCGTTGGATGAAGGCTCTTTTGCAAAGAGCGAAGTCTATCTGTTTGCCGACTATGCCGACGGCAGCATCGTGGTGAGTAACCTTGGCGCGCAGACATTTGATCTGAGCTCCGCCGGAATTGGCACGCGCATATCCTACAAAGACTACGCGACGCTTGGACTGGAATGGGCCGAGCCACTGAGCCGGCCTGTTCCGGGGCTCGACAACAACGGCATCTTCACGGTGACATGGGCGCTGCGCTACCGGCCAGACTGATCACTTGCCACCTATCTTGGCCGCAAGCCGGCTGATCGCGTCCTCAAGCACCTTGTCCTGCTTGCAGAAGCAGAAACGAACCATGTTCTGCGGTGGCGCCTCGCCCGCATAGAAGGCACTGCACGGGATGGCGGCAACGCCGGCCTCTACCGTCAGCCAGCGGGCATAGGCTTCGTCGCTTTCCAGCGCCGGGCCGATGCCATCGGTCAGCACCGTGAGGAAGTATGTGCCGTCTGCTGGCAGGACCGTGAAGCCGATGCCGGCGAGCCCCGAGGCCAGACGGTCCCGCTTTGCCTGCAAGGCGGCGGCGAGCCCCTGATAATAGGTGTCATCCCGGCCAAGGGCATAAGCAATGGCGGCCTGCAGATCCGGCGGGGTGGTGAAGGTGAGGAACTGGTGAGCCTTGGCGACGGCGCTGATGAGTTCGCGCGGGCCACTGACATAGCCGACTTTCCAGCCGGTGAGCGAGAAGGTTTTCCCCGCAGAGCCGATGCGCAGCGTGCGCTCGCGCATACCCGGCAGGGCAGCGATAGGCTGATGGCGGGCGCCATCAAAGACAAGGTGTTCGTAAACCTCATCGCACAGGAGATACGCGTCATGCCGGCGGGCGAGGATGGCGATCTCGGCCAGTTCTCCGCCCGCGAACAGTTTTCCCGTTGGGTTCATCGGCGAGTTGATGAGGACGAGCTTGGTAGCGGGCGAGAAGGCGGCGGCGAGCGCATCCGGCGGAATGCGCCAATCGGGCGCCTCAAGGCGCACAATCTTCGGAATGGCGCCGCACTGGCGGATGATCGGCAGGTAGCTATCATAAAGCGGCTCGAAGAGAACAACTTCATCCCCTGGCGAGAGAAGCGCAAACAGGCAGGCGGCGAGTGCCTCGGTCGCCCCGGACGTGACGAGGACTTCATCCTGCCAGTTATAGGAGAGACCGTAGAAGCGCTGGTCATGTGCGGCGACCGCCTGACGAAGGGCGGGCAGGCCAGCCATGGGGGGATACTGGTTGGGCCCCGCCATCAGCGCATCAGCAGCTTTCTGGCGAATGTCGGCCGGGCCGTCCTCATCCGGGAAGCCCTGACCGAGATTGATGGCGCCATGCTCCACGGCGAGGGCCGACATGGTGGTGAAGATGGTGGTGCCAAGGCCGTCGAAGGTGGGATTGAGCGCTTTCATGGATGCAGGGTTACAGAAGCGTCCGTGTCGGAGCAATTGAGGGCAGCGCGCAAGCAGGGGGCGAGCGCACCTCCGCGATTCTGCCGGCGGGCGAGAACTGGCCGCTTGTCAGCGTTGTCATGGTTTCGTGGAGCCTCGACCCGGCGCGCAGAGGGGCTGCCGCGATATGCAAAGCTGTGCCAGTTCGGCGCGCAGCCGGAGGACAAATTGACGCCACCCCCAATGACACCGATGGACATTCCTGTTCTGTCCAACTAGCCGTCCCGAAATGCTGCGGCGCAGCCAATCTTGGATGGGCACGGATGTTGCAAAAGCTTCGCACGAAGCGCTAATGGGCGCAGATGGTGGCTGGGCCGGGCGCCCGTAAGTTTCGCGAAATCGAGGACAGCGTAATGAGCGATACCGTAGCAATCCTGGCTGAGCTGGGCGTGCAGACCAAATCCGTAAAGAAAAACTGGAACGAGGCACGCCTTTACGAGACGGCCGTGGCGACGGGCGAAGCCCGCGTTGCCAAAGGTGGCGCGCTGGTCGTCGAGACCGGGCAACACACCGGCCGCTCCGCAAAGGACAAGTTCACGGTTCGTGATGCCCTGACGGAAAACACCGTGTGGTGGGACAACAACGCCTCCATCACGCCCGACCAGTTTGACGCTCTGTGGACGGACTTCAAAGCCCACCTGGCGACGAAGGATGTCTACGCCCAGGAACTCTTCGGCGGCGCAGACCTCGACTACCGCCTGCCCGTCACCGTGGTGACCGAGTATGCCTGGCACTCCCTCTTCATCCGTCACCTGCTCCGCCTTCCGACGACGGACGAGCTGTCTGGCTTCAAATCCGAATTCACGATCATCAACTGCCCGAGCTTCCGCGCCGACCCGGCCAAGCATGGCTGCCGCAGCGAGACGGTGATCGCGGTGAACTTCGCCAAGCGCCTCGTGCTGATCGGTGGCACGTCCTATGCCGGCGAGACCAAGAAATCGGTCTTCACGATCCTCAACTACCTGCTGCCGAACCAGGGCGTCATGCCGATGCACTGCTCGGTCAACACCTCTGACAAGGACGACGCGGCGATCTTCTTCGGCCTGTCGGGCACCGGCAAGACGACGCTGTCGGCAGACGCTTCGCGCACGCTGATCGGCGATGACGAGCATGGCTGGTCGGAAAACGGCCTCTTCAACTTTGAAGGCGGCTGCTACGCCAAGATGATCAAGCTGTCGGCCGAGGCCGAGCCGGAAATCTACGCCACCACGAAGCAGTGGGGCACCGTGCTTGAGAACGTCGTGATGGACCCGACCACGCGCGAGCTGGACCTCGACTCCGCGGCGCTGGCTGAAAACTCCCGCGGCGCCTACCCGATCGAAGCCATTCCGAACGCTTCGCTGACAGGCCGTTGCGGCCAGCCGAAAAACCTCATCATGCTGACGGCGGACGCCTATGGCATCATGCCGCCGATTGCCAAGCTGACCCCGGCGCAGGCGATGTATCACTTCCTCTCGGGCTACACCGCGCGCGTTGCCGGCACCGAGAAAGGCGTGACCGAGCCCTCGGCCACCTTCTCCACCTGCTTTGGCGGCCCGTTCATGCCGCGCCACCCGTCGGAATACGGCAACCTGCTGCGCGAGCTGATCGCGCGCTACAATGTCGATTGCTGGCTGGTCTCCACCGGCTGGACCGGCGGCCCCTATGGCCAGGGCAACCGGATGCCGATCAAGGCAACCCGCGCCCTGCTGAACGCTGCTCTCGATGGCTCGCTGAACAATGTCGAGTTCCGCAAGGACGAGACCTTCGGCTTCCTCGTTCCGGTCGCTGTTCCGGGCGTTGACGCCAAGATCCTCGACCCGCGCAGCACCTGGGCCGATGGCGCCGCTTACGACAAGCAAGCGGCAAAGCTGGCCGAGATGTTCGTCGAGAACTTCGAGAAGTTCGAAGCCTACGTCGACGAGGCGGTAAAAGCCTCTGCGCCGAAGCCGAAAGTCAGCGCGTAAGCGCAAGGCCTTTCAGACATAAAGTTCAAAGCCCGCTGGTTGCGCCAGCGGGCTTTTTGCTGCGACCAACAGACGTTGACGTAAAGGGAAGGCTTCCGTCCGGGCAATTCCCTTACTAGGGTGCGCCGCACAAACAGGTAAGCACATCCAGGAGGAAGCCATGCGTGAAGCCGTAATCGTTTCAACAGCCCGTACTGCCCTGACCAAGGCCGGTCGCGGCGCGCTCAATGACACCCATGGCATCACCATGGCAGGCCACGCCATCAAGGGCGCGCTCGAGCGCGCTGGCGTCGAAGCCGCTGCCGTGGAAGACGTGTTCCTCGGCTGCGCCGCGCCTGAAGGCGCCACCGGTCACAACGTCGCTCGCAACGCCGCACTGGCAGCTGGCTGCCCGTCGAGCACCTCGGGCGCCACCATCAACCGCTTCTGCTCCTCGGGCCTGCAGGCAATCGCCAACGCTGCGCACACCGTGATCAACGAAGGCGCAGCCGTGACCGTCGGCGGCGGCGTGGAAAGCATCAGCCTCGTCCAGGGCTCGGGCCATTCCAACCGCTACAAATACTTCGACCCGGAACTGGCCAAAACCTGGCCGGCGATCTGGATGACCATGATCGAAACCGCCGAAATCGTTGCCGAGCGCTATGGCGTCAGCCGCGAATACCAGGACGAGTATTCGGTCGAGAGCCAGCGCCGCACCGCCGAGTTCCAGCAGAAGGGCTATATGGCACAGGAAATCGTGCCGCTGAAAACCCGCATGAAGCTGGTGAACAAGGAAACCAAGGAAGAAACCTTCCAGGACGTGATCGCTGACCGCGACGACTGCAACCGTCCGGGCACGACCTATGAAATGGTTGCCGGCCTGAAGCCGGTCTTCTCCGGCGGCATGGTCGTCAAAGAAGGCAAATACGTCACCGCGGGTAACGCCTCCCAGCTTTCCGATGGCGCCGCCGCTGTGGTCGTCATGGAAGCCAAGGAAGCCGCAAAGCGCGGCCTGAAGCCGCTCGGTCGTTTCGCTGGCTTCAACGTTGCCGGTTGCGATCCGGACGAAATGGGCATCGGCCCGGTCTTCGCCGTTCCGCGCCTGCTGGAGCGTCACGGCCTCAAGGTTGACGACATCGACCTGTGGGAACTGAACGAAGCCTTCGCCTCGCAGTGCCTTTACAGCCGCGACCGCCTCGGCATCGACCCGGCGAAATACAACGTCAATGGCGGCTCGATCTCCATCGGCCACCCCTTCGGCATGACCGGCGCCCGCTGCACCGGCTCGATCCTGCTGGAAGGCCAGCGCCGCAAAGCGAAGTGGGGCGTCGTGACCATGTGCATCGGCGGTGGCATGGGCGCTGCCGGCCTGTTCGAAATCTACAGCTAAGCCTGATTTTCCGGCACTTCGCCGAGTGATCAGCGGTAAATTGCGAAGGGCGGCCCCAAAGGCCGCCCTTTTGCTTATGGGTCGGTTGAGCTGAGCTGCCTTTTTCCCGACACCCACAGGTGGCACGCTCGACAAAAGTCAGGAGCCTGCCAGATGAAATATGCTGCCCTTGCCGCCGCCTTTATCCTCAGCGCCTGCGCGCCCGCCGCAGCGCCGCCTGCACCAGAGGAGACCGCTTCGGCACCTACAGTAACGGACGTGGCCGATGGCCCAAAGGCGCAGGGCTTCATCACCGAAAATACTGCGCCCCCACCCGGCGCGCAGGACAATGAAGACGGCACCTATCGCGACGCGGACGGGCGCCCGTTCCAATATGCCCTGCTGGGCCAGCACTTGCCCGAGTTCACCGCGCCAACTTCTGACGGCGGAACATTCAGCTCGGCAGATATCAAGCACTGGACCGTGATTGATGTGTGGGGCGCGTGGTGCGGCGACTGTGTCGCGGATGGGCCGTATGTCGAAGCGCTCTCGCGCGCGATTGCGCAGGATCCCGATCTCGAATTCGTGTCGCTGCACACGCCGGCCAACGCCAACCGGACAACACCGGAAGAACTCTTCGGCAAGTATGGCTCGCTGGAGAAATACTTCGAAGCAGCCGGCTATTCGATCCCGTCCGTCGTGCTGGACAATGACGCGAGCGTGCGCAACGCGCTGCAGATCCGCTGGACGCCGAGCTATCTGCTCGTCTCGCCGGACGGTGTTGTGCGCGGCTTCCGGACCGACCTTTCCGTGGTGGAAGACCAGCCGATCAAGACCTTCATCCAGGATATTGCCGAAGTGAGAAAAGAAGTGAGAGACCTTCTCTCATCGGACATTTCCGACATACAATGAGGCCATGAGCCGTGCCTCCTGCCTTGCCTCGATCCTGCTGCTGACCGCTTGCACAGCGCCAGAGGGAAAGGCTGGGCCGGGCGAGGCGGATGCCCCTTATCGCATCGGCCCTGACGGCGCCGCAGGCCTGACCGAAGCGGCGCCTTTCACCGTGCCCGCGATGGAGCGGGCGTTCGAAGGCCTGGAAGTGGTGTCGCTGCCTGATCCCGATCTGCCTGCATTTGAAGCGCGTATTCCCGCAACCGGGGCCCCGCTCTATGTCGTGACGCCCGACTGGTCGCGCGGATATACGGGCGCTGTCTCCACCAGCGCGGCAGATGTGGCGGGGCCGGGCGGCATCCGGGCCGGACGCAGCCGCCTCAGCGATGTGGCTGAAGAGCTGAAGGCCGCCTGCGCGCCGCCGGAGGAAGCCGGGGAGATAGTGCTTGTGTGCGAAAGTGACCGGTTCCGGCTGGAATTTACAGGTGAAACGGGAAACCCACTGCTCGCCCGGCAGACATATCTGCCGCCGCTGCCCTGATCTTGTTCGCCGGAGCAGGGAAATATGGTTCACAAAATCCTGCTGTATTTCCGGAGCATGCAGCATGGATGCAAGGTTTGAATCTTCTGCGCTGACCGGCTAGTTCTAGTGGCAGGTGATGTGAACAACGGATGAGAAGGCGGGAAAAGAATGCTGCATCCTTCGACCAAGAAGCTGATCGACAAGCTGGGCGAGATGACGCGCAAGCAGCGCGTCTCGTGGATCGAGGGGGAGAACGGCACCATCGTACACGATACCGAGGGCTACCGGGTCGTGCTGACACCGGAGCCGCACGGCGTGGTGCTGACCGATGCGCTGGGCCGCGAGATCGAGACCTGCTCTCCTGAAGAGATTGCTGACGAGAAGGACGCCGCCGGACGACCCTATCCGCTGTTCGTGCGCGAGCTGTTCCATGACGCGCACCGCTATGCGCGCGGAACGGAGAAGGCGATCCGCACCCTGCTCGCAGGGCTGGAGGCTTCCGAGGATGAGCCCGAGACGGTTGCCGCCGCGCCCGCCCCCGAGCCTGAGCCGGAACCCGAAACAGTGACCGATGAGACGACTTCGTTCGACGGCGAAGGCGCGATCACGGCGGCGGTCGCCACGCTGGCAGACCAGATCAACAACACGGCGCCGATGGCGGGTCCGGAAGTCGCGACTGCGGCGCCCGAGCCTGAGTTTATCGCGGACGCTGAGCCGGAATTTGTGGCTGAGCCTGAGGCCGTGGCTGCGCCGGAGCCCGAACCCGTTCCGGAGCCTGTGATGGCGGCGCCAGAGCCTGAGCCGCAGCCCGCGCCGCTGCCGGCGGCCTATGCCGAAGTGGACACTGGCCCGGTCGAAGAAATCGAGGAAGAGGCCGAGCCGGCGATGCCGGAACAGACGATGGAGGAGGCCCCTGCGCTGGCTGCCCCTGAACATGCGCCGGAGGCCGTGTTTGAAGCGCCAGCGGAGACTTGGGCTGCACTGGAACCTGAACCTCAGCCTGAGTCGCAGCCTGAACCTGTCGCGGCGGCGCCAGAATCCATGGCTGAACAGGAAGTGCAGCCGGAGCCCGCGCCGGAGGAGCCTGCCGCGCCGAACCCGATGCAACAGCGCTTCTCACTGTCGGGCATTCCCTATGGTGTTGGCTTTGCGGGTACCCAGCCTGTGGCCGCCCCGCCGGAGAAACCGGTAGAACCAGCTCCAACGGAGCCGCGCACGCTGATCATCGATGGCACGGAAGATCTGCCCGAAACCGTTCCCGGCGTAGCGGAGGAAGAGAGCTTTGCAGCGGCCCCGGCCCCGCACCGTGAAACGGGCGAGGAAGACGGCACGCCTGTGATCCCGCGCCGCTTCAATCCCTGGAACTAAAAGCGCTGGCTCAGCCGGCCTTCGCCGCCGCGCGGGGGCCGACATGCGCCTCGCCGCGCTGCCGTGCCAGATCTATCTGGCGCTGGCGCTCGGCAAAGCGGGCGCGCTGAGCATCCGTCATCGTGCCGATGCAATGCGGGCAGGAGACGCCCTCGACATAAGCCGCGTCCGCCTGCTCGCTTTCCGAAACCGGATGGCCGCAGGCATGGCAGAGGACATGGCTGCCGGGGGTCAGGTCGGCATTGACCGAGACGCGCTCGTCAAAGACGAAGCACTCGCCGCGCCACAGGCTGTTTTCCTGGGGCGTCTCTTCGAGATATTTCAGGATGCCGCCTTCGAGATGGAACACGTCCTCGATGCCTTCGGCTTTCACGAAGCTCGTCGCCTTTTCGCAGCGGATGCCGCCGGTGCAGAACATGGCGATCTTCGGGGAGCGACCTTCCGCCTCGAGTTTGGCCCGGAACTGGCGGAACCATTCGGGAAACTCACGGAAGGTTTCGGTCTGCGGGTCGATGGCGCCTTCGAACGTGCCGATGGCGACTTCATAGTCATTGCGCGTGTCGATCAGCACGGTGTCGGGATCTGAGATCAGCGCGTTCCAGTCTTCCGACTTCACATAGGTGCCGACGAGGCTGTTGGGATCTGTGCCCGGCACGCCCATGGTGACGATCTCGCGCTTCAGGCGCACCTTGAGGCGCAGGAAGGGCATCTTCTCGGCTTCGGCGAACTTCGCTTCCAGCGTTTCATTGCCGGGAATGGCGCGCAGGGTGGCCAGCGCCGCCTCGATGCCTTCATGCGTGCCTGCAATCGTGCCGTTCACACCTTCTTCGGCGATCAGCACCGAGCCCCGGATACCAAGGCTGCAGAAGCGCTGGGCGATCTCGGCGCGGCGTTCCTGGTAATCCGGGAAGCGGAAGAATTTGTAGAAGGCGGCAATACGGTAGGTCATGGGCGCCTTATGACAGAAGGCAGCCGGGCGGAAAATGGGGCAATCCCTTATATGCGCCGCCCGGCTTAATCGCTGTCAGGTGCGGACCTTGCCACGCACGACACGGCCGTTGCGCTCCAGCTCGATGTCCCATTCGCGGGCATTCTGCTTCAGAACATCCTGAATTTCCTTGACGGTCTTGGTCTGCTTTCCGTTCACGGACCGGATGATGTCGCCCGGGCGGAAGTAGTTCCGGGAAATGGTCCCCCGAGTGACCGAGTGGACATAGATGCCCGAACCACGGGTGAAGGGATCAAGGCCATTCTCCTCAGCGAGGCGCGGGGAAAGCTCGATCACGCGGGCACCGTTGAAGACGGACTGGCCGGTGAGCAGCACCACATCGGCCTCGGTTGCGCCCGGCGGAGGCGCGACCTTCACGCTGAAAGTGCTTGTCTTGCCGCCGCGCAGGACAGAAAGCGCAGCCGTTTCACCGGGATTGCGGATCGCGGCCAGGAATTTCAGGCCCTTTTCGTCGAACACTTCGCGGCCATCGATGGCGGTGACGAGATCGCCGCGGCGCAAGCCTGCTTTCTCAGCCGGGCCGCCGGGATAGACTTCCGTGACCATCACGCCGATCGGGCGATCGAGCCCCTGGGCCTTGGCGATATCGTAGCTGACCGACTGGCCAGCGAGGCCGAGCCAGGGGCGCACAAAGGTGCCGCCATTGACGGCAGCGTCCACCACGCGCTTCACCATCTCTGCCGGGATGGCAAAGCCGATGCCGACTGATCCGCCGCTGCGCGAATAGATGGCGGTGTTGACGCCGACGAGCTGGCCGCGCGTGTTGACCAGCGCGCCGCCGGAGTTGCCGGGGTTCACGGCCGCATCCGTCTGGATGAAGAAGGAGTAGTCGTTGATGCCGACATCGGTGCGCGCGGTGGCGGAGATGATGCCGTTGGTGACGGTCTGGCCAACGCCGAAGGGGTTACCGATCGCGAGCACAAGATCGCCGACCTGCGCGTCGCGCGTATCGGCAAAGGGCAGAACGGGCAGGCGCTCGCCTTCCGTGTTGATCTTCAGGACAGCAAGGTCGGTGCGTTCATCTGCCAGCAGCAGCTCGGCAGCGTATTCGCGCCGGTCGCTGAGCACGACGCGGAACGTGTCTGCGCCCTGAATGACGTGATTGTTGGTGACAACGATACCGTCCGCGCCGACGACAACGCCTGAGCCAAGCGAGTTCTGAACGCGGCTCTGCGGGGCGACGCCAAACATCATCTGTTCCAGCGTCATGCCGCGCTGGGTAACGTTCTTCTCGGAATAGACGTTGACGACAGCCGGCGAAGCCTGGCGGACGAGGGGCGCGAAGGTGAGACTGATATCGCCTGTCGACTGGGGCACGCGCTCCTGCGGCGCGCCCTGCGCAAAGACGGGCATGAGGGCCATTGTCAGCGCCATGAGCGCCGCAACAAAGGCCGCTGCAAGCAGTTTGGAAACGTGTCGGGTCATGCTGCGCAGATGGGTCATGATAATGGCTCTATTGCGGAGCGAATTATGGCGCAATCGCGCCGACATGACATTTCAGTCAGGTAAACCCTGGGGGTCAGGATGCGCCGCTTAGGACGCATCCTGACCTGATTGCAGCGCTTTCAGCCGCGCGAGGTTATCCGCATGGCTCTCCCGGCTGATGCGATAGAAACTGATGCAGATGATCATCAGCGTCCAGGCTGTCAGTAGCGAGATGGCGTAACCCCAGCCGAGGCTGCGCACCGATTCTTCGGTTGCCGCCGCCGCGCCGCCGCCCTGGGACATGTTGGCGACATGCAGGACGATGGACGCGGTGAACACCCCCGCCCCCTGTGACAGTTTGCGGATGAAGCTGATGCCCGCGAAGAAGATGCCTTCCGACCGGCGGCCCGTCTGCAGCTCAGAATCCTCCACGATGTCGGCCACCATGGAGCCCATCAGCATCTGCGTGGCGATGATGAGCGACAGGTCGAAGATCGTGATGGTCAGGATGATCGGGAAAAGTTCCGGCGAGCCATTGGGTGGCAGAAAGCCCAGCAAGCGCAGGATCACGGGGAGCGGCGCGATGGTAAAAGCGAGGATGCCGATGGTGATGGCGCCGCGCTTCTTGCCAACCGTCTTGCCTACGATGGGCGCAATGATCAGCGCCAGGATCGCCGAGATGTAGACGCCCATGGTGAGGTTGGCGATCTCGGTATTATCGAACTCCCAGAAGATGGTGTTGATATACTGGTTGAGCGTTGCTGAAATGCCGGTGGCGACAAGCCCGCAAAGCGTTGCCAGGAACAGCGCCCGGAAGGACGGGTTCGAGATTGTCTCGAAGATCTCGCGGAAAATGCGACCCAGCGTCAGCTGTCGCGCCGCCGGTGGCGACTTGAGGTTTGGTATGTGGCTGTGTGTGCCCGCGCCGCAAATAAGGACAGCGCCAAGAATGCAGAAAGCCGAGATGAGACCATACGTGTTCCAGCCGGCGATGTTGAACACGCCGATGGGCGTTTCCTCCGTCGGCACCAGCAGGAAGCGGAACAGCAGGATCTGGATCGTGAGCCCGCCAAACCAGGCAAAGAAATAGCGCAGCGACATGAGCGAGGTGCGTTCGTCATAGTCCTGCGTCAGCTCGGCAGCGAGGGCGGAGCTGGGCACTTCGTAGAAGGTGAAGGCAAGGCGCACACCGATGGTGGTGAAGACCAGCCAGGGGAACAACTCGTTGGCGGTGAGCCCGGCGGGCGGGTTCCATGTGAGGAAGTAGACGACCGCCGTGGGGATCAGCGCCGCATAGATGAACGGGTGGCGACGGCCAAAGCGTGTGCGGAGATTATCCGACCAGTAGCCGACCACAGGATCGGACACCGCATCAACCGCAAGCGCGATCATCAGGGCGGCGCCGACAAGGCCCGCATCCACCCCGAGAATGTTGCTGTAGAAGAACAGAAGAGCGTAATCGAACCCGTTATTCTTGATGCCGTCTGCCGCGCCGCCGATCCCAAACGACAGGCGCGTCAAGAAGCCCGGCTTAACCGCATCGGTTGCCGCCATTCATTCCTCCCAAATGTGTGTGCGGATGCGCTCGGCCTCAGAGGCCGAGCACTGCCTTGGCGATGATGTTACGCTGGATCTCGTTGGACCCGGCATAAATCGACGTCTTGCGGTAATTGAAATAGCTCGGCGCGGCGGTCAGCGTGTGTTCCGGCGTCGGGCAATCCACATTCGAGCCAGCCTCGGCCAGCGCGAGCGTGTCGTGCATGAAGGGATGGCCGTAGACACCGGCGGCCTCAAGGGCGAGTTCGGTGATCTGCTGCTGGGTTTCCGAGCCCTGGTATTTCAGCATCGAGCTTTCCGGGCCGACATTCTGACCGGCCGAAAGCGCCGAGAGAACCCGCTGCTCGGTTGCGTCGAGCGCTTCGATGCGGATTTCGGTCTGCGACAGCTTGCGGGCAAAATCGGGATCACGGATGACGGGCGCTTCGCCGTTCATTTCCTTCGAGGCGATCTTCTTCACCTTGCGCAGCATGTTGCGCAAACCGGAAGCGTAGGCGTTGCCCCGCTCGAATTCGAGCAGGTATTTCGCGTAAGTCCAGCCTTTATTCTCTTCGCCGATAAGCGCGTCCTTGATCTTCACCCGGACGTTTTCGAAGAAGACCTGATTGATTTCCTGGCGCCCTTCCGGCGGGCCGTCGAGCGTCGGCAGCGCGCGGACCGAGATGCCCGGCAGATTCATCGGGAACACGATGAAGCTGATGCCTTCCTGCGGCTTGCCCGATTTGTCGGTGCGCACGAGGCAGAAGATCATATCGGCCCACTGGGCGAGCGTCGTCCAGATCTTCGAGCCATTCAGCACATATTCGTCACCGTCGCGGACGGCCGACATCTGAAGGCCGGCAAGATCGGAGCCTGCGCCCGGCTCGGAATAGCCCTGACACCACCAGACTTCCGAAGAAAGGATCTTCGGCAGGTGCTGCTTCTTCTGTTCCTCATTGCCGAAGGCCATGATGACCGGGGCGACCATCGAGACGCCGAACGGGGCGACGTTGGGTGTGCCGGCGCCGGAAAGCTCCGCGTGAAGAATGTGGCGTTGAGCCGCCGTAAGGCCGGGGCCGCCATGTTCCTTCGGCCAGTTCGGCGCGATCCAACCCTTCTCATACAGCTTCTGCTGCCACTTCACCTGGGTCGGCTTATCGATATAGCCGTTCTTGGTAAGCGACATCTTGCGGCGCATGTCATCGTCGAAGTTTGCGGCGATCCAGTCGCGCACTTCTTTCTGGAAAGCTAGGTCAGCTGGAGAAAGGGAGAGATCCATGACGGCGCGGCCTTCTTATTCAACGATGTCGTAATATTGGATTTCCGGCGCGCCGGCGAGGACGGCGCCGAGCTTGGGACCAGCGGCCTTGAAATACTCTGTCTGGCCGTGCGATTTCAGGGCATCGGCAGAGGCATACTGTTCCATGAAGATATAATCGGTGGACGAGCCTTTGGCCTTGTAGAGCTGGTAGGTCAGGCAGCCTGGCTCATTCGCCTTGACCTTGGCCATGAGGTCCTTGGCGACCTGTTCAAATTCGGTCTGCTTACCGTCCTGAATTTTCAGCTTTGCGACAACGCCGATCATGCTTTCCTCCCGGGGATTATCGTTCTTCGTTACAGTATGGACTACGTGCGTGGCGGCAAGCCTTTCGCTAGGTCACCCACAGGAGAATTGATCGCTCCTGGGGCCGCGCCTCCTGCGCGGGTGAGGCGTCTTGGTTAATGTACCCATCCTGAACCTGCGGGCATACATTGGAACGGAACTTGCTCCTGTGAGGCGAAATGCAGGAACCCACCGGCCCGAAACCCATGCTGAAGCAGATCAACACCGCCTCTTTCAAGCCCGCCCCGCTGGGCGTGGACCCGGCTTCCATTCTCGCCGTTATCCCGGCGCTGAATGAGGAGCGCCATATTGAAGCCTGCATCCGCTCGCTGATGCAAGGCAGCCCGATCCTGCGGCTGGTGCCGCTTGTGGTGGCCGATGGCGGCAGCACGGATGGCACAGCTGATATCGTCAAACGCCTGACGGCCGAGTTTCCGAACCTGCGCCTGATGAAAAACCCGAAAAAACTGCAATCGGCGGCCATGAACTTTGCTGCCGGCACCTTCGGCGGCTCCAATACCCGCTGGCTGGTGCGGTGCGATGCCCATTCCATCTATCCGCAGAACTTCATCCTGCATGTCGCCGAGGCCCTGCAACAGACTGGCGCTGCTTCGGTCGTGATCCCAATGGATGCCGTTGGTGAGACCTGTTTCGAAAAGGCCAATGCGTGGGTAGTCGATACCCTGCTCGGCTCTGGCGGCTCGGCCCATCGCGGCGGGCGTCGGTCGCATTTCGTTGACCATGGCCACCATGCCGGATTCGACATTGCCTGGTTCCGCCAGATCGGCGGCTATGACGAGACCTTCTCGCATAATGAAGATGCCGAATATGACCATCGCCTCGGCCTCGCCGGCGGCAAGGTCTGGCTGGACGCCGACATCCGCATTGAATACGTGCCCCGCGGCTCGGTCCGCGCGCTCGCCCGCCAGTATTTCAATTATGGCAAAGGCCGCGCGCGGAACCTGCGCAAGCACAAGGGCCGTTTGAAACTGCGCCAGGCAGTGCCCATCTTTGCACTGGCTGGCAGTATTTTCGGGCTGCTCGCGGGCATTTCCTTCTGGCCTGCCCTGGCGCTGCCGCTCGGATATCTCAGCATTTTGGCGGGCGCCTCTGCGGCCATCGCCATTGGCCGCAAATCGCTCTGCGGCCTTTATTCAGGCCTGGCCGCCGGCACCATGCACATGGCCTGGGCAGCAGGCTATTGTTGGGAAAGTGTTGCCGGGAAGGATTGAATTACTGACCGGGTTTCTTGGAATTACAAGGTTAATCGGATAGTTTCGGCAATCCGGGGATACGCAGAATGGCTCTGACCAGAGGAAAACTTGCAGACGCGCTCAGGACGCGGTTCGGCCAGTTCACACGGTCGGCCGATGCTGCGCGCCGTTCACTACTTTCCGGCTTCCGCGTTCTGCAGGCCGGCGAAGAAGCAGCCAGCGAACCGGTTGAGGCTGAGCCCCCACGCATCACCGAAGCCCCCGAAGGGGTCTGCCTCTATGCCGTCGGCGACATTCATGGCCGCATGGACCTGCTGACGCGCCTTGTCGAAATCATCGACGCAGACGCTGCCCAGCTGCCAGAAGGCGTGAAGCCCCAGATCATCTTCCTGGGCGACTATATCGATCGCGGCCTGCAATCGCGCGATGTGCTGGAGTATTTCTCCAGCGGCGCGCTCGACCGGTATGACCCCGTCTTCCTGCTCGGAAACCATGAAGAAGCCCTGCTACGCTTCTTGAAAGAGGTCGGCTTCGGCATGCAGTGGACCCGGTTTGGCGGCGCTGAAACACTCTATTCCTATGGCTTTGCCCCGCCGAATGCGCGCGCGAGCCTCAATTCTCATGACGACATGGCCAAGGTGCGCGATGCTTGGGCCAAGCTCTGGGAAAACTTCCGGGAGCGCCTGCCGGAAAGCCACCTCAAATTCCTGCAAGCCCTGAAGCCCTATCATGTCGCGGGCGATTATCTGTTCGTGCATGCCGGGCTGCGCCCAGGCCTCAGCCTGGACGAACAGTCCCAGCGCGACATGCTCTGGATCCGCGACGAATTCCTCGAGGACGGCGCCCGATTCGATCACCTGGTCGTGCACGGACACACACCAGAAGACGCAATCCACCGCGACAATCGCAGGATCGGCCTCGACACCGGCGCGTTCCTCACCGGGCGTCTTTCCGCGGCGCGCCTTTTCGGCACAGATGTTGCTTTCCTTAACACCTGAAACTTAGTCAAATGCACCGGGCGGCACTCATTCCGCCCCTCAAATTCAAATCTGGGAGACCCTGCAGCATGCTGACGCTTCGCTCCTTCCTGGCCATTGTGGCCCTTGCTCTTGGCCTGATGGTTTCTGCCTGTGGCACGACCGGCGGCACCGCGGGCGCCCGCGATGCGGACCCGGTAACCACCTCTCAGGTCGTCACCCCCTACAAGCTCGGCTCGAGTGATCGACTGCGGGTGACTGTTTTTGGACATCAGGATCTGTCTGGCGAATTTGAAGTCGACGGTTCGGGCGCCATTTCCATGCCGTTGATCGGCGAGGTTAACGCTATCGGCCTTTCGGCGCGCGAACTTGAGGCCTCAGTCGCTAGCCGGCTGTCCGATGGTTACATCCTGAACCCGCGCGTTAGCGTCGAGGTGATCAACTATCGCCCCTTCTACATCCTGGGTGAGGTTGGCCGTCCGGGCGAGTATCCCTTCACCAGCGGACTGACCGTTCAGAACGCCGTGGCCGCTGCGGGCGGATACACTTACCGGGCGAACAAACGGGTCGTTTACATCAAGAGCATCGATGCTCCGGCAGAGGTTGCCTACGATCTGACAGCAACGACGGTCGTGAAACCCGGCGACACGATTCGGATCGGTGAACGGATCTTCTGATCCCGCGAATTCTGCACCAGAATCGATCAAAAGCGCCGCGATCTGCGGCGCTTTTTTTGTCTCGCCTCACCAAAATTTGGGGGGCCGTTGCCCTCTATTCAGGTTTAACCAACCATAAACCAATGAGACTGCTCAGGCGGTCGGCATCGTGTGCCATTATTTGACGAATACTTTCGCTTGTGGGGAGAAACTTTCGGAAAGGCCTTATTTCGCAAACGGGAAAGTGGTATACGAATTGCAAACGCCAATACATGAGCCCCGCGCGGCCCGGTCAAAAGGGGACCACGGCTGAGGAAGCAGCTGCGCGGGAAAACGAATGTATAGCGGCGTAGAGTACAAAGGGGACTACCAATGGAATTCCGGATCACCGACGCTTCTGGCGGTGTCGATGAGCAGACGCTTGTCATCAGCGAACCGAGACGCCCTAATCCGCGCAACTCGTTCACTGCCAAGCGCGCTTTCGACATTCTCGTTGCCTCGATTGGCCTGATCTTCATCGCTCCGCTGCTCCTGACGGTCGGCCTTCTGGTTCGCCTTCAGGATGGCCAGAGCTCGATCTTCGCGCACAAGCGCTACGGTCAGAACGGACGTGTATTCAGCTGCTACAAGCTGCGCTCGATGGTCCCGGATGCGGATCTTCGCCTGCAGCATCTGCTGGAAACCGATCCAGAAGCAAAGCGCGAGTGGGACCTGACGCAAAAGCTGGTTAACGACCCGCGCGTCACACCGCTCGGCCGCTTCATCCGCGCCACCTCGATCGATGAACTCCCGCAGCTCATCAATGTGCTGAAAGGGGACATGTCGCTCGTCGGCCCGCGCCCGATCTCGATGTCCGAGCGCAGCCGGTATGGCGAAAACTTCGCCGACTATTGCAGCGTCCGCCCCGGCATCACAGGCCTGTGGCAGGTCAGCGGCCGCAGCAACACCAGCTATCCCGAGCGCGTGCGTCTCGATACGGCCTATGCCAAGGGCCGCACCTTCTGGGGTGACATCATGATCATCCTGAAGACCGTTCCGGCAGTCGTGAAGTCTGACGGCGCCTGCTGAATAAAAAAGGAAAGCAGAAAGGCGGCCACCGGCCGCCTTCTTCATTTCCGAGGGCGTATTTACGGGTGGGAGCCGGGCGCTTCGGGGAGCGCGCCTGGAAGTTTGGGGGCAGGTTGATGGCGAGCTGGGCAAAATTGCGGGAACCGGAAAGTAACTGGCTTGGCGCAGTCCTTGGATTGGCTGCAATCGCCTTGCTCGCAGGGTCTGTTCTGACCGCGCCAGTTGTCGTGTCAGCGGGTTGGGACGCGCCTCATTCAGAGCCGCCCCCCAAAGCAGAGCCCTACCCGCCGATAGCGCCCGACGCAGACGCGGGGGCATCCTTCATCCACAATTTCGGGGACGGGCACGACCCGACCCGCTGGTACAAATCCAATTTCAGCTACCCCTCCGCTCACCCGGCCTGGCTGGCCCGGCAGATACATTTCTACGATGACCGTGTTGAGCTGGAACTGCGTCGCAAGCGCGTTGGCGACAAGATTTTTGCCGGCGCCGAATACCAGCGCCGCGGCTTCTATTCCTTCGGGCGCTATGAAGTGGTGATGACCCCCGCCCCAGGCTCCGGCACCGTCAGCTCGATGTTCACCCACACGGACGGCAATTTCGACGAGCCCCATGACGAGATAGATATCGAGTTCCTTGGCAAGGACCTCACCATGGTGACGGGCAACTATTTCACCGATGGCGCGACCTATCGTTATCTTGAACTACCCCTTGGCTTTGACGCCAGCAAGGAAGTGCATCTCTATGCGTTCGAATGGACCCCCGACGAGATCCGCTGGTATGCCAATGATAAGCTGCTGCACACAGCGACCGCCGCCGAACACCCCATTCCGCAGACACCCGGGCGTATCATCATAAATTTGTGGACCGGCTCGAAATGGCAATATGACTGGCATGGCCGGCCGACATTCCCGGATGGCACACGCGCGGCCTATTATTGCCTGAGCTTCCTCAAGGCGGGCGATACCGGCCCGCAATGCTCTGACAGTTTCGATCCGGTAGCCGCCAATGCTGCCGTGCCGGGGAAATGACCGCTCCAACGGAGCCGACAGTCAACGCCCCCCTTCCCCCCATGTCCACTGACGGACTATGACGTAAGCATGCCGAACGAGCCGTCCTCCTCCGCAGCCCGACGGAACAACCCGCCGTGAGGAGCGCTCGCTGTGACAGGCATTGAACTCATTTCAGCTGCCGGCTTCACAGCTGCCGGGCTTTTCGTGGGGGCTTCCATCAACACCGCCACCCGCAGATTGCAGGGCGGCCAGAGCGGAATGAGCCCCGGCGGGCAGGATGACAGGCTGCCAATTGGCCGCGATACTGTCCTGGCCAGCCTTGCCGGCGGCCTGATCGCATTGGCGGCCGTTGCGCGCCAGGCAGGCTCCCCCCTGGAGATGACTTTCACAGCACTGTTTGGGTGGCTGTTGCTTGCGCTCTCGATCGTCGATTTCCGTACCTTCATCCTGCCGGACCGGCTCAATCTGGCCGTCTTGCTGCTGGGCGCAGTTATGGTGGCTCTCTATGCTCCAGAGCGTTGGCCCTGGCATTTAGCGGGGGCAGCGGCAGGCTACGGCATCCTGTGGATCGTCGAAGTAGGCTACCGCACGATCCGCCGGCAGGACGGTCTCGGACGCGGTGATGCGAAACTGCTCGGCGCGATCGGCATGTGGGTTGGTGTTCTGGGAATTCCGCAAGTTTTGATGATCGCATCCCTGAGCGGAATTCTGGCCGCACTTGTATCGTCCTGGCGGAGGAAAGAGCCGCTAAGCGGCCACTCCGCCATTGCATTTGGTCCCTGGATCGCGCTTGGCGGATATTGTGTTTGGTTGTTTCCGGCGCTGCTTATCCCCGTCTTATGACCTCACCGGGTAAAGCTGGGCGCATTGCTTCCCGCGACCTGCCTTGTCTCGCCGCGCTACACCAGGCGCGCGGCGCTGGGGCATGGCCGTCAAGAGAGCTTCAACAAAGCGTCACAGAACCGTCGCCGATATCCCCCAATAGCGGGCGAGCAACCGACGGGACAAACAATGCCGGCGAAGAAAGAACTCTATGATGGCGGGCTCGACCGGGTGGCACAACCCACGCCGCCTGTTTCCACAAACGTTCATTCTTTTCCGTCAGACCGCTCGGGCGCCGATCGACAACGCTTTCTCGCGGGCTTGTTCCGCAATCACTATTCCGAGCTGATCGGCAGATTGCGCAAACTTTATGGTGTCGGCCCCCCCGAACCTGAAGACATTGCGCAGGCGGCCTTCTCAAGGCTGGCCGGGCTGGAGGATCTGAGCCAGATCCACTCGCCACGCGCTTTCCTTTTTCGCACGGCGGTCAACTTGGCTCTCAATTCGATCGACAGTGTGCGCCGGCGGAATGCGTTTGTAACCCGGCATCTGACGCTACACCTTTCCGGCATTGTGGAAGAACACACGCCGGAATCTGTCTTCATAGGCAAACAGGATCTTGAACGGGTCGCGCGCGCCATTGAGCGTCTGTCGCCGAAGCAGAAAGAGATCCTGTTGCGGACGAGGTTCAAAGGGCAGACATATGCACAGATCAAACGGGAAACCGGATGGAGTCAGGCGGACATCTCGCGCCAGCTCAAAACGGTGCTCGATCTTCTCTCGGCAGAACTGGACAGCTGAGCCACCGTCGACCTGGCCCGATGTCCTGCCCTTTAACAACAAGTCTCCCCGATGATCCGACAACGCCCCCCGCCTTCCCGTTCCGATACGCCCTCGAACGATGCTGCCAGCGAAGAGGCGCGCGCGTGGGTCGCCCGTCTTGCGTCAGGTGACATAACGGCCGAGACGGATGGCGCGTTCCGGGCTTGGCTCAACGCATCTGCGCACAACCGCAGCGCCTTTGTTCAGGCAAACGGACTGTGGGACAATCTTGTCGATGTCGACGCGGTTGAGACCTTGCTTGCAACGCGCGGCGACGTTCTGTCGGCGCGCCGGGTATCGCTGTCACGCCGTGCTTTTACAGGCGCCGCCGCGGCCGCTCTTCTTGCCAGCGCCGCCGCCGTTGGCTTGATGGCTGTGATGCCGGCTCCGGTCGATACGATCCTGATCGAAACCGGCACCAGCCAGATCGAAACCTTTACATTGTCCGATGGCAGTATGGTCACACTCGGCGGCGCAAGCCGGGTATCCGGCCGGATGACCGACGCCGCACGTGAGCTTGAACTTGTCGCGGGCAATGCCTTCTTCGATATCGCGCGTGACGAAACCCGGCCTCTCACTGTCACGGCGGGTGGATACGCCGTACACGTCCTGGGAACGCGTTTCGATGTCAAGATGCAACCCGATTGGGTGTCGGTGGCGGTTGACCATGGCCATGTCGAGGTCACGGCCCTGGGGCAGGAAAAGCGACAAGCGCTGATGGCTGGCGACAAGATCATTGTCAGTGCGGCCTCCGGCTTCGGGCCGGTTCGCACCTTCGATGCCGATCAGGAGTTCTCCTGGCGATCGGGCCGCCTATCCTTCGTGGATGCGTCATTGCGCGATATCATTACCGGGATGAACCAATACAGCGCCCGACCGCTGACACTGGCGCGCGACGCGCCGGCAGATCTACGTTTGACGCTGTCTTTCCGGACAGACCAGATAGATCAGGTGCTGACAGGCCTGGAGAGCAGCTACCCTGTGGGCGTGTCATCGACCCCGGAGGGCGTGGTAATTTCGGGACGCGCAGATGAGCCGCGATGAACCTTTTGTGAAGATTGAAGCCGGCGTGAAACACGCTGCCGGATGATCTGTCTTCCCCCTGACCACGCGGACGCGTGGCGCGGATGTGAAACCTCACACCGCCAGGTATTTCTTCAGGGGTAACTCATGACTTCTCCCATCCTGTTGCGCAAAGCGCTTGTGCTGTCGGCGTCCGGCGCCGCGCTGTGCCTAAGCAATACTGCCCTGGCCGAACCGGTCGACATTCAGGACGATGTCAGCGTTCAGGAAACCGTTATCGTCACGGGCACGCGCGGCGCGCCCCGCACAACCTTTGACAGCCTTGCTCCGGTGGATGTCATTTCCGATCAGGCGATCGATCTGACGGCTTCCGACGAAGTCATGGACACCCTTGCCCAGCTGGTGCCGTCCTTCAATGTGAAGCGTCTTCCGATGGCTGACGGTCAGGTCTTCGTGCGCCCGGCCAGCCTGCGTTCGCTGTCGGCCGACCACACCCTGGTGCTCGTGAACGGCAAACGGTTCCACAGATCCGCGCTGCTTGGTTCGAACGGCGCGCAGGCGCCCGACCTGGCACAAATCCCCTCCTACGCCATCAAGCGCATCGAAGTGCTGCGCGACGGCGCTTCGGCCCAATACGGTTCTGACGCGATCGCTGGCGTGATCAATGTCATCCTTGACGACGCCGCCGGAACCAACGCCTTCGCTCAGGCTGGCCAGTATTATGAAGGCGACGGCGAGCAGTACCGGCTCGGCGCCCAGCAGGGTTTCGTGTTCGGAAACGGCTTCCTGAACCTGTCTGGAGAGTATACCGACTCCCAACAAACCTCGCGCTCGCGCCAACGTCCGGATGCTGAGCAGCTGCAGGAAGACTTCCCGGAACTCAACGTCCCCAATCCCGTTCAGCACTGGGGCCAACCGGAGCGACAGGCCTACCGGTTCGCGGCAAACGCCGCCTATGACCTGGGCGTGGGCGAAGTTTACGCCTTCTCGACCTATGGCTGGGGCGCGGGCGTGTCGGACTTCAACTGGCGCAACCCGGTTTCCACCAGCGCCTATGGCGATAGCGTCATCGACCCGGACTATGATCTCTCCGCGATCTATCCTGCGGGCTTCTCGCCACGTTTCGGCCAGGATGACACCGACTTCTCGATCACCGGCGGCTACCGCAGCGCGGGCGACGGTCCCTTCTCCTATGATCTGAGCGCCAGCTATGGCCGCAACCAGATCGACTATTACATGCACACCTCGATCAACGCCTCGCTCGGCTCGGCCAGCCCGACATCTTTTGATATCGGCACGCTGACGCAAAGCGAGCTGAACCTGAACGCGGACTTTGTCTATCTCGCCGAGCTGGATTTCCTGTCGGACGATCTGACCTTTGCCTTCGGCGCAGAACGCCGCAAGGAGACGTACCGCATTGGGGCCGGTGAATACGCCTCCTATGCGGTCGGTCCGCTTGCCGCAGAAGGTTTCCCGTCCGGCTCGAACGGCTTCCCGGGCTTCTCGCCCGACCAGTCAGGCTCGTCCGACCAGACAAGCTTTGCCGGTTATGTTGACATTGAAGCTCCGGTTACGGATCGCTGGACCGTTGGCGCAGCAGTCCGTTATGAAGACTTCTCCGAGTTTGGCAGCAATACGACCGGCAAGGTCTCGACGCGGTTTGAAGTGACCCCGAACCTCGCCGTCCGCGCGACGGCCTCGACCGGTTTCCGTGCGCCGACACCGGGCCAGCTGTTCTCCGAGCGTACGTCCCAGGGCCTCGACACCACGACGCTGAACATCTTCACCAGTGGTCGCTTCAGCCCGCAAGGCGCGGTCGCGGCTGTGATTTCCCAGCGCGACGGCGTCGAGATTTCCCCGCTCGAGCCAGAAGAGTCTGAAAACCTGACTGCCGGCATCGCCTGGAATACCGGCTTTGGCCTCAACGCCACACTGGACATCTACCAGATTGACGTAACAAATCGCCTGAGCACATCGGCTACCTTTGCCGTGACAGATGCAGAGCGTGCCCAGTTCGCTGCCCTCGGCGTCGCCGGCGCTGAAAGCATCACGCGCGTCAACTTCTACCAGAACGACTTTGACACGCGCACCAAGGGTCTCGATCTGGTCGTATCCTACGGTCGGCCCGTTGGCCCGGGCGATCTCACGTTCACCGGCGCCTACAACTACAACAAGACGGATGTAACGGGCGGCGCTTTTGCGGCCAATGCCACAGGCGCTGACCGGTTCGAGAAGACCATTCCGGAGCACACTGGCAACCTTCAGGCGTCCTATGCACTTGGAAAATGGGACGTGTTCGGTCGCATGCGCTATTATGGCGCCTGGCGCGACTATTCGGGTAACGCCACAGGCGACATCTTTCAGGATTTCGGAAGCATGGTCCTGTTTGATATCGGCGCGTCCTATGCCGTGAACGACGCCCTCTCCGTCCGCGTTGGCGCTGAGAACGTTTTTGATCAGTATCCGGATGAGGCGACCTATCAGGCCAGCCGCGGCCTGATCTATTCACGCAATGCGCCGTATGATACCGATGGCGGTCAATATTACGTCCGCTTGGATGTCAGCTTCTGATCTCGGGAAGAGACATGAACGTTACCAGACGTCTGGTTATGAAGGGCGCCGCTGCTGCAGCGGCGTCCTTTGCCGCCGCCCCCAGCCAAGCGGCGCCCGCGCCGGCCCCGGCGCAGCGTTTGCCTGGCGATATCGCCCGGGATGAAGCCTACTGGCGCCATATTGCGGCCCAGTATGATGTGACCGGCGACGTGGTGAATTTCGAGAACGGCTATTGGGGGGTGATGGCCCGCCCGGTGATGGAGGCATTCTTCAGACACACCGAGAAGGTAAATCGGGACAATTCCTGGTACGCCCGCCGAAGCTACTATGCTGATCTGCAGCCGGTCCAACAGCGGCTGGCGAACATGCTCGGCGCAAACGATGACGAAATTGTCTTCACGCGCGGCGCGACAGAGGCGCTCCTCGCGCTGGTTGGCGGCTACCGCTCGCTGACGAGCGATGACGCCGTGATGTATTCCGATCTCGATTACGATTCCATCCAGACAGCTATGGAGACACGCGCCGAGCAGGCCGGCGCTGCAGTCATTCGGATCGAAATGCCCGAGCCTGCCACACATGAGTCTATTCTTGAAACTTACCGGCAGGCGCTCGCGGGCAATCCGTCCGTCCGATTGCTGTTGCTGACCCATATCAGCCACCGGACAGGGTTGAAGATCCCCGTACGAGAGATTGTGGAGCTGGCGCGTGGTTTCGGTGTCGACTGTATCGTCGATGCTGCGCACTCTTGGGGGCAGACCGATTTCCGCATTGATGATCTTGGGGCGGACTTCATAGGTTTCAACCTGCATAAATGGATTGGCAACCCGATTGGCGCGGGCCTCCTCTACATCCGGCGTGGCCGGGAGGCGGATATCAGCCCGAACATCTCCGAACGCCCGGACGGCACCGGCAAAGCGTTCCACAGAATTCATACGGGCACGACCAATTTCGCGACGTTCCTGACGATCAATGACGCCCTTGATTTTCACGACCTGGTGGGCGCGGCGAACAAGGCGGCCCGCATTGCCCATCTGCGGGATCTATGGGTCAACGACCTGCGCGATGATCCCCGTCTCGACATCCTCACGCCTGAGGACCAGCGCCTGCATGCAGGCATTACGTCCTTCCGCATCCGGGGCCGCGGCAGCGTAACGGAAAACAAGGCGATCGTGGAAAAGCTGGCGACGGCGCACGGTGTGTTCACGACCCACCGGGCGGGACCAGCCAACGGCGCCTGCGTCCGGATCACCCCGACGCTCTACAACACGCCGGCCCATTGCGTTCAACTCGTGGGCGCGTTGCGGTCTGTTCTGGATGAATTCTAAGGGCGGACCGGTCTGGCTTCTGCGACATTTCTACGTCACCTGCCGAGGAACTGACGCCGCCGCTCGTCTTGTCATCAGCCTGTCATCGCCATCGGCTTGTAAGGGGATCAATCACCACCGTTTTTCTGATCCCCTGATTGGCTCATGCGTTCGCTGGTCCTGATCTGCTTGTCTTGCCTGCTGGCGCCCGGTTTCGCTGAGGCGCAGAGCGTCCCGCTTTCTGTGCCTGCCTTGCCACTGCCAGACGCCCTCAATCGCCTGTCGGAACAGACCGGCCATGTCATCATCGCCAGCTCAAGCGATTTACCCGATATTCAAACACGCCCCCTGAAGGCGCGCATGACGCCGGAGGCAGCGCTCGCCTATTTGCTTGAAGGCACCGGGCTCAAGGCGCAGCAGCAGTCGGGCGGCGCGTGGGTTGTCCGTGCCCTGCCACGACCGCGCACGCTTCCCCCGACAGGATCGCGCCCGCCCCTCTTCCCTGCGCCGGCAGACAAGGTGAGGGTCTATGAAACCGTCATTGTCACCGGATCTCGCACCGGCCTTCCGGCAATCGAAAGCATGTCGCCTATACAGGTGCTTGGCCCTTCAGATATTGCGGCGCCGGTCTCCGACGATTTGACGGATGTGATGGCCACTCTGGTGCCCGGCTTCTATGTTCAGCGTCGCCCACTCAGCGACGGCGCGGTGTTTGTGCGCCCCTATAGCCTGCGCAATCTCTCTGCTGATCACACGCTTGTGCTCATCGACGGGAAACGTCGTCACCGCTCGGCAATGTTGAACACGGGTGGCGCTCAGTCGTCTGATCTTTCAAAGCTTCCGACGAACGCAATCGGCCGTATTGAAGTCCTGCGCGATGGCGCCTCGGCCCAATACGGTTCGGATGCCATCGCCGGGGTGATCAATGTCATCACCCGTCAGGACGCCGCACCCGACGCTTATGGGCAATACAGCCAATACTATGCCGGAGATGGCATCCAGAAACGCTTCGGCGCCGGCGGCGGCATGGACACCGGCGATGGGAGCTTTCGCCTCGCCTTTGATTACAGCGACGCGGCGCCGACATCGCGGGCGCGCCAACGCCAGGATGCGTTGGACTATCTTGAAGCCCATCCGGACGTCGCTTTGCCCGACCCGGTGCAGAAATGGGGGCAGCCTGAACGGGAAGATTTCCGCACGCTGGCAACGGCAAGCCATGAAACGCCTCTGGGCCGCGTCTACGCGCTCGCCAGTTATAGCTGGGGTCAGGGTGTTTCCGATTTTAACTGGCGCAGTCCGAATGCGTCGAGCGCCTACGCCATCAGCCCGGCGTTTGACGGATGGTCTTTGAGGGATCTCTACCCACACGGGTTCAAGCCTCAGTTCGGCCAGGACGAACAAGATGGCTCGGTCATGCTAGGCCTCAAACATACTACGGCGAAAGGATTGTCTTACGATCTCAGCTTCGGCGCGGGGGAAAACAGCATTGGCTATTTTCTCTACGACACGATCAACGCCTCGATGGGGCCGGAAAGCCCACTCAGCTTCAATGCGGGCGGCCTGCGTCAGCGGGAATATACTCTGAATGCTGATTTTCAGAAAACCTTGTCCCCGGGCATGTTGACTTCGCGCCCCATCGAGTTCGCATTTGGCTTCGAGCACCGCCTGGAGCGGTACAGCATTCGCGCGGGCGATTCGGCCTCTTACCAAATCGGACCGGGCGCAGCCGACGGGCTCACCTCCGGTTCCAACGGTTTCCCCGGATACACCGCACTACAGGCCAGGACCTATGGGCATGCCAGTTCGGCGGCCTATATCGATACGGTCATCCAGCCAAGCGAGACGACGCGGCTTGGCCTTGCCGCACGATTCGAGGAGTTCGACTCGTATGGCGACCGGCTAAATGGCAAGCTATCCGTGCGCCAGGATATTGGCGGCGGCCTGATCGCGCGCGCCACTGTCTCGACTGCGTTCAAAGCGCCCACGCCCGCCCAAAGCTATTCGGAGCGGACGTCCCAAGGGGTTGATCCTGAGACGCTCGATATCTTCACCAATGGCCGGTTTGCGCCAGTCGGGCCGGTGGCAAACATTCTGAGCCAGCGTAGCGGCACGCGTATCGATTCGCTCCGGCCCGAAACCTCCACCAACCTCTCTGCAGGTCTCGTCTGGCGACCACAGGGCGCGTTTACGGCAAGCCTTGACGTCTACAGCATTGACGTGCGCGACCGCATTTTCAATTCTGAGACTTACACGCTGACGGATGCGGAACGATCGAGCCTCGCGGCCCTGAACATCCCTGGCGGAGAAAGCATCACACGGGTTCAGTTTTACCAGAACGATTTCGACACCCGCACATCGGGGTTCGATCTATCGCTTGATCATGACCGTCCATTTGCGGGCGGCGAGCTTAGCCTGCGGATCCTGGGCAACTATAACGAAACGGAAGTGGTGAACGTTGCTGCCAGCGCGTCGTCACTTCGGATTGAACAATTTGAACGGATCTTCCCCAAATATGCTGGGATATTCTCTGCTGAGTATGCGCGCGGCCCGGTTCGCCTGGACAGCCGGGTTCGCGTGATCGGGCCATGGGCGGACTATTCCGACCAGACAGGCACGGTCGTTCAGACCTTCGGCACAGAGTTGTTTGTTGATGTCGGCGCTACCTTGGACATCGGCGCACAAACCACCCTGCGCATCGGCGCAGAAAATCTTTTCAACGAATATCCTGAAGAGGCGCGTCTCGAAGCCAGCAAAGGCCTGATCTACTCGCGCAACGCCCCTTACGATACCGATGGCGGGCAATACTATGTCCGACTAAATGTCAGGCTGTAGCGGTCGTCGATGCCATTTACCGGCCCCAAGCCCCGGCGCTGTGCCCTTTGGGCGTCGTTTTGTGCAAGAGGGTGGCGACGAACTCCTCTTCGGCGACTGCCTCCCCCCTTCGCGCGCATTGCGCGCCGACAAAGCGGCGGGAAACGGCAACATCACGGGCGAGAAACAAACCTAACGAACCGCCGGAAATCTGGCCGATAAGACCTCGCCCGGAATCAGAAAACCCCCGGTTCCGTTTCCGGGACCGGGGGTTTCCTTTTTGGGTGCGGGAACAGGATTTGAACCTGTGACCTTCAGGTTATGAGCCTGACGAGCTACCGGACTGCTCCATCCCGCGTCAGCTAACTTGTTCGTCCCCGGAGAGTATCCCCTGAAACGAAAATCCGGCCCGCCGCTTTCGCCGGGGCCGGACGGAGCCGCATCGATCGAGTGATCTTTGCGGCAGACCGCCCTTAAGCGGTCTTCGTAGTAAGAGAAAGACGTGTCTGCAAGTATTACAATCGCCAACTGGGCTCGGCAGACCCGGCAGCGACCTACTCTCCCATGCCTTAAGACATAGTACCATCGGCGCAAGGGGGCTTAACGACGGAGTTCGGGATGGGATCCAGTGGGGACCCCCTGCCATAACCACCAGGTCGGCGGAAACCAGTTTGCGATTGTAAGAAACCAAAATGTCTTGACTGAAGTGTCGTTAAAAGACTGCGCTTTCAACTACACATGAGTTTCGGATCAAGCCGATCGAGCAATTAGTATCAGTTAGCTTCATGCCTCGCGGCACTTCCACACCTGACCTATCGACGTCCTGGTCTTGGACGGCTCTCAGGGATACCTGGTTTTGAGGTTAGTTTCCCGCTTAGATGCTTTCAGCGGTTATCTAGTCCACACATAGCTACCCTGCAATGCGGCTGGCGCCACAACAGGTCCACCAGAGGTGTGTTCATCCCGGTCCTCTCGTACTAGGGACAAATCCTCTCAAGTATCCAACACCCACGGCAGATAGGGACCAAACTGTCTCGCGACGTTCTGAACCCAGCTCACGTACCACTTTAATCGGCGAACAGCCGAACCCTTGGGACCTTCTCCAGCCCCAGGATGTGATGAGCCGACATCGAGGTGCCAAACGATGCCGTCGATATGGACTCTTGGGCATCATCAGCCTGTTATCCCCGGAGTACCTTTTATCCGTTGAGCGATGGCCCTTCCACTCGGGACCACCGGATCACTATGACCGACTTTCGTCTCTGCTCGCTCCGTCGAGCTCGCAGTCAGGCAGGCTTATGCCATTGCACTCAACGAGCGATGTCCGACCGCTCTGAGCCTACCATCGCGCGCCTCCGTTACACTTTGGGAGGCGACCGCCCCAGTCAAACTACCCGCCACACAGGGTCCCGGCCCCATCCAGGGGCGCGGTTAGACATCAAAGAAGACAAGGGTGGTATTTCAAGGTTGGCTCCACTCCAGCTGGCGCCAGAGCTTCAAAGCCTCCCACCTATCCTACACATATATTCTTTAATGCCACTGTGAAGCTGTAGTAAAGGTTCACGGGGTCTTTCCGTCTGACCGCGGGTACCCCGCATCTTCACGGGGAATTCAATTTCGCTGAGTCTATGTTGGAGACAGTGGGGAAGTCGTTACGCCATTCGTGCAGGTCGGAACTTACCCGACAAGGAATTTCGCTACCTTAGGACCGTTATAGTTACGGCCGCCGTTCACCGGGGCTTCAATTCAATGCTTGCACATCTCCTTTTAACCTTCCGGCACCGGGCAGGCGTCAGACCCTATACGTCATCTTGCGATTTCGCAGAGCCCTGTGTTTTTGATAAACAGTCGCAACCCCCAGTTTTGTGCCCCTCAGTACTGGTTGCCCAATATGAGGCCTCCTTCTCCCGAAGTTACGGAGGTAATTTGCCGAGTTCCTTCAACATAGTTCTCTCAAGCGCCTTGGTATGCTCTACCAGTCCACCTGTGTCGGTTTAGGGTACGGTCTAATGTGGGAGGCTATTTCCAGGGACCCCCAGGCTGCACTCACAATCCAGTAAGTTCGTACAGCTTTCGGAATCCGTCACTCATCCCACGGCCCACGAATATTAACGTGGTTCCCATCGGCTACGCCTTTCGGCCTGACCTTAGGGGCCGGCTAACCCTGCGCAGATTAGCTTTACGCAGGAACCCTTGGACTTTCGGCGAGCGGGTCTCTCACCCGCTTTGTCGCTACTCATGTCAACATTCTCACTTCCGATACCTCCAGCAAACCTCACGGTTCACCTTCACCGGCTTACGGAACGCTCCGCTACCGCTCTTACGAGCCCGCGATTTCGGCGCATAACTTTAGTCCCGATACATTTTCCGCGCAGGATCGCTTGATCAGTGAGCTGTTACGCTTTCTTTAAAGGATGGCTGCTTCTAAGCCAACCTCCTGATTGTCTCAGCAATCCCACATCGTTTCGCACTTAGCTATGACTTGGGGGCCTTAATCGGCGGTCTGGGTTGTTTCCCTTTTCACGACGGACGTTAGCACCCGCCGTGTGTCTGCCACGTATAACTTCCAGGTATTCGGAGTTTGATAAGGTTTGGTAATCCGGTGAGGACCCCTAGCCCATTCAGTGCTCTACCCCCTGGAGTCTCAACCGTGACGCTCTACCTAAATAGATTTCGCGGAGAACCAGCTATCAGCAAGTTTGATTGGCCTTTCACCCCTAGGCACAGGTCATCCGAGAATTTTTCAACATTCAACGGTTCGGCCCTCCAGTGCGTGTTACCGCACCTTCAGCCTGCCCATACCTAGATCACTTGCCTTCGGGTCTAATGCTACGTACTCAGTCGCCCTATTCAGACTCGCTTTCGCTGTGCCTACACCTAACGGCTTAAGCTTGCACGCAACACTAAGTCGTTGACCCATTATACAAAAGGTACGAGGTCACTCCGAAGAGCTCCCTCAGCTTGTAGGCATCCGGTTTCAGGATCTGTTTCACTCCCCTCATCGGGGTTCTTTTCATCATTCCCTCACGGTACTTGTTCACTATCGGTCGGTAAGGAGTACTTAGGCTTGGAGGGTGGTCCCCCCATGTTCAGACAGGATTTC